>NZ_SMKT01000421.1 GCF_004348735.1 Actinomadura sp. KC06
TTGAGCGGGTGGGGGAGGTGGGGGTCGAGGTGGTCGCAGACGTGGTCGAGGGCGTGGGCGAAGGCGGGGTGGGTGTCGTGGAGTTCGCGGCCCATTCCGGCGCGTTGGGCTCCTTGGCCGGTGAGCAGGTAGGCGAGTTTGCCGGGTTGTGGGACGTGGACGGGGGCGGTGTGGCCGTCGGCGAGTGCGCGTAGCCCGGTGAGGAGTTCGGCGCGGCTCTCACCGGTCACGGCGGCGCGGTGCTCGAACGTGGACCGGGCGGTGGCGAGGGTGGCGGCGACGGCGGTGGTGTCCAGCTCGGGATCGGCCGCGAGCGCGTCGCCGATCCGCTCGGCCTGAGCACGCACCGCCGCCGGGGTCTTGGCGGTGATGAGGAGTGGGGCCGGGGCCGGGGTGGCGG
>NZ_SMKT01000065.1 GCF_004348735.1 Actinomadura sp. KC06
GCTCGACCCCCTCGGGCTCACCCCCCACAACTACAGTGGGGACGATGAGGGAACTCGGCCAGACCGCAAATTCGTAAAGAACGATGATGAGTTGCTCCAGTATGCTATGGACGCCGCCGGTGGGGACTTGGACAGCCTGGAACAGCGAAAGCCCACATTCTGGCGAGGGCGGCATCCTGACGGCGAAATGATCGATATCGAATGGGAGCCCAAGGGGCATAGCAACACTAATGAAGGGCCGCATGTGACCGTGCGACGCCTCAAGGACCCCGAGGATCCCAGGATGGGATGGAAGGTGGTCGACAAGGTGTTCATCGAGGGGCGCGAAAGGTGGGGGGAGTGGAGATGGACCGGCGACACGTAAATTGGACGAGCGCGGAAGACATACTGAGCAATGTGATAGAGGGTGCGAGCAGTTTTGAGCTGGATGAGATACCTGGCCTGAGACCGGAGATCTGGCAAAGATTTCCCATCAACGATCGAGACCCTCGCGCCGTCGAGCAAGAGTTCGTTGAGTACTGCCTCCCCCGAGTCGCAGGTCTTTTGGTCGTGGTGACCTTCGCCAGCTTCAAGGACTCGGTCGGTCCGCTGTTCGTGCGCGCGGAAGCATTCCCGAGTTTCGTTGAGGGCTATTGGGACAGCTTCGGCGAGCTTTTGGTGGACGGTGATGTGGTCGTCGTATCCGCAAAGACTGGCAAGGTGATTGCAGTCCATCATAGTGAGCTAATAACGACGATCGAAGGCCGCACCATCGACCTCTAATAAAGTGCTGCCTGAATGGTTCCTGTTGTTCGGTGCGGGAGCGGGTGCTGGCGAGGGCGAACACGTCACCTTTCGGCCATGGCACCATCAGGATTGGATCGACAACCGATGATCTCCCGGTGGTTCCGCCGGGCTTTGATGACTCCGAGTTGGCGGCGACCTGGCTTCGTACGCTCGGGGTCATCGCCGCTGAGGTGCGTTCTTGTCTGGGGCTTTTAGGGGAGGGAGAAGACCTCGGATAGGGCTTTGGGGTCGTAGCCGTCTACGTGGAACCAGGCTTCGGCGATTTTGGCGGAGGTGAGGCGGTAGATCGCGATTTCGTTGCCTCTGACGTGGGTTTCGCCTCGGCTGGCTGACCAGCGGATCTTGGCTACTACGTGCTCGTCGGTTGTCAGGAAGGCCGTGGGTTCCAGGGTGAAGGTGCCGTTGGTCGCTTGCTTGAGGTCGTCCAGCAGCTTGAGTACGGTTTCTCGGCCCTGGTGGGTGCCTGAGTAGTCCTCGTTGCCTGGTTCGTGCCAGCGGACGTCTGGGGCGAGGAGGGCGTGGAGGGTTTTGGTGTCGCCGTCGCTGCGGGCTTTGTAGAACGAGCGGATTACGTTCTCGTTGGCCATGTCGTCCCCAGTGCACTGGCGAAGGCCCCGAACCCGGTGTGTGGTGGGTTCGGGGCCTTCGGTGGGTTAGTAGGTGGGTTGGGACGGGTCTATTTGGTTCACCCAGGCCAGGACGCCGCCGCCCACGTGGACGGCGTCGGAGAAGCCTGCGTTCTTGACGACCGCCAGGGCCTCGGCGGAGCGGACGCCCGACTTGCAGTGCAGGACGATCTTCTTGTCCTGCGGGAGGCGCTCCAGGGCCGAGCCGTTCAGGAAGTCGCCCTTGGGGATGAGGGTCGCGCCGGGGATCGAGACGATCTCGTACTCGTTGGGCTCGCGGACGTCCACCAGGAAGATGTCGTCGTTCCGGTCCTGCATGGCCTTGAGGTCGATGACGGTGATCGTGGAGTCCTGCGCGGCCTCGGCGGCCTCGTCGGAGACGGCGCCGCAGAACGCCTCGTAGTCTTCGAGGAGCTCGGTCTGCGTGGGGTTCTTGCCGCAGAGGGGGCACTCCGGGTCCTTGCGGACCTTGACGGAGCGGTAGCTCATCTCGAGGGCGTCGTAGATCATCAGGCGGCCGACGAGGGGCTCGCCGATGCCGGCGAGGAGCTTGATGGCCTCGTTCACCTGGATGGAGCCGATCGACGCGCAAAGAACGCCCAGGACGCCGCCCTCGGCGCAGGACGGGACCATGCCGGGCGGCGGCGGCTCCGGGTAGAGGCAGCGGTAGCACGGGCCGTGCTCGGCCCAGAACACGGACGCCTGGCCGTCGAAGCGGTAGATCGAACCCCAGACGTACGGCTTGCCCAGGAGGACGGCGGCGTCGTTCACCATGTAGCGGGTCGCGAAGTTGTCGGTGCCGTCCACGATCAGGTCGTAGCCGGAGAAGATGTCCATGATGTTGTCGCGGTCGAGCGCGGTGTTGTGCACGACCACGTCGATCAGCGGGTTGATCTCACGGACGGTCTCGGCGGCCGACTCCACCTTCGGCTTGCCCAGCGACGACTGGCGGTGGATGATCTGCCGCTGCAGGTTGGACTCGTCCACGACGTCGAAGTCGATGACGCCGAGCGTGCCCACGCCGGCGGCGGCGAGGTAGAGGAGGGCGGGGGAGCCGAGACCGCCCGCGCCCACGACCAGGACTTTGGCGTTCTTGAGGCGCTTCTGCCCGGACATGCCCACGTCGGGGATGATCAGGTGCCGCGAGTAGCGGTTGACCTCGTCGCGGGTGAGCTCCGCTGCGGGCTCGACCAAAGGTGGCAACGACACGGTGGGTGCTCCTGTGCTGACGCGTGTTAGGGCGGGACGTCTTCGTCCTCTCACCGCACAACCTTGCCATGCGCTGGGTCATTCCCGGGCTTCCGGCGCCCTGGACGGTCTCCTCACTGCAATGTCAGGGCGGAATGTCGTGAAGCAACGATAATCTTGGCTGTTGTGGCGTTCCTGCCCCCCTCCCAGCAGCCGCACCCGCCGCGGCCCCCGCAGCAGCCCGGCATGCCCGCAAGCCGTCCGCCCGGCATGCCCGCCGGGCCCTCTGGCATGCCCCCTGGCGGGCCTTCCGGGATGTACGGTCCGCCCTACATGGGGCCGCCGGGTCCGCCGGGGCCGCCGCCGGTGACGGTGCTCGGCCTGCGCGGACGGCAGTGGATGATCGTCGCGCTCGTCGTCGCCTGCTGCTACCTGATCACCACCGGGGTCTCGCTCACCGGCGCCTGGGCGGCCCTCACCCGCGACCCCACCAGCGCCGAGCTGCAACTGGCCGCGAACAAGGAGGTGGCGCGCCGGTGGCAGGCTTGGCCCGCGGGACGCATCTTCCCTGAGCAGGTCAGCTACCGCCCGCAGACGGGCCACAGCGAGTACGCGACACGGATGGGCATCGTCCCCGACACCGCCTGCGCGCAGGCGGTCGACGAGGAGATCGCGAGGACGATCGGAAGGCATGGTTGCCGGGCCGTCCTGCGCGCCACGTACGTCGATCAGTTGCAGGGCATCGTCGTAACGGTCGGCGTGGTGGCGTTCCCCGATCCGTGGAAGGCCGACAAGGCGTACAGGGAGCTGCCCGGTTCGCAGCGGCTGGACGGGCGGGGCACGGTGCGTCCGGCGTTGCACGCGGCGCCCTTCCCCGGGACGGCGTCCGCGCGGTTCAACGACGAGGCCCGGCAGGACCGGACCATCGACCGGGGCGGCCCGTACGTCGTGCTGACGACGTCCGGCCAGACCGACGGCCGCCCCGCCGCGGCGATCAAGAAGGCGCGGCCCGGCGAGCCGTTCGCGCTCGCGCCGCAGGTCGGGCACGCGATCGCGCGGGCGCTGGCCGCCAAGGCCCTGCCGGACTGCGACGAACCCGAGTGGGAATGCTGACGGGAGCGCGGATGCCAGGGCGCCAGGCGGGCGGGACGCGTCGGACCCCGCCGCCCTCCGCGCGGCCGACGCGGAGGCGGGCGGTGGCGGCGGTGTTCGCGGCGGCGGTTGCCGGGACGTGGCTGATGCCCGTTCCCGCGCAGGCCGACATCGTCCGCGATCGGCAGAAGCCCATCCTGAACATGCTCGGCATGGACGCCGCGTGGCGGATCACCAAGGGCAAGGGCGTGACCGTCGCGGTCGTCGACTCCGGCGTCGATCCGCGTCAGGCGGACCTCGCCGGCTCGGTCACCACCGGGCCCAACATGCTCGCCGAGGTCGACGCCGGGACGCAGCCGGTGCGCGAGCACGGCACCGGGATGGCGTCGCTGATCGCGGGCCACGGCCACGGCGCCGGGGGCGGCTCCGGCATCATCGGGATCGCGCCGGAGTCCCGCATCCTCGCGATCCGGGCGATCGGCGAGCCGGAGGACAAGAGCTTCCGCCGCTACCGGACGTCCGAGCGGGCCGACACCGCCGTGGCGCGCGGCATCCGCTACGCCGCCGACCACGGCGCCGACGTGATCAACCTCTCGCTCGGCAAGGACGAGGAGGTCCCGGACGAGCGCGCGGCCATCGGATACGCCATCCGCAAGGGCGTCGTCGTGGTGTCCGCGGTCGGGAACGACGGCGACGACCCGGGCGCTCTGGACGGCGAGGGATACGCGCCGTACTCCTACCCGGCGTCCTATCCGGGCGTCATCGCGGTCGCCGCGACCGAGCCCGGCCACGCCCGCGCGCCGTTCTCCAACCGCAACTACTCGGTGCTGGTGTCGGCGCCCGGCGTGGACGTGCCCGTCGCGTCCCCGGGCGGCAGGTACTTCTCCAGCGGCGGGACCAGTGACTCCAGCGCGCTCGTGTCCGGAATCGCCGCGCTGATCCGCGCCAAGCATCCGAAGATGGCGCCGTCGCTGGTCGCGCAGGCGCTGATCCAGAGCGCCCGGCACGCGCCGTCCGGCGGCTACAACGCCGACATCGGGTTCGGGGAGGTGCACGCGTCCCGGGCGCTGTCCGCGGCCGACGCGCTGGCCTCGTCCGCCGGGTCCGGCAAGGCCGCGGGCAAGGCGTCCGGGCAGCGCTTCGGGGAGGAGGACCCCGAGCCGGTGGAGGTCATCGAGCGGCCCGGCTGGGTCAACCCGCTGATCATCGGGCTGGTGCTCGCCGGGATCGGCGGGACGGTCACGGCCGGCGCGATCGCGATCACGTTCCGCCGCCGCCATCCCCGGCTCGCCGGTGGTCCGCCGCTGGGCCCTGGCCCGGCGATGGGTTCGCCGATGGGTGCCGGTCCCGGGTTGTTCTCGTCCCCTGGGCGGACGCAGGGAGGCGGTCCGCCGCATGCTCCGCCCTATGGCGCTCCAGGTTCGGCGCCAGGTGGACCGCCGCCGCGCCAGAGCGGACCGCCGCCACGGCCGAATGGTCCGTTGCCTGGGCAGGACGGGCCGTCGGGGTCGAGCAGGCCCTCCGGGCCGCCGACGTGGGGGTCTGAATCCGGACCGCCGCCTGGGTCGTTGCCGCCACTGCCGCCCGCCTGAGACCGCGAGAATCGCCGGATGTGGTCTGAACCGGATGAGTACGCCGAGGCCGTCCTGGACGCGGTGGAGCGGATCCCGCCCGGCCGTGTCCTCGCCTACGGCGATGTGGCCGAGCTGGTCGGACGCGGCGGGCCCCGGCAGGTCGGACGCGTGATGTCCCTGTACGGGGGCGCCGTGCCGTGGTGGCGGGTGATCCGCGCGGACGGCAGCCCGCCGAGCGGCCACGAGATCGAGGCGCACGAGCAGTACCGCGCCGAGGGCACCCCGCTGCGCCCGGACGGCCGCCGCGTCGACATGTCCCGCGCCCGCTGGACGGGGCCGGATCCGTCCTGACCCGTCCGCCGCCTCCCGCCGCGCGGGGTTTCTTGGGCGACATGCGTGCGTTGTGGTCAGAACCGCCCCGGTGATCTGTTCCAATGAACTGTTGTGCCGTCTGCTTCCTACCGTCTCGTACGCCGCGCGGGCCCCGCGCGGACCGTCCCGCCCGTGCTCGACGAGCAGCAGCGGCGGGTGGTGGAGCATGCCGGCGGGCCGATGCTCGTGCTGGCGGGGCCGGGCACCGGGAAGACGACCACGATCGTCGAGGCCGTCGTCGACCGCATCGAGAACCGCGGCGTGGACCCGGAGCGCGTCCTCGTCCTGACGTTCAGCCGCAAGGCGGCGGGGGAGCTGCGGCAGCGGATCACGGGGCGCCTGCACCGGACGACGCGCACGCCCCTGGCGCTCACCTTCCACAGCTACGCCTACGCCCTGCTCCGCCGGGATGCCGTCCTGGACGAAGAGCAAGCGCCGCGCCTTCTGTCGGGACCGGAGCAGCTTCTAGAGGTTCGGCGGTTCCTGGAGGGCGAACTGGCGGACGGCGCTCGTGGCTGGCCCGAACGACTCCGGGCCGCTCTGGCTACACGTGGGTTCGCTGAAGAACTGCGTGACTTCACCTTGCGCGCGGTAGAGCGGGATGTCTTCGGCGAAGACCTCGTTGCGCTCGGACGTATGCGCGGACGCGATGACTGGCCCGCCATAGGCGAATTCATGGAGCGGTATGCGGATCGGTTCGCGCTCGATCCCGTCCCGACGTACGACTACGGCGAGCTGATTCACGTGGCCGCCCGCATGCTCGCGGACGAAGAAGTACGGATCCGGGAGCAGGACGCCTACGACATCGTGTTCGTAGACGAATATCAGGACACCGACCCTGCGCAGGAAGCCCTCCTGCACTACCTCGCCGGTGACGGCCGCGACCTCGTCGTCGTCGGCGACCCGGATCAGTCCATTTACGGGTTCCGTGGCGCCGACGTGCGCGGCATCCAAGAGTTCCCGAACCGATTCCGGACGCTGGACGGCGAACCAGCCTCAGTCGTGGCTCTGCAGACGTGCCGCCGGATGGGGCCCGAGATCCTGGCGGCGTCGCGGCGGATCGCCCGGCGCCTGCCCGCCGGGTCGGCGGGGGCCGCGGAGCATCGCGCGCTGCGTCCGGTGGAGGAGCTGGAGGACGGCGAGGTACGCGCCGTGATCGCCGACTCCGAGAGCCAGGAGTCGGCGCTTGTGGCGGACGAATTGCGCCGCGCGCATCTCCTGGACGGCATCCCGTGGTCGCGTATGGCCGTGCTGGTGCGCAGTGCAGTAAGGCAGGTCCCGGTTCTGCGGCGGGCGCTGGCCCAGGCCGGTGTGCCCGTGGTCGTGGCGGGGGACGAAGTCCCCCTGATCGGTGAGCCCGCCGTTCGTCCGTTCCTTGTTCTGCTAAGGGCGGCGTTGAAGAAAGGGTTCCTGGACGAGGTCGTTGCAGAAGACCTGCTGACGGGTCCGCTAGGCGGTGCCGACGCGCTGGCCATGCGCCGGTTGAAGCGGGCGCTGCGCGACCTGGAGGAATTGTCGGGAGGGCAGCGTCCGCTAGGGGAGCTTCTGGTCGCGGCGGTGAACGACCCGCGTGAGCTTGTTCTCGTCCACGAAAGGGTGCGAGCGCCTGCCGAACGGGTCGCGCACCTCATCGACGTAGCGCGCCGCAGCGTTCACGACGGCGGCAGTGCCGAGGACGTCCTGTGGGCCGTCTGGCAGGAGAGCGGGCAAGCGGACGTACTGCTGGAGCAGAGCGTCAAGGGCGGGACGCGCGGCGCGTCAGCCGACCGTGACCTCGATGCCGTCGTGGCCCTTTTCGACCACGCGGCACGGTTTGTCGACCGGCTTCCGCAGGCGGGGCCTGAATTGTTCGTCGACAACATCGCGTCCCAGGAAATCGCCGGTGACACGCTTGCCGAACAGGCGCCGGAAGGCGAAGCCGTCCGGATCCTCACCGCACACCGCTCCAAGGGGCTGGAGTGGGACGTGGTCGTGGTAGCCGGCGTCCAGGAAGGTGTCTGGCCGGACGTGCGTCTCCGTGGGTCGCTGCTCGGTATTGAAGAACTGGTCGAGCACGCCGCAGGGGCCGAGCCGGAAGGAGACGCTGCGGCCGGTGCGTCCATGGCGGCCAAAATGCTGGACGAGGAACGCCGACTCTTCTACGTAGCAGTCACCCGAGCCCGGAAACGGCTCCTCGTAACTGCCGTGGGTGGGGACGACACCGAGGAACGGCCGTCACGGTTCCTGAACGAACTCCTCCCAGGCGCCATCGAGCAATCGCAACTGGACGAGAAGACTCGGTGGCTTTCGCTGTCCGCGCTGGTCGCAGACCTCCGTTCCGTGGTCGCGGACCCGTCCCGTCCGGAACCGCTGCGGCGCGCCGCCGCCGGACACCTGGCCCGCCTAGCGCGCGCGGGCGTGCGCGGCGCGAAGCCGGAGAACTGGTACGCCATCACCGCCCTTTCCGATTCCGGGCCCGCGTTCGCCGAGGACGAGCCCATCACGATCTCCCCGTCCCAGGTCGAGGCGTTCACGACGTGCGGGCTGCGCTGGCTGCTCGCGTCCGCGGTAGGCGCGCAGGAGGGCGGGCCGAACGAGTACAGCACCATGGGCAAGGTCATCCATGCGGTCGCCGAACTGGCGGGCGCGGACGACGGCGTCAACGAGGTTCACGTCGCCGAACGGCTGGACGAGATCTGGAACGACCTGGAATTCCGCAGCTCCTGGTACTCGGAGAAGCAGCGCGAGCAGGCCGGCCGGATGGTCGACAAGTTCCTCGACTGGCACCGCGGCAACCCCAACGAGGTCGTCGCGCTGGAGGAGTCGTTCAAGGTCGACCTCGGCCGCGTCGTCATCAAGGGCCGCATCGACCGCGCCGAACGCGACGAGGACGGCCGTGCCGTCATCATCGACATCAAGACGTCCTCGACCGCCGTCCCCAAGGACGACCTGGCCCGCCACCCGCAGCTCGGCGTCTACCAGTACGCGGTGATGCTCGGCGCGTTCGAGCGGCACGGGCTGATCGAGCCGGGCGGCGCCAAGCTCGTCCAGGTCGGCAAGGCCGCGTTCACCGCCAAGGCGCGCGAGCAGGAGCAGCCGCCACCGTCCGAGGACGACGATCCCGAATGGCCCAAGAAGCTCGTCGAGATCGTCGCGACCGGTATGGCCGGCGAGGTCTTCCAGGCCAGGGCCAACGACAAGTGTCGGACGTGCCCCGTACGCTCCTGCTGCCCGGTCCACGACGAAGGCGGCCAGGTCGGCGACTAGCGGCGGCGGGTTCTGTACGCTCCTGCTGATCCGTCCGCCTCGCCGAGGGCGGGCACGTCGACACGCAGCTCGGGGGGAGTGGGGTGATCACGCCGGGAGAGCTGGCCCGGCTGCTGGAGATCCCGGAGCCGACGAAGGAGCAGGCCCGGGTGATCGAGGCGCCGATGGCGCCCATGGCGGTGATCGCGGGCGCCGGGTCAGGCAAGAGCGAGACGATGGCCGCGCGGGTGGTGTGGCTGGTCGCGAACGGGTTCGTCCGGCCGGAGCGCGTGCTCGGCCTCACGTTCACGCGGAAGGCCGCCGCGGAGCTGGGCGTCCGCGTGCGGAAGCGGCTCGACAAGCTGCGCGAGGTGCTTCCCGGGGACGAGCTGGAACGGCTCGGCGGCGAAGCGCTGTTCGACGGCGAGCCGATGGTGTCGACGTACCACTCGTACGCCGCGCGGCTCTTCGGCGACCACGCATTGCGCGAGGCGCTCGAACCGACGATGCGGCTGATCTCACCGGCCGTCGCCTGGCAGATCTGCTCGCGTGTCGTCGACGCCTACCACGGGCCGATGGACCGCATCGAATGGCAGCCCGACACCGTGACGAAGGCCGTCATGGAACTCGCCGGAGACCTGTCGGAGCATCTGCGGACGGCCGACGACGTCCGCAAGGTCGGGACATGGCTGGACGAACGGTTCGCCGTGGTGAAGAAGCCGCTCAAGGCGCAGCGCGACATCCTCGCCAAGCAGGCCGTCCGGGAACAGCTCATGCCGCTGATCGAGGCGTACGGGCGCGCCAAGGCCGACCGCGAGGTCATCGACCACGGCGACCAGATGGCGCTGGCGGCGAGGATCGCCTACAAGCATCCCGAGGTCGGGATGATCGAGCGGTCGCGGTTCTCGGTCGTCCTGCTGGACGAGTACCAGGACACGTCGCAGGCGCAGCTCGTCCTGCTGAAGTCGCTGTTCACGGGCGGGCATCCGGTGACGGCGGTCGGCGACCCGTGCCAGTCCATCTACGGGTGGCGCGGCGCGAGCGCGGGGAACCTGCTGCGGTTCGCGTACGACTTCCCTTCGCAGGCCGGAATCGCGGGGGGACGTCCTGTGCCCGCGCCGGTCGTCCAGCTCAGCCGGTCGTTCCGGAACGGCGAGCAGATCCTGGACGCCGCCGCCAAGATCCAGGAGGAGCTGCGGGCGGAGACGAAGGCCGTGCCGCGGCTCATCCCCGGCGCGGGCCGGGAGGGGCGCGGACGCGTCGAATGCGCGCTGTTCGACACCGTCGAGGACGAGGCCGAACGCATCGCCGCCCGCATCGCCGGTCTCATGGCCGCCGACCCCGAAACGGCCCCGGACGGCGGCCCGCCCGCCGGCGGCGAAGGCCTGGAGTACGGCGACATCGCCGTCCTCGCGCGGAAGCGGTCGCAGTTCCCGCTGATCAGGCGGGCGCTGGAGGCGCGCGGCATCCCGGTCGAGGTCGTCGGGCTCGGCGGGCTCCTCACCGTCCCCGAGGTGCAGGACGTCGTCGCCACGATGCGGGTCATGCACGACCCGACGGCGGGCGCGTCCCTCGCGCGGCTGCTCACCGGCCCGCGCTGGCGCCTCGGCCCGCGCGACCTCGTCGCCCTCGGCCGCCGCGCCCGCGCCCTCGCCCAGGACGCCGCCCGCGACATCACTCCGCCCGAGACCGCCCAGCCGGAGCAGACCCCGCCGGACGAATCCCCGACCGGCACCGGCGAGGCCGCCGAAACGGGTGAAACAGCTGAAACCGCGGACGATCCGCTGCGGCAGCTCGTCAGCGAGCTGAACCAGGAGACCGGGAGCCTGGTCGACGCGCTCGACGACCTCGGCCCGCCGGAGGCGTACTCGCCGGAAGGCCGCGCGCGGCTCCGCCGCCTCCGCGACGAGCTGCGCATGCTCCGCGGGCAGGTCGGGCTCCCGCTGCCCGACCTCGTCAGCGAGGTGGAACGCGCGCTCGGCCTCGACATCGAGGTCGCCGCCCGGTCCGGGCTCGACCCCGTCACCGCCCGCGCCGACCTCGACGCCTTCATCGACGCGGCCGCCACGTTCGCCGGCGACGCCGAAGACCCGACGCTCGGCGCGTTCCTCGCCTACCTCAAGGCCGCCGAGACGGAGGAGTTCGGGCTGGAGGCCGGACGGGTCGGCGAGACCAACAGCGTGAAGCTCCTCACCGTCCACGCGTCCAAGGGCCTGGAATGGCCGGTGGTCGTCGTTCCCGGCCTATCGTCCGTCCCGCAGAAGAACGGCGCGCCCGCCAAGGGGTCGATCTTCCCGTCGCCGCCGCAGAACGCCACCCGCTGGACCGCGAACCCGCGCGTCCTGCCGTTCATGCTCCGCGGCGACCGCGCCGACCTGCCGCCGCTGAACGGGCTGGAGAAGGACGACCTCGCCGCCTTCGACGACGCCTGCGCCGAACGCGACCTGCGCGAGGAGCGGCGGCTCGCCTACGTCGCGGTGACGCGCGCGTCCACCCTGCTCATCGCCACGGGCTACTGGTGGGGTTCGTCAGGACGCCCGCTCGGGCCGTCGCCGTTCCTGGAGGAGATCCACGCGGTCTGCGTGACCGGCGCCGGGTCCGTCCCCGTGTGGGCCGACCCGCCGGAGGAGGGAACCGCGAACCCGCTGCTCGCCGACCCCGACGAGGCGCAGTGGCCCATCGCGCCCGGCGACCGCGGCGGCTCCGACGCCACGTCCCGCGAACGGTACGAGGCCGTGGTCGAGGCCGCCCGCATGGTCGAGGACGAGATGGCCGGGCGGACGCGCCACTGGGCCGGTCACGAGGGGCTGTCCGACGCCGACCGGGGCCGCATGACCGCGTGGGCGCGCGACGTCGAGCTGCTGCTCGCCGAACGCGACCGGGGGCGCGGCGGCGACGGGCTCCTGGTCGAACTGCCCGCGCACCTGTCGGTGTCGTCGCTGGTGTCGCTGGCCCGCGACCCGGCGGCGCTGGCCCGGCAGATCCGCCGCCCGATGCCACGTCCGCCCGCCCCCTACGTGAGGCGCGGCACCGCGTTCCACGCCTGGCTGGAGAGCCGCTGGGGGCAGCAGCGCCTCCTCGACCCCGACGAGCTCCCCGGCGCGGCCGACGAGGGCGCCGCCGACGACGCGCAGCTCGCGCGGCTCCGGTCCCGTTTCGAGGAGTCGGAGTGGGCGTCGCGGGAGCCGCTCGACATCGAGGTGCCGTTCGAGACCATCATCGGCGACCGGCTGATCCGCGGGCGCATGGACGCCGTCTTCCGGTCGGGCGGCGGCGGGTACGAGATCGTCGACTGGAAGACCGGGTCGCCGCCGTCCGGCGACGAGGCCCGGTTCGCGTCGGTGCAGCTCGCCGCGTACCGGATGGCGTGGGCGGAACTCGCCGGGGTGGACGTCGGGCAGGTCAGCGCGGCCTTCCACTACGTCAGCGCCAACGTCACCGTCCGCCCGGCCGACCTGCTGGACGCGGAGGGTCTGGCCGCGCTGCTGGAGACCGTCCCCGCCGCCTGAGCCGTCGTTGTGTCACGCCGACCCCTGTTCACCGTGCGTGGTTTCGGGGATGATCCGGGCAACCATCCGAGGAGGCGACGTGACGGTGACGCATGACGACAAGGTCGTACGGGAGTTCTCCAAGCAGGCCGCGGGATTCGCCGACCCCGGGCTGAACACGGCGCTCACCCGCCATCTGGACCGGCTCGTCCGGTTCATGGAACCGGAGCTCGACCTTGAGGACGTCGTGCTGGAGGTCGCCGCCGGAACCGGGATCGTCTCCCGGGCGATCGCGCCCCGCGTCCGCCACGTGACGGCCTTCGACCTCACCCCGGCCATGCTCGCCGAGGGCAAGCGCGACGCCGACCACGCGGGACTCACGAACGTCACCTTCACCCGCGGCGACGCCGCCGCGCTGCCCTACGTCGACCGGTCGTTCACGCTGGTCGTCACCCGCCTCTCGCTGCATCAGGTCGCCGACCCCGCGGCGGTCGTGGGGGAGATGGCCAGGGTGAGCCGTCCGGGCGCGGCGCTGATCATCGCCGATCTGGTCCGTCCGGACGGGCTGGACGGCGACCCCGACCGGATCGAGAGGCTCCGCGACCCGTCGCACGGCACCGTGCTCACCGAAGCGCAGATCGCAGAGCTGGTCACGGCGGCGGGCGCGGAGGTGAAGCGCGCCGAGCGGTTCGATCACGTCCGTCCGCTGGAACCGTGGCTGGAGCTCTCGCAGACGCCCGACGACGTCGCCGCGCAGATCAGGCGGGAGCTGGAGGACGAGCTGGCGGGAGGCCCCGCGACCGGGATGCGCCCCAGCAAACCGGACGGCGTCCTGCATTTCACGCATTCCTACCTCTTCCAGCAGGCGATCGCCGAATAGGGCGTGCGTTCGATCAAACGTTCGACGAATGTCGCCCGTGTGGTCTAAGTTGTCGAACATGGGTTCTAAGAACGTGCGCTCCCTCGAACGCGAACCGGCCGCGCTGGCGATGCGCATCGGCGTCGTCGCGGCCGAGGCCGCCCTCGCCACCTTCGCCCGCAACCTCGACGTGGACGACCTCGAGGACGGCGTCGACTTCCAGGGCGCCATCGGCCCCGCCGAATGGCCCGTGTTCTCCCTGGTCATCGACACCCTCGCCGAGGCCGCCCCGGGCGACCGCCGCTCCCTGGACGAACGCCGCGCCGACGCCCTCAACGACCTCGCCCGCATCTGCATGGCCGCCAAGACCCGCCCCGGCGCCGCCTGACGCCTGCGGGCCGCTTGATGCCTGCGGGCCGCCAGCCGCCTGCGGCCGGCCGCGCCGCGCTAGTCGTCGTCCAGGGCGGTCGCCTTCACCTTGCCGGTGCTGGTGCGCGGCAGTTCCTCGACGAACCTGACGTCGCGCGGGACCTTGTAGCGGGCCAGGTGTTCTCGCACGTACGCCCTGACCTCGTCCTCGGTGATCCGCGCTCCGGGGTTCCGGACGATGTGCGCTGCGAGCCGCTGGCCGAACCTCTGGTCGTCCACGCCGGTCACCGACACTTCGGCGACGTCCGGATGGCCGCCGAGCAGGCTCTCGACCTCGCCGGGGAACACGTTCTCCCCGCCCGAGATGATCATGTCGTCGGCGCGTCCGTCGATGAACAGCCGTCCCGCCTCGTCGAAATGCCCGAGGTCGCCGGTGCTCGTCAGGCCGTCCCGCACCCGCTTGCCGCCGCCGCCCGTGTAGCCAGCGAACCGCAGGCCGCCGCCGGTGTGGATCTCGCCGATCTCACCGGCGGGCAGTTCGCGCCCGCTCTCGTCCAGGATCTTGATGGTGAGGCGGAAGGACGGTTTTCCCACCGTGCCGGGAGCGTCTCTCAGATCGTCGGGAGTCGCGATCGTGGCCCAGCCCGTCTCCGTCGCGCCGTACACGTTGATGAGGATGTCGCCGAACCTGCCCATGAACGCGTCCGACAAATGAGGATGCAGCGCCGAACCGCCGCACACGACGACGCGGAGGGACGGCGTTCTCGGCGTCTCCTCCAGGTCGAGGACGCGCTGGAGCATCACGGGCACCGCCACCAGCGCCTCCGCCTCGCAGGCCGCGATCGTGTCCAGCGTCTCCCGCGCGTCGAAACGCCGGGACAGGACGAGCGGCATCCCCATGCCGAGCCCGACCGTCGCATAGGCGAAACCCAGGATGTGGAAAAGCGGCGGCGCGATCACGATGGGCCCGCCCGACCGGACCGGAACCCGCATGAGATGACTGAGCGCCGCAGGCAGCAACGACGAAATCGATAGATCGTGCGTCGCGCCCTTCGGTGTTCCTGTGGTTCCGGAAGTCATGACGATGATGCGGCTGGTCCGCTCTGGGGCGATCGGCTCTGCTTGCGTGCCGGCTATGAGCGCGTCGATCGTCTTGAACGTTTCGTGCGGGTCGCCGTCCGTCCAGGCGAGGAGGCGTTGTCCATCGAATCCGGAATTGTCGACCGTCGAGCCGAACTCCTCATCGTGGACGAGTAGCCCAATGCCTTCGCGTTCGATGACGTCACCTAGCTGCGTGGCGGAGAAGTCCGCATTGAGCAGCACCACGTCATCGCCCAGGCGGGACGCGGCGAGAACCGCCTCGATGAATCCCCGGTGATTGCGGCACAGGACGCCGACCCGGCCGCCGTCCGTGCGGTCGCGGAGCGCGGTCGCGAGTGACGCCGCCCGCTGTTCGAGTTCCCGGTAGGACAGCGTTCCGCGTTCGTCGATCAGCGCCGTCCGGTCGGGGAAGCGCAGCGCCGCCATCGCGCCGATCGTCGCGGGAACGGGCCCGAAGCGCATGTACGGAAGCAGCAGACGTACGGCTCTGTCCGGTCGGACGGGGTGCAGGGCGCCGGCGTCGCGGACGGCGCGGGTCGCCCGCAGCCCAAGGGTCGCGAAGCCACGCATCCGGTCGAGCAGCAGCACAGCGTCCGTCTCTCCTCCGAAGACCCGTCACCCGCGCGGACGAGTCCCGGCACACGGCATACCCGGCTTTCCGCAAGATATGGGGTGCGCTTCCCCCGATTTAATGGTTCTCGGGAACGCGGAGCCGCTGGGTAGTGTCGGATCATGCCGCGTTCATCCGATTCCGTCGAGGCCGTCACCGCGGACGATCTCGACCTGGCCGTCCAACTCGCCGTCGACGCCCTTCGGAAGGCCCCTCCGGAGGTGTGGGACGCCAAGGCCGGGATCCTCGAATGGGACTGCTGGGAGACCGTGGAGCATCTGAGCGACGACCTCTTCGCGTACGCGGCGCAGCTGGGGCCGAAGGCGCCGCCGATGGACGGCGAGGTGCCGTTCGTCTGGGAGAGCCGGCGGCCCGGCGGGCCCGCGAACGCCGTCCACGCGAACCGTGAGGCCGGGCCCGGCGGGCTCCTGCAGGTGCTGGAGGCGTGCGGCGGGCTGCTCATCGCCATGGTGCGCGTCACGCCGCCGGACGTCCGCGCCCATCACGTGTTCGGGGCGTCGGACGCGGAGGGCTTCGCCGCGATGGGAGTGGTGGAGATCCTCGTCCACACCCATGACCTGGCGGAGGGCCTCGGCCTGGCGTGGGAGCCGCCCGCCGGGCTTTGCGCGCGCGTGCTCGGACGGCTGTTCCCGGACGCCCCGCGCGACACCGACCCGTGGCCGACCCTGCTCTGGGCCACCGGCCGCGCCGACCTCCCCGGCCGTCCGCGCCCCACGTCCTGGCGCTGGCACGGGGCGCCGCGCGGATGAGCGCCTGGCTCGGCCCGCCCATCGACGTGCGCCCTCTGTTCGCGGGCCAGCAGGCCGCCTTCATCGAGCTGCTGCGCGGTTTCACGGCCGATGAATGGACGCGCCCGACCGTTTGCCCGGGATGGGACGTCAAGGACATCGCGACCCATGTACTCGGCGACCACGTGGGCCGCCTGTCGATGCTGCGGGATCGGTTCGTGACGCTCCAACCCCGGGAGGACGAGCCGTTTCCCGATTTCATCGACCGCATCAACGACGAATGGGTGACGGCAGCGCGGCGTCTCAGCCCGATTCTTCTCCTGGACCTGCTCTCGTCCGTCGGTGACCAGGTCGTGGAGTTCTGGCAGACCGTCGACATGGACGCCATCGGCGGTTCGGTCAGCTGGGCCGGTCCGGAATCGCATCCCGTGTGGCTGGACGCCGCCCGCGACTTCAGCGAGTACTGGACGCACCACCAGCAGATCTGCGACGCCACCGGACGGGCAGGGCTGACGGAACCGCGCTATCTCGGACCCGTCCTCGATACCTTCATGCGGGCATTGCCGCACACCATGCGAGACATTCCTGCACCGGAGGGAACGGTCGTTCAGGTGGTCGTTTCCGGATTCGGTGGCTGGGCCTGCGTCCGTGGCAGCGAGCGGTGGGAACTGCAGCGAGAAACCCGCAGCACGCCTGATGCGCTGATCGAACTCGACTCTGACACGGCCTGGCGGTTGTGCACGCGCGGCATCACGCCTGCGCGCGCCACCGAGCGCTCCCGAATTGACGGTGATCGGGCGCTCGGAGAGGCGGCACTGCAGATCGTGTCGATCATTCACCCCGGCTGACGCCCCGGATCAACGGATGTAGTGGAAGGCCGGCTTCGGATGCATGAGGAAGTCGTGGTGCGAGATGTTCCAGGCATAAGCGCCGGCCATGGTGAACGCGATGATGTCACCGGGGATCAGCGGCGGGACGAGGACATTGCGCGCGAAGACGTCCTTCGGCGTGCACAGTTGGCCGACCAGGGTGGCTGGGATTCTCTGGCCGCTTGCGGTGAGCGACAGAAAGGGCTGGTCGTGGCCCTTGGTGACCGGAGTTCGCAGATGGTGGGTGCCGCCGCGCAGGATGACGTAGGTCTCGCCGCGGGTTGTCTTCACGTCCAGGACGTCGGTGACGTACCAGCCGTGGTAAGCGGTGATGGCTCGGCCGGGTTCGACGCGGACCTTGGCGGGGATGAGGCTCAGGCCCGTCCCGTAAGCCTGCCAGTTGAAGCGCGAATCGGGGGACGTGTAATCGACGGCCATGCCGCCGCCCACGTTCAGTTCCGGATTGGTCACCCCGAGGGATTTCAGCCACGGGAGCGCCCATTCGGTTACCTGGTCGGCGATGTCGAGCAGGGCGGGAGCGTCCAGGCCCGACGCCAGGTGGGCGTGGATGCCGCGGAGGGTGAGCTGAGGATTGTCCGCCAGTAGGTAGGCGCATTCGTTGAGGGTGTCCTCGTCCATGCCGAACGGGCCGTTCATGGTCAGGGCGGCGTCCGGTGTGTTCAGCGGAAGGTTCGCGCGGAGGAGGATGTTCGCGAAGCCCTCGGCCGCGAGGCGGATCAGCTCGCTCGGGCTTTCCACGTGGATGCGGTCGGCGTGGAGCGCGAGGGACAACTCTTGAGGAGTTTTTCCGGGCCCGCCGAAGGCTATGCGAGTTTTGGGCAGTGTCTCCCGGACGTGGGTGAGTTCGCCGCCGGACGAGACTTCGACGCCGTCCACATGAGGCGCGATGGTCCGCAGGATCTCGACGTCAGGATTGGCCTTGGCGGCGTAGAAGAGTTCCGTCGGGCCAAGGGCGGCGCGGATGGACTTGATATGGGATTCCAGGCCGGCGAGGTCGTAGATGTAGGCCGGGTACCTGTCGAGGTTGAGGGCGTATTCCTTCATAGCGGTCGGGGTGCGACGAGCGGGTTGGGGACGGTGACATAGGCCGCGCCGCGATCGGCCGACCGGGACCAGCGGGTCCGGAGGTTCGCCTTGGCGGGCAGCGGCACCCCGGCCAGCAGGGCCCTCATCTGGGGATGGCGGTCATGGGCGGTGAAATGCCTTCTCGCTGTTCGCCAGAGCATTTTCTCCAGGAGCGGGTGCAGGTCGGCTATCGCGGCCGCGATCTCGGTCAGATGGTTGACGAAAAGGCAGTAGACGACGCGGTTCCAGCCGCGGTCGGGGGCGTAGGTGAGGCTTTCGGCGACGCGGGCCGGAAGGTGCGTCAGGTCCCAGCGGCCCGCGGTGAGCTTCGTGCCTTCCAGATCGCGGAACGCGGTGTGGATGGGCATGCCGTCGCCGTCCACGCAGATGAGGACGTTCTGGAGGTGGGGTTCCAAAACGATGCCGTGGTCGAGGTAGGCGCTCAGGACCGGCGGTGCTACGTGGGCTACGTAGGCGTCCCACCAGGCTTGGGCGCCCTCCGGCGTCGCTAGGGCGGGCAGGTCTGCGAGGAATGTGTTGAAGGGGTCGGCCAGGGCGCCCGCAAGGAGCGGTGTCCCGGGAAGCGTCTTGATGCCCTCGCGAAGGATCACCCCGAGGCCCTCGTACAGGCGGCGGTCGGCGAGCGTGACGCTGCGGTACGCGGGCTCTGCGAGGAGCGTGGAGTTCAGCTTTCTGAAGATGGGCGGCAGCAGGTCGTTCAGGGCCGCCGCGCTGGCCAGCTCGTACCAGGCGTTCTTACGGACGCAGTTGGTGATGCGCACGTCCAGGCTGAATTTGCAGAACACGTCGGCGTCCGGCAGGTACGCCGTGCGTACGGACGACGTCGGCACCGCCTCGGCATCAGACGGACCGAGATTGAGCAGCAGACCCCGCGCCAGAGCCTCCTGCAAGACGGGATTGTCCGCCAGCAGCGAGAACTGCCACGGATGGACGGGAATCAGTTTCCGGCCCTGCGGAATGCGAGGCCCGTAGGTCTCCAGACCTGTGAACGCCTCTGGAGTTCCCTCTTCGGCGACGAGATGTTCAGGGACGGCCAGCCACAGCGGACGAAAACGAGCCCTGGCCTCTGGCGCGTACTGCAGCCAGTCAGTCGGCGAACCCTGGCGGGACTTCGGCGACGGGTGGAAACGGTGACCCGCCACCAGAGATTGTTCAGAGTCGATGTAGGGATCGTATGCAGGGTAGGGATCGTATGCGGGTTCGCCTCGCGCGGCGATGATCGCCTCCAGAGCGGTGTGGCTGCCATCCACCTGAACGAGGAATTCGGGGTTCGGGCAGCCGGTCGCCAGTTCCAGCTCACCCGCCACCAGATTCGCCAGCCTGTTCCAGGAGAGCCGGATCCAGTCGTCCCCGCGTTGCTCTTCGTACGGCGGCGCAAGCCGGTAGGTCGCGCCCACCGGTGGACGGGCCAGGCCCGTGCGCAGCACGACGCCCGCGCGAGGCAGGCGCGCGACGAGCTGGACACCGTCCTGCCAGACCTGCTCCTCGGGCGCGCACACCTCCCGGATCAGGCAGTTGAGCAGCGCGGTGGAGGTCGCGTCTCCGGCCAGGTCGGCCGGGTCGGCGGTGACGGCGGTGAGTGCGGTTCCGATTACGGGCAAGTCGCGTCCAGTAGGTAGTTGGGGCCCGGCGGGCCGTAGTGCTTGTTGATGTCGGCCGCGCCTGTCCTGGCCTTGTCGACGAGGGTTCCGGCGGTGACCATGGCCTTGCCCGGCAGGGCGTCGGCGTCCAGCGTGCGGGAGCGCAGGAACGCGTCGACCGGGCCGAGCGCGTCGTCCAGCCGTTCGCGGATCAGCGACAGTCCGGTGCGCCAGGGGAGCAGCCCGCGCTCGGCCAGGCCGAACGCCGGTGCCGCGGCGCACAGGTGCAGCGTGATGGTGACGAAGACGCGCGCGAGCGCCTCGTCGTCGCTGGTCGTCATACGGCGGTCGATGAGGTCGCGCGGGTCCGCGCCGGGGGACGGGGTGAGCCGCTCGCGGAGCCTGGACGTGTTGATGAGCGCGCCGTCGTTGTCCTTGACCAGGAGCCGGAGCGGGGCATCGCCCAGGACCAGTGCCACGTTCTGCTGGTGCGCCTCTAGCGCGATGCCGTACCGGAACAGCGTGACGTTCCAGGAGAACAGCGCCGACAGGTATGCGTCGAAGAGAGCCTCGACGTCCCACCGCTCGACTACGTAACCGCCATCGGGAGCCTCCGCCAGCAGCGCCGCTATGGGGACGATGTGCGCGCGCGCCGTTTCGGGCGGGAAACGCCGCACGAGATAGCCGAGGAGAGGATCCTGCGCGTGGCCGTACGTCTGCTCGTCGGCGAGAAGGACGGGCAGCGCCGGTTCCCGCTGCAGGACGTCGCGCAGGAGGCGTTCGACGAGCGCGCCGTCCGGGAGCGTGCCCGGCATGATCGTGCGGCGGTTGCGGAGGCCCAGCGTGGCGGTCGGCAACGGCATCTTCAGGTGGTCGAGCGGCGCGGCGGCGACGGTCCGCATCGAGAGCGTGGGCGCGACCTGGAGGTACGGATCGGGCGCGAGGGTCGCTCCGGGGCGCTCGCGCACCTGCCGCACCGCGAGCGGGTGGACGGGGAACAGCACGCCGAGCCCCGGGGCCAGGCCGACGTCGGACGGGCCCGGCCACCAGCCGGGCGGCGACCCCGCCAGCTCCGGATTCCGCACCGCCGCCCAGCGCAGCGGGAACGACGGCGCGAACTCGGGCGCGTAGCGGCTCAGATCGGCCATGGACAGCCCGGCGCGGCTCCTCCCGGTCGGATGTACCGGGTGGTCGTTGTAGGCCGCCAGCGTCTCGTAGAACGTCCCGGGGCCGGTGCGCAGCTCGTCGGGCAGGCGGGCGAGCCGCCGGTGCACCGCCGGCCGCGCGTCGAGGTGGAGCTTGGCCGTCGCCAGCGCGTCCAGGCATTCCCGCTCGAAAGCGGCGGTGTCGTCCCGCGGGTCCGCCACGGCGTGGACGGTGGTGAAGACGTCGCTCAGCCTGAGTTTCTGCGCAGGATCCACGACGAATTCGGACAGAAACGCAGGACATGCTTGCAGAAGGCGCACGGGACGGTGGGGAAGCCGCAGTGTCTTTTGCTCGATGAAACGGCGTAGGCCCGCGTAGTTCTCGCGCAGGAGCGCGTCCAGAATCCGGGCGGCCAGTGAGCCCTCGATGTCATGGCCGGTCACGTGATCGTCCAGTCGTGGGCGGCGCGGAAGCGGGCCAAGGCGGCGTTCACCTCGTCCGGCCCGGGGCCGATGGCTCGGACGGTGCCGAGGTAATCGCGGTTCGTTCGGGTCACGGCGACGGCATCCCCCACCGCGCGCTGAGGGCGATACGAGAGCCGCACTGGGCCGTCGTCCATCTGCAGTGAGCCAGGAGCGGCCGTCAGTGTGCCGGAGCGGTCGGCAATCACCGGCTCAGCGATGGCGTGCCGCTGACTGGGGCCGTCCCAGTCACCGAGGGATTCACCCAGGTGGACGGCCAGGATCTGCTCGAACAGCGGCACGCCCAAGAGGTCGGCTAAGAGGAAGTCACAGTGGTCGCCGATCAGCCTGTAGTTGACCTCGATGATGTGCGCGCGTCCCTCGTGGACGACGAACTCCGTGTGGCAGGCCCCGAAACCGATGCCCAGCGCGTCGAGCTGTTCAAGGACCTGCGCGGTTTCCGGCGGCGGAGCAGTCCACTCCAGGCGCTCTTCCACGAAGAAGGGCGGCGGGGAGAGCGTCGTCCGGAACGAGCCGAGGACGCGCAGTTCCCGTCCGTCACCGAGCGTTTCGAGCGTGTGGAGACGTCCAGGAAGGTATTCCTCCGCCACCAGCGGGTCGTCGCGGCGCGCAGTGATTTCGTCAACGCGCGTGGTCAGTTCCAAGGCGTCCCGGACGAGGAACACGTCCTCGCTGGCGACGCCCTCGCGCGGTTTCAGGACGAGCGGAAACGGCGCCTCCTCCGGCACATGGCGGGCGTCCGCCGAGAAGACCGGGTCTATGGACGCCAGATGGCGTCGCATGAGCGACTTGTTCTTCGCACGGGCCGCCGCCCGCCAGTCCTTGGCCGGAAGCCCGTGATAGGCGGCGGCCAATGCGGTCGGCGCCTGCAAGAAGTCACTGTTGGAAAAGATGGCGGCAGGCACGCCGTCGACCGCGGCGACGAGTTCCCGGAAATCGAACACGTCGCATTGGACGATCGGTCCGTCGTGCGTTCCGGCATGGGCGGCCGGACGGTCGGTGAGCAGCGTCACCTCCAGGCCCAGACGCGCGGCGGCGGGCAGGAAGCCGTGCGTCACCGAGTCGGTCGTCTTCCCGGCGGCCAGGTAGAGAGAGGCGGCCACGGATCGGCCTTTCCAGTGCGTGAACCACAACGGTCAGTGAGGTAAGGCTTGCCTAACTCGCGGTAACCATACTGGCGGGGCCGGTCCGCAGGGGCAAGGACGGTGGCATCGCGTGTCCTGACCCCGATCGGCCAGGATGGGGCCATGGACCTCGTCGACCGGTGGGTCGCGCTGGCCGGGCCGCACACCCGGCACATCGGGACGGAGCTGAACGACCGCTACGGCGAGCCGCATCGCCGCTACCACACGCGCGAGCACCTCACCGCCGTCCTCGACCTCGTGGACGAACTCGCCGGCCACGCCGACGCCCCCGGCACCGTCCGCCTCGCGGCCTGGTTCCACGACGCCGTCTACGCCCCCGAGCGCGCCGACAACGAGGAGCGCAGCGCCCGCCTCGCCGCCCGCATGCTCGCCGACACCGACCTCCCGGCGGCGGACGTCGAACAGGTCGTCCGCCTGGTCGAACTGACCGCCACGCACGCTCCCGCGGATGACGACCGCGACGGCCAAGTCCTCTGCGACGCGGACCTCGCGATCCTCGGCTCGGAACCGGCTCAATACGCCGCCTATGCGGCCGCCGTCCGCGAGGAGTACGCGTTCGTCCCCGAGGAGTTCTTCCGCGCCGGACGCGCCGAAGTGCTCAACGGCCTGCTCGCCCTACCGAAACTTTTTCGCACGCCAACGGCCCACGAACGCTACGAACAACACGCACGAAAGAACATCCTCACAGAACTGATGCTCCTGAATCGTCAATGATGATCAAGGTGATGCCGCGACCTAGGCAACGGAATCCTTTACTGTGAGTTTCTCGTCCCCTGGAAGCCGTACGCGCGGCCCCAGAAACCCCCGGACGGACGAGACTTTGCCTGACGTTACGACATGCGAAGGGGCATGCAGGTGAACGACGTAGTGGCGTACATCCAGGCCGGCAGGGACCGGTTCGTCGCCGACCTCAAGGAGTGGCTGACGATTCCGTCCATCTCCGCGGATCCGGCGCACGCCGGGGACGTCCGGAGGTCGGCCGGGTGGCTCGCCGACTACCTGCGCGGCCAGGGCTTCCCGACCGTCGAGATCTGGGAGACCCCGGGCCTGCCCGCCGTGTACGCCGAATGGCCCGCCGAAGACCCGGACGCCCCCGCCGTGGTCGTCTACGGGCACCACGACGTCCAGCCCGTCGAGCCGCTGGACGAGTGGGACACCGCCCCCTTCGAGCCCGTGGAGGACGGCGACCGGCTCATCGGGCGCGGCACGTCCGACGACAAGGGGCAGATCTTCTTCCACATGCTCGCGCTCCGCGCCGGGCTCGCCGCGTCCGGCCGGAACGCCCCGCCCGTGACGATCAAGCTGCTCGTCGAGGGCGAGGAGGAATCGGGCTCGGCGCATTTCGCGGAACTCCTCCGCACCCATCGGGACCGGCTCGACTGCGACGCCGTCGTCATCAGCGACACGACCATGTGGGACGCCGACGTCCCGTCGATGTGCACCGGCATGCGCGGGCTCGCCGTCGCCGAGGTCACGCTGCGCGGCCCGTCTGTCGACCTGCACTCCGGCTCGTTCGGCGGCGCGGTGCCGAACCCGCTCCACGCGATGGCGGAACTGCTCGCCGCGCTGCACGACGCGGACGGACGCGTCACCCTCCCCGGCTTCTACGACGACGTCGTCCCGCTGACCGACGAGGAGCGCGAACTCTTCGCGCGCCTCCCGTTCGACGAGGACGACTGGCTGCGGAGCGCGGGCGGCAGCCGCGTCGCCTACGGCGAGAAGGGCTACACCACCCTCGAACGGATCTGGGCGCGGCCCACCGCCGAGATCAACGGCATGTGGGGCGGGCACACCGGACCGGGCGCGAAGACCATCGTGCCCCGCGACGCGCACGCCAAGGTCTCGTTCCGGCTCGCCGCGGGCCAGGACCCGCGCAAGGTCCAGATGGCGTTCGAGGCGTGGGTCGCCGAGCACACCCCGCCCGGTGTCGAGGCGGAGGTGCGCGCCGCCGGCGGCGTCCGGCCGTGCTTCTCGCCGATCGACTCCGCCGGGGTCAAGGCCGCGCGCCGCGCCATGGAGCGGGCGTTCGGCACCCAGGTCCTGTTCACCCGCGAGGGCGGCAGCGGCCCCGAGGCCGACCTCGCCGACATCCTGGAGGCGCCGCTGGTCTTCGTCGCGGTCGGCCTGAACGGCGACCGCATCCACGCGCCGAACGAGAAGGTCGAGATCCCGCTGCTCCTCAAGGGCGCCGAAGCCGCCGCGTACCTGTGGGAAGAGTTCGCGACCGCGCTGCGCTGAAGGCTCCGCCGGGACCGGGTTGCCGGAAAAGGGCGAGGTGGACGATGCTCCCCTGGAACGGCTTGTGACGACGAGTGATCGGGGGCTTGGCGGATGGTGGACGACGGCCCCCTGGAATGGCTGGCGCTCGCGCGCGGAACGCTCGACCGGGTCGCGCTGAACCGCCGCGACGACGACTGGCTGGACGCCGCCTGGGCCGACCCCGGGACACGCGTCGTCGTCGTCCAGGACGGCCGGTCGCTCGTGACGTACGAGCCGAGCCCCGCGCTCGTCCTCGTCCCGCCGGGGCAGGCGCCGGACGGCGACCGCTGGCTCCTCGGCGAGGACGAGTCCGGCACCGTGTACTTCGGGGCGTCCGGCCCGCTGCCCGCCATCGAGGGGGCGGAACCGGCCGGGCTGCGCCGCGTCGGCGCGCTCCTGGGCGACCGCGACTCCGGCCTGATCACGCACGTCGTGGCGCTGGAGCACTGGCACCGGACGCACCGGCACTGCCCGCGCTGCGGCGCCGTGACGCGGGTGGCGGCCGCCGGGCACATGCGCGTCTGCCCCGAGGACGGCTCCCAGCACTTCCCCCGCGTCGACCCGGCCGTGATCATGCTGGTGGCCGACGAGGCCGACCGGATCCTGCTCGCCCGCGGCCCGCAGTGGCCCGAGGACCGCCGCTCGATCCTCGCCGGCTTCGTCGAGCCGGGCGAATCCCTGGAGCAGGCCGTCGCGCGGGAGGTGCAGGAGGAGGTCGGGCTGCCCGTCCGGGACGTCCGCTACCTGGGCAGCCAGCCCTGGCCGCTGCCGCAGAGCCTGATGCTCGGCTTCACCGCCAGGACGGACGGCGACGTCCCGCTGCGTCCCGACCCGGAGGAGATCCTGGACGCCGCCTGGTACACCCGCGACGAGCTCCGCACGGCCATCGAGGCCGGTGACCTTGTGGCCCCGGGCCCGTTGTCGATAGCCGCCCAGCTCATCATGCGCTGGTACGGCGGCGACCTCCCGAAGATGCCGCCCTTCTGACGGCCGGCCGGGTGGCGGGTCAGGCGAGCGACGCGAGCTTCGCCTTGACCGCCTTCGCGCTCGGGTTGGTGGCGGCCGTGCCGTCGGGATAGAGGATCGTCGGGACGGTCTGGTTGCCGCCGTTGACGCTCATGACGAAGTCGGCGGCGGCGGGGTCGCGCTCGATGTCGATCTCCAGCATCTCGATGCCGTCGCGGGCGAGCTGGCGCTTGAGCCGCCGGCAGAAACCGCACCAGGACGTCGTGTACATGGTGAGCTGGCCGGTCGGGTCTTTGGCCCGGTCGGTCGTCGGCGTCGCCATCGCTGCGTCGTCTCCCTCTGTCGCTCGTCCGATCCGCTTATCGCAGAACAGTAGGCAGGCGTTGCGCATTCCGCTCGTCCACAGGGGCGTGCTTATCCACATGCCGAGGTATTGGCGATACGGGTGGGGCGGGCTGCGAGTATGGGGGGATGTCGACTGAGTCGGTGCTGGAGGGACTCGACCCCGAACAGCGGGAGGTCGCCGAGGCGGTGCAGGGGCCGGTGTGCGTGCTCGCGGGCGCCGGGACGGGCAAGACCAGGGCCATCACGCACCGCATCGCCTACGCCACGCTGACCGGCGTCGTGTCCCCGCAGCGGGTGCTCGCCGTGACGTTCACCACGCGGGCGGCGGGGGAGTTGCGAAGCCGGCTGCGGCTGCTCGGCGCGCCCGGCGTCCAGGCGCGGACGTTCCACGCGGCGGCGCTGCGCCAGCTCACCTACTTCTGGCCGCGCGTCGTCGGCGGCGAGCCGCCCAAGATCATCGACTCGAAGATCGGGCTGGTGGCGGACGCGGCGCGGGCGTGCCGGCTGTCGCTCGGGCGGACGGAGCTGCGCGACGTCGCGAGCGAGATCGAATGGGCGAAGGTCACCCAGCACCGCCCCGAGGACTACCCCGCCGCGGCGGTCAAGGCGGGCCGGCGGGCGCCCGCCGAGGTCGTGGACGTGGCCCGCGTCTACGCGATGTACGAGCAGCTCAGGCGCGAGCGCAACCTGCTCGACTTCGAGGGGATGCTGGAGCTGACCGCGGCCGTCCTCACCGAGCACCGGGAGGTCGCGAACCAGGTCCGCGAGCAGTACCGGCACTTCGTCGTGGACGAGTTCCAGGACGTCAACCCGCTGCAGAAGATGCTGCTCGACACCTGGCTCGGCGACCGCGACGACCTGTGCGTCGTCGGCGACCCGAACCAGACGATCTACTCGTTCACCGGCGCGTCCCCCTCGCACCTGCTCGACTTCACCCGCGAGCATCCGGACGCGAAGGTCGTCAGGCTCGTCCGCGACTACCGGTCGACGCCGCAGGTCGTCCTGCTGGCGAACGGCGTGATGGAGCAGGCGAAGAGCGGGCGGCACAAGCTGGAGCTCGTCGCCCAGCGCGAGCCGGGCCCTGAGCCGCTGTTCAACGAGTACGACGACGAGGTCGCCGAGGCCGACGACGCGGCGCGGCGGGCCCGCAAGCTCATCGACGAGGGCGTCCCGGCGCGGGAGATCGCGATCCTGTACCGGATCAACGCGCAGTCGGAGACCTACGAGGCGGCGCTGGCGGCGGCGGGCGTCCCGTACGTCCTGCGCGGTGCCGAACGGTTCTTCGAGCGGCCCGAAGTGCGCGAAGCGGTGGTGCGGCTGCGCGGCGCGGCGCGTGCGGGCGCCGACGCGGAGACCGACGGGACGGGTTTGATCATGACCGTCCGGCACGTCCTTTCCGGTGCCGGGTTCTCCGACCAGCCGCCCGAGGGGGCGGGCGCGGCGCGCGCGCGCTGGGAATCGCTGGCCGCGCTGGCCCAGCTCGCCGAGGACATGGCCGCCGATAACCCGAAGGCCGGTCTCGCCGAATTCGTCGCCGAACTGGAGGAACGCGCCACCGCGCAGCACGCGCCGCCGCTGGAGGGCGTCACGCTGGCGTCGCTGCACGCCGCCAAGGGCCTGGAGTGGGACGCGGTGTTCCTCGTAGGGCTCGTCGACGGAACGTTGCCGATCGTCTACGCGGAGACGCCCGCGCAGATCGAGGAGGAGCGGCGGCTGCTCTACGTCGGGGTCACGCGGGCGCGCGTTCACTTGTCGCTGTCGTGGGCGCTGTCGCGGTCGCCGGGCGGGTCACGGCACCGCCGCCCGTCCCGGTTCCTGAACGGTCTGACGGGCAAGACCACCACGCACACCCCGGTCCGCGCCGACCGGACGAAGCGCCGCGCCGCCAAGGGCCCGCAGCCGTGCCGGGTGTGCGGGCGCCCGCTCACCGCCGCCGTCGAACGCAAGCTCGGCCGCTGCGAGGACTGCCCGTCCGAGCTGAACGAGGAGCTGCTCATCGCGCTGAAGGAATGGCGCGCCCAGGTGTCGGCGGAGCAGAAGGTCCCCGCCTACGTCGTGTTCACGGACGCGACCCTCCAGGCGATCGCGGAGCACAGCCCCGAGTCGATGGAAGATCTGGCCCGGATCCCGGGCGTGGGAACGGTGAAGCTCGATCGCTACGGCGACGCCGTCCTGACCCTGTGCGGCGGCTGAGCCGCCACGGCACCGGGTCCGGGATCCTGATCACGCGAACCGATAGGGAAGACTGACCGCCGTGAAGGAATCGCTGAAGGCGCTGCTCGACCTGCTGGACCTCGAACAGATCGAGAACGACATCTTCCGCGGCCGCACGTCCGACGAGCGGCGGCAGCGGGTCTTCGGCGGTCAGGTCGCGGCGCAGGCGCTCGTCGCGGCCGGACGCACCGTCCCGGTGAACCGGCCTGCCGAGCGAAGCTCGTCCGTTGAATGGCGGGGGGCGGGGGCTGGAGGACGGTCCGTGCATTCGCTGCACGCCTACTTCATCCGCCCGGGCGACCCGCTCGTCCCGATCGTCTACACCGTCGACCGGGTGCGGGACGGACGGTCCTTCACCACCCGGCGCGTCGTCGCCGTCCAGCACGGCAAGGCGATCTTCACGCTGTCGGCGTCGTTCCAGATCGTCGAGGACGGGCCCGCCCACCAGGCCGCGATGCCGGACGCGCCCGCCCCCGAGACGCTCCCCGACGGCCTGACCCGCATGACGCCGCTGTTCGGCGAGGTCGCCGCGCGCGAGTTCGTCACCCGGCGGCCGTTCGACATCCGGCACGCGACGCCGCTGTCCTGGGAGGCGGCGAAGGACCCGGCGCTCGTCACCTCGGAGTCGAAGGTCTGGCTGAGGGTGGACGGCGAGCTGCCCGACGACCCGCTGCTGCACGTGTGCCTGATGACGTACGCGTCCGACATGACGCTGCTCGACACCGTCCTGCTCAACCACGGGCTGACCTGGGGCGACAAGCAGACGATGGGCGCCAGCCTCGACCACGCGATGTGGTTCCACCGGCCGTTCCGCGCCGACGACTGGCTGCTGTACTACCAGGACACGCCGTTCGCCGGCGGGGCCCGCGGCCTCGCCCGCGGCCAGGTGTTCACCCGCTCCGGAGAGCTGGTCGTCTCCGTCATGCAGGAGGGCCTGATCCGGGTCACCGGCGACTGACCGGAACAGGACAGGGCCGCCGTCCGCGGCTTTCGCGCCCGCGCCGCCGTGCGCAACGGCCTCCGGGCCTGGCGAACCAGCGATCACGGCGCGCGTCAATCCTCCTGGGGTTTGATCCGCGAGACCGCATGAGGGGCCTGCCGGTGGATCACGTCGCGAGAGGCGCGGCACAAGGATCAGGGGACCAATCCGCCGTGTGCGCGGACTGGCACTGATCCCCCGGAAGGGAAACGCATGCGCCTGAGAAGCAGGATGCTCGCCGTCGGCGCCGCCGCGGCGCTCGTGCCCGTCCTGGCCGTCCCCGCCCTAGCCGATCCCGGCGCCCCCGCCGTCCGGGCCGCGCCCGCCGGCGACACGACGAGCCCGGCCGAGAAGAAGCGCGTGGACGGCGTCCCCACGCCGAAACCCGACTGGTACCCGTGCTACGGCGGCGCCGAATGCGCGACCGTCCGGTTACCGCTGGACTACGACGACCCGAAGGGCGCCACGACCGAGATCGCCGTCCTGCGGGTGCGGGCCCGCGACGCCAAGAAGCGGGTCGGCAGCCTGTTCGTCAACCCCGGCGGGCCCGGCGGGCAGGGCACCGCCATGGCCCTCCAGGCGCCGGACTTCCTCGGCCCGGACGTCATCGACCGCTTCGACGTCGTCGGCTTCGACCCGCGCGGCATCGGCTTCAGCGACAACGTCGCCTGCTTCAAGTCCACCAGGGACCAGGCGCTCGCGCTGACCGGGCTGAGCGTGGCGTTCCCCGTAGGCACCAAGCAGGAGGCGGCCTACATCAAGTCAACGAAGGCCCTCGGCAAGGGCTGCTCCACCACCGGCAAGAAGCTGGCGGGCGCGATGTCCACCGCGAATGTGGCCCGCGACATGGACGTCCTACGCCGCGCGGTCGGCGACAAGAAGCTGACCTACCTGGGCTTCAGCTACGGCTCGGCGCTCGGCCAGTACTACGCCAACATGTTCCCCGACCGGACGCGCGCCGTGGCCGTGGACGGCATCATCAACCCGGTCTCCTGGACCGGCACCAAGAAGACGCAGGACCAGATCCTCGACGACCGGCTGCGGTCCGCCGACGGCGCCTACAAGGCGTTGCGGGAGCTCCTCGTCCGCTGCGGCAAGGCGGGCAAGGAGGCGTGCGCGTTCGCGGAGTTCGGCGACCCCGTCAAGAACTTCGGCGTCCTCGCCGAACGGCTCAAGGCGAAGCCCGCCGACATCGAGGGCCAGAAGGTCACCTACGCCGACCTCGTCGCGTTCATGCTCGGCGAGCTGTACAGCCCGGAGGGCTACTTCTTCATCGACCTGATCGTCACCGACCTGTGGAAGGCGACCTCGCCCGCCTCGTCGGCGGCGCAGGCGGCCGAAGCGGCCGCGGCGCGCAAGGCGCTCGCCGCACGCATCGCGGAGCGCCGCGCCAAGGCCCAGCAGCAGCAGGACGCCGCCGAGAAGGTCCTCGCCAAGGGCTTCCCCTACGACAACTGGCTCGACGCGTTCAGCAGCGTCGTCTGCACCGATGGGCTGCACCCGAAGAAGGCCGGGAACTGGCCCGCGCTGACGGCGGCGTCCGACAAGCGCGCGCCCTACTTCGGACGGGCGTGGGCCTGGACCAGCGTCCAGTGCGCCGGCGACTCCTGGACGGTCCGCGACGAGGACGCCTACACCGGCCCCTTCAACCGGCGGACGAACGCTCCCGTCCTGTTCGTCGGGAACTACTACGACCCGGCCACGAACTACGACGACGCGGTGTCGTCCAGCAAGCTGCTGCCCGGCAGCCGTCTGCTGTCCAGCAACAGCTGGGGGCACACCGCCTACGGCAGCTCCACGTGCGTGACGGGTGCCGTCGACAGTTACCTCGTCCGCGGCACGCTGCCGCCCGCGGGGACGGTGTGCGTGGGCGACATCCAGCCGTTCGAGCCGAGGCCGGAACCGGCGCTCGACACGCGGGGCCCCGCGGACGCGAGCGCGATGGCGACCCGGCCGGGCGCCGCCGGGCAGGCCACCGAGCTGCCGCCGGTGGCGACGCGGGTGCCGCCGTCCGTCCTGCTCGGGACCCGGTGACCTGAGCGACCGCGACGCCGGGCCGCCCCACCCGGCGTCGCGGTCCGCCCGTCCGTCCGGCGGTAGACCCCGGGCGGACGAACCGGGCGGGCGGACGAGCCCGGGCGGGCGGACGAACCGGGGTACGCGGCCGGATCCGGCCCGGCGGTGTAGGGCGGATGCGGCGCGGGGGCGGGTAGAATGATCAATTCGTACGGGCATCCCGAGAGTCTCCGACGCTCGCCAGGCGTCGCGGGTTCCGCGGGAGAAGGGTGAACTCACCCACAAAACCGCAGGTCAAAAATACCTTGCTTGATTCGGCGGACGCCCCGTACGCTCGATCGCGAGCAATCAACCGGCCCGCCGGTGCGGATCATGGATCCGCCGGTGCGGCCCCGAGGAGCCAGAAGGGTGGTGTGCAGTCCGGTGAGCAACACGTTGATGAAATCCGCGTCGTCCTGGACCGCCGCATGCCTTGGCGCCTCGATCCCCGGCGCGCCGTCCGCCTATGCGGACGCGTCCGGCTCACGACCGCGCGACCTGCGCGACCCGCGCGGCAAGCGCGGCCTGAATCTGCGCGATCTGCGTGATCTGCGCGAACTGAGCGTTGAGCAGCGAATCCAGGACCAGGGACGCAGTGTCTTCGGCCACCTTCTCGAAGGCATGACCGTCCAGGCTCCGGCCACGGCCCACGTGGGCGTCACCGTCACGGGTGACGTGTCGGGTCCGTACCCCTGGAGGCAACCGGTTTAGCACCACACCGGCAAGCCCCCAGGCCGCGGATCCAGACACCGGATCCGCGGCCTTCTTCTTTGCCCAGGACAACCCACCGACACGCCCGTTGAGATCCAACGAGAGGAACAAGGGTGACTGTGATGCAGGGGGCACTCGCAGTAAGCGAGGAGGACCTCACTCTTCCGTGCCGGACCGACCCGGAGCTGTTCTTCGCCGAGGCTCCCGCCGACGTCGAGCTCGCCAAGGCCCTGTGCCTGGAGTGCCCGCTCCGCAAGGAGTGCCTCGCCGGGGCGCTCGAGCGCAAGGAGCCCTGGGGCGTCTGGGGCGGCGAGCTGTTCGTCCGCGGTGTGATCGTGCCGCGCAAGCGGCCGCGTGGCCGCCCGCGCAAGCACCCGCGGCCCGACGAAGTGTCCGTCTGATGCCGGCTCCACCGGCTCCCGTCGACCCCGGAGGCGCGGCCCCCGTGCAGGGACCGCGCCTCCGGGCCGCCGGGGCGAACCCGTCCGTCCGATCCCGTCCGTCCGTTCACGTCCATGACCTGCCCGACGAGCTGGCCGTCCGGCTGCACGCGCTGCGGCGTGCGCGCCGGGACGCGCGGACGAGGGCTTCGCGTGTGCGGCGCGTCCTGCTCGCGCCGTCCGCGCCGTCCATTCCGTCCGCGCCCGTCGCACCCGCCGAAACGCACGTGCACCTCTGACCTGCTGGGGGACGCCCGCACCGGTAGCAGGACGCCGTCCGCCCTTCTTGGATGGTTTGGCGGACGAGCGCCTCCCGGCGGGCGTCTGGAGCGCGTCCAGGTGGCCCTACCTCACCGGACGCGCGAAGCGGGGCCCCGCGCATCTCATCAATGCGCGGGCCCCGCTTAATTTTCGCTGGCTCGTCAGCCGGAAATGAGTTCGCCGTCCTCGTCGTCGGCGAAACCGGGCACCCACTTCAGCGACTCGGCGCGGGCCGGGATCTCGCATTCCAGCTGGCACAGCACGCCGGTGCCCGCCGACAGCACCCGGTGGATGATCACATACTCGGGCGGCAGGTTGAGCTGCCGCACCACATTGCCCGGACGCAGGTCCGTCACCCTGGCCGCCATGTCGCGCAGCCATTCGCGGCTGAAATTGAACGTCTCGGTCACGAACGGCTCGGTGATCGGCGCGAGGAACGCCTGCAGCGAGTCGGCGTCGATCTCCACGCCCTCGCGGATGAAGTCCTCGCGGCGCAGCGCCTCCTCGACCTCGTCGATGTCGGCCATCGTGCCGATGCGCAGCAGCAGGCCGAGCCGCCGCTGGAAACCGCCGGGGATGCGGTCGACGGCGCCGAAGTCGAGGACGCCGAGCCGGCCGTCCTCCAGCAGCCGGAAGTTCCCCGGATGCGGGTCGCCGTGCAGCATCCCGCACCGCTTCGGCCCGGAGAGCAGGAAGCGGCAGTACAGCAGGGCCGCGTGGTTCCGCGTCTCCTGGTCGCCCTCGCTGATGATCTTCGAGAGGAGGGTGCCGTCCATCCACTCGCTGATCAGGATGTTCCCGTTCTGCGCGATGACCTCGGGGATGTAGAAGTCGGGATCGCCGTCATAGGCGTCCCGGAAGATCGTCTGGGACTCGGCCTCGATCGTGTAGTCGAGCTCCTCGACCACCCGCTCCTTCAGCTCCGCGAGCATCGACTTGACGTCCAGGCCGGGCATCAGCACGCCGAACAGCCGGCCGAGGCGGGCGAGCTGGTTGAAGTCGCTGATCAGCGCCTTCCCGGCGCCCGGATACTGCACCTTGACCGCGACCGGACGGCCGTCGTGCCAGACGGCGCGGTGCACCTGCCCGATGGACGCGGCCGCGGCCGGCTGGTCGTCGAACGACTCGAAGTAGTCGCGCCAGTCGTCCCCGAGGAACTCGGCGAGGACCTTGTGGACGGTCCCGGCCGGCAGCGGGGGAGCGGCCTCCTGCAGCCTGGTCAGCGTGGCGCGGTACGGGCCGGCGATCTCCGGCGGCAGCGCCGCCTCGAAGATCGACAGCATCTGGCCGAGCTTCATCGCCCCGCCCTTGAGCTCGCCGAGCACCTTGAACAGCTGCTCGGCGGTCCGCGTCTGGATCTCCAGCGCGACGGTCTCGGCCGGGCGGCCGAACGTCCGCTTCCCCATCCCGAGCGCGGTGCGCCCCGCGAAGCCGATGGGGAGGGACGCCAGCTTTGCTGACCGCGTCACCGCGCGGCGGGGAAGATCGCTCACGCGGACCATTCTCGGTGATCGGCTGTCGTTCACGCCACAACCACCCGCAAGTATCGCCGGAGTCAAGAACGGTGGAACGATCTGACCTGCGGCGACGCGGTAAGTGTGCGCTTTCTCACGCCGTGGCCTGGCCCGCGGGAGGGCACCGGGCGGGCGTCGCGGTACGGTGCGGGCCATGCCTGAACCGCTGCTCGCCGAACGCCGCCCGGACGGGATCGCCGTCCTGACGCTGAACGACCCCGCCCGCCGCAACGCGATGTCGGACGAGATGACCGCGGCCTGGCAGGCCGCGATCGAGGACCTGCGCCGCGACAGGGACGTGCGCTGCGTCGTCGTGACCGGCGCGGGCAGCGCGTTCAGCTCCGGAGGCGACCTGTCCTGGCTCGCCGACACCAACGACGTCGCCGTCCCCGCCCTCCGCGACCGGATGCTGACCTTCTACCGGACGTGGCTGACGATCCGCGGCCTGGAGGTCCCGACGATCGCCGCCGTCAACGGGCACGCCGTCGGCGCCGGGCTGTGCCTCGCGCTGGCCTGCGACCTGCGGTACGCGGCGTCCGGCGCCAAGCTCCTCGCCCCGTTCACCGCGCTCGGGCTGCACCCCGGCATGGCCGCGACCTGGCTGCTCCCCGAGGTCGCCGGGCTGCCGCTGGCCCGCGAGATGCTCCTGGCCGGACGGATCGTCACCGGCGCCGAGGCCGAGCGGTACGGCCTGGTCAACAAGGCCGTGCCCGGCGACCAGGTGCTGGACGAGGCGCTCACCGTCGCCGGCCGGGTCGCCGCGCAGGCCCCGATCGCCACCCGGCTCACCAAGGCGGCCCTCTCCGGCGGCGGGCACGGCGACATGGAGGCGGCGCTGCGCTGGGAGTCGCTCGCGCAGCCCGTCACGATGTCGTCCAGGGACATGCTGGAAGGGCTCGCGGCGCAGCGGGACAAGCGCGTCCCGCGGTTCACGGGCGAGTGAACGTCGGTCAAAAACAGACCTCCTGACCTGCGACAACGTCAAACACCCCCTGTGGTGGAGGCAAATTTTCGAGTACGGTTCAGGCGTGCCCCCTAACGTTGAGGTCCGTCGCAGCGCGAGGCGCCGGCGAACCGTGTCCGCCTACCGAGACGGCGACAAGGTGGTGGTGATGGTTCCGTCCAGGCTGAGCAAGACCGAAGAGGAACAGTGGATCGCGACCATCCTGGAGCGGCTCGAAGAGAGGGAACGCCGCCGGCGGCCCAGCGACGCCGACCTCCAGTCGCGGGCCAGGGAGCTGTCCCGCCGCTACCTGGACGGCCGCGCCGACCCCACCAGCGTCCGCTGGGTCGCGAACCAGCGCACCCGCTGGGGATCGTGCACCCCCGACGACGGAACGATCCGGCTGTCCACCCGCCTGCGGGGCATGCCGGGGTGGGTCGTCGACTACGTCCTCGTCCACGAGCTGGCGCACCTGCTCATCCCGGGGCACGGCGCCGACTTCTGGGAGCTGGTCGGCAACTACCCGAAGGCCGACCGGGCCCGCGGCTACCTGGAGGGCGTCGCCGCCGCCGCGCACCTGCCCCTTGAGGCGGACGCGCCCGACGACGAGGTCGCCGGCGACGGCGTCCACCACGGCGACGACTTCCCGCACGAGGTCGCCGGGTGACCCACCCGCCCGAACCGGCCCCGGCCCCGGACTCCGGTGTCTCGGCGCGGTTCGCCGCGGTGCTCTCCCTTCCCGGCAGGCCGCTGGACGTCCCGCCTGGCGTCGACCCCCGCGCATTCCGGCTCGCGCTGCTCGAAGACACCTACGAGGTCGTCGCCGGGCTCGAACTGGTGACGTCCGCGCTCGTCCTCGACCCGCCCGACCAGCCGGACGCCGAGGCCGTGACCTGGCCAGGCACGCCGATCGTCCGGGAGCCGACGCTCGCGGGCGCGTTCGCGGCGCTGCACGCGCTCGGCGCCGGGACGGCCGCGCTGGTCGCGGCGGACGCCCCCGACCTGCCGCCGCTGCTGATCGGCAAGCTGTTCCGCGCCCTCGGCCACGCCCCGGCCGCCGCCTGCCCCGCCCAACCGGACGATCATGGCGAGGGCCGTCCCGCCGGGCTCGTCGCGCTCGCCGCCCGGCTGCCGCTGCCCGGCTGGCTCGCCGCGGCCCTTCAGGACATCGATCTCGACACGCCGGACGCGCTGGCCCGGCTGCGCGCCGCCGCCCCGCGCCCCGGCCTCGTCCCGCAGGGGCCCGGCTGGCACCGCCTCCGCACCGCCCATGACCTGCGGTTTCTCGACCCGGGGCTGGAGGGCTGGGAGAACACCCGCGCCCTCCTCGAAGGTCACCCGCTGAGTTCCTGACAGCGCGCCACGAGCCGCCGGAGGGCGTCGTCGGTCGGCTCGGGGAGGCCGTCGACGGGGAACCAGGCGAGGGCGTCCGACTCGTCGCTCACCGTGTGCCGCGCGTCCGCCGGGGCGATCGCCGCGTACTGGACGTCGAGATGCCACGTCCCGCCCGGGTGGCAGCGGACGGCGTGCCGATCGAGCTGGACGGGCCCCGGCAGCAGCCGCAGATCCCCGATGCCCGACTCCTCCGTCGCCTCCCGCAGCGCCACGCCCGCGAGCGTCGCGTCGCCGGGCTCGCAGTGCCCGCCGAGCTGGAACCACAGCTTGAACTTCGCATGCAGGGTCAGCAGCACGCGGTTACGGGACGCGTCGAGAACGGCGGTGCTGGCGGTGATGTGCCCCGCCGCGCATTCGCGCCACATCCCGTCCGCCGGGTACTGCTCCAGGTGCCGCAGGAAACCGAGCCGGACGTCCTCCTGCCCGGCGTCAGGCGCCTCCCACGACGACAGGACCCGCACGGCGTCCTCGTACAGGGCGCCTCGCGGAACGCCCTGCGTCACGTGCGTCCCACGCGCGGGTAACGAGAGTTGACGGGATGGCGGCGACGGCGCTCCTGGTCGACGGGCCGCTGCCAGCACAGGCTCCGCCGCGCGACCCGGCGCCTGATCGCCCTCGTGGACGATCCCGGCCCGTACCGGCAGCCGTTCACCCGCGTCACCGGCGACCCGTGCGACTCACGCGACAGGCTCATGCGCGAGACCCGCCGTCGCCCGAGCCGTCGTCGCCGTCGTCCTTGTCGTCGGGCTTGTCATCCGCCTTGTCGTCGGGCTTTTCGTCCGGCTTCTCGTCGAGCTTCTTGGCTTCGCTCTCGTCCGGGGCCTTGGTGAGGTTCGACAGGTCCAGGTCGGACAGGCCCTCGATCTCGTCGCGGCCGTGGACGAACCCATCCGGGTCGTCGAGGTCGTCGGACGTCGGGAGCAGGTCGGGGTGGTCCCAGATCGCGTCCCGGCCTTGCGTGCCCCGCACTTCCGTGAGCGTCCGCCACAGGCTCGCCGCCTCGCGCAGCCGCCGCGGCCGCAGCTCCAGGCCGACGAGCGTCGCGAACGTCCGTTCCGCCGGGCCGCCCGTCGCGCGGCGCCGCCGCACCGCCTCGGCCAGCTTCACCGAACCGGGCAGCCGCCCCTGCGCCGCCTCGTTGACGACCGTGTCGACCCAGCCCTCGACCAGCGCCAGCGTCGTCTCCAGCCGGGCCAGCGCCGCCTTCTGCCGCGGCGTCTCCTCAGGCTGGAGCTGGATCTCGCCGCCGAGCGCCTCCTGGATCGCCTCCGGGTTGGACAGATCGAGGCCCTGGACGGCCTGCTCGATGCCCGACAGGTCGACGGTGATGCCCCGCGCGTACTCCTCGACCGCGCCCAGCAGATGCGAGCGCAGCCACGGGACGTGCGCGAAGAGCCGCTGGTGGGCGGCCTCCCGGAGCGCCAGATACAGGCGGACCTCGTCGCCGGAGACCTCCAGGCCCGAGCCGAACGCCTCGACGCCCGCGGGCAGCAGCGCCCCGACGCCGCTCGGCGCGAGCGGCAGGCCCACGTCGGCGGAGCCGGTGACCTCGCGGGCCAGCGCCCCCAGCGCCTGCCCGGCCTGGCCGCCGACCATCGCGCCCGCCATCTGCTTGACCATCCCGATCAGCGGGCCCGCCATCGCCTGCATGTCGGCGGGGATGTCGCCGCCGGCGCCGCCGAGCGCCCCGCCCATCGACTCGACCATGCGCGCCGCGATCGGGTCGCACACCTTCGCCCACACCGGGAGCGTCTGCTCGATCCACTCGGACCGGCTCCACGCCCGCGGCGTCCGGATCCCGGCGGGCAGCGTCGTCTTCTCGTCCAGCCACAGGTCGGCCAGGCGCAGCGCCTCCTCGACCTGGCGGCGCTCGCTGTCGACGACCGAGGGGTCGCCCTGCTCCACCACCTGGTGCCGCGCTATGTTCTTGGCCAGATCCCAGTTCAGGGGGCCGCCGGCGCCGCCGCCCGCACCCTGGCCGCCGATCATGTCGGCGAACCGGTGCAGCATGTCGGCGAACTGCGCCATGTCGCCGCCCATGCCCTTGAATGGATCCTGGGGCCGGTCGTCGTCGTCGCCGTCGCCTGGACGGTTGAAGCCGAACGGAGTGTCACTCATCGGTTTGCCCCTGGGATGCATGATGGGCTCATATCCGCAACGTTAGCCGGTCCCGGCAAGGTCGCGTACACAAGGAAGGGGGCACCCCCGTGGCAACGGGCAAGGTTCGCCCTCGGCGTAGCAAGGGCCCGGTCGTCGCCGTCACCGGCGCCGCCTCCGGTGCGGGGCGGCTGCTGGCCGCCCGGCTCGCCGAACGGCAGGAGATCCGCAAGGTCGTCGCCATCGACGGGCACCGCGGCGACGTGCCCGGGGTCACATGGCGCGTCGTCGACATCCGCGACCCGCTGCTGTCCAACCGGCTGTCGGACGTCGACGTGATCGTCAACCTGGACGTCGAGCACTCCCCGGACGTCGACCCCCGCGACCGCCGCACCCACAACGTCCGCGGCGCCCAGACCGTCGTCACCGCGGCCGCCGCCGCCCGGGTCCGCCGCGTGGTCCTCGTCACGTCCGCGATGGTGTACGGGGCCGAGCCCGGCAACGAGGTCCCGCTGCACGAGGACGCGCCGCTGCTCGCCGAGGCCAGCACGTCCATCGCGGGGGACTACCTGGAGATGGAGGAGCTGGCCGCGACCGCGCCCGTCACCCACCCCGGGCTGGACGTCACCGTCGTCCGTCCCGCCGCGCTCGCCGGGCCCGGCATCGACACCGTCATCACCCGGCACTTCGAGGCGCCGCGGCTGCTCTCGGTCAAGGGCAGCACGCCCGGCTGGCAGTTCTGCCACATCGAGGACCTCGCGTCCGCGCTGGACATCGTCGTCACCGAGGACGTCACCGGCCCCCTCACGGTCGGCTGCGAGGGCTGGCTCGGCCCCGACGAGGTCACCGAGATCACCGGGAAGCGGAGCTTCGAATTGCCCGCCGCGCTCACCTTCGGCATGGCGCAGCGGCTGCACCGGCTCGGCATGACGCCCGCGCCCGCCACCGACCTGCACTACGTCGCCTACCCGTGGGTCGTGGACTGCGCGCGGCTCCGCGCCGCCGGCTGGAAACCCCTGTACGACAACGCCGCCGCGCTGCGCGCCGTGATGGAGGAGACCGCCGGGCGGCACGCCGTCGTCGGACGCCGCGTCGGCGGCAAGGAGGCCACGATGGCGACCGCCGCGGGTGCCACCGTCGCCGCGATCGGCGCGGCCGCCGCCATCCGCCGCGCCCGCAAACGCCGCCGCTGACCCGGTTGCCACTGGGCCCGTCGCCGCTGACCCCGCCGAGGCTGGGCCCGTCGCCGGTGGGCCCGGCCGGGGCTGGGCCCCGGCCCGGGGCTCGGCGGGCTCAGCTCGCCGGCGGCGAGCCGGAGGGGCTCGGCGACCCGGTCTGCGTCCCGGTCGGGCTCGGTGACGGGCTCGGCGCGGCCGGCTTGGCCTGGCCCGCCGCCGCCAGCGCGGCCTGCGCGTCCTTGATCCGCTTCCAGGCGTCGCCCATGCCCGGATAGTCGCCCTTCTTCTGCGCGTCCTCGTAGTCCTTCACGGCCGTCTGCAGATCGGCGATCGCCTTCTGCGCCGCGGCGCTGAGCTGCTGCCCGCCCGGGGCCGTCGGCGTCTGCGACGGCGGCGCCGCGGACGCGGTGCCGAGGATCTGCTTCATCGCGTCCTCCAGCGTGTCCGCCGCCGCGATGCCGTTGCCGTACCGGACGAGGATCTTGCCGAGGATCGGGTACGGCTGGCTCTCCTTGCCGCCCGCCGCCTTCGTGTACATGGGTTCGACGTACAGCAGCCCGCCGCCGAACGGGATCGTCAGCAGATTGCCCGCCACGGTCTTCGTGCCGCCCTGTCTCAGTGCGAACAGGTCGGCCTTCACCTGGGTGTCCGTCTCGAACGAGTTCTGCACCTGGCCCGGCCCCGCGGGCTGCGCGTTGCGCGGCATCTGCAGGATCTGGATCTGCCCGTAGTCGCGTCCCGGCGTCGACCCGACCGCCATGAACGCCGCGAGCTGCGGGTTGCCGCGGGGGTTGAACACCGTCGTCAGCGAGAACGACTTGGCGTCCTGGCCCGGCATCCGCAGGCTCTGGTAGTACGGCGGCTGCCTCCGGTTCTTCGCGGACGGGTCCTCCGGCACCTCCCAGAAGCCCTCGCCGTTGTAGAACGCCGACGGGTCCGTCACGTGGTACTGGGTGAGGATCTTCCGCTGCACCTTGAACAGGTCCTGCGGGTAGCGGAAATGGGCCTCGAGCTCCGGCGGGATCGACGACCGCGGCTGGACGGTCTTGTCGAACACCTTCATCCACGTCTTCGTGATCGGGTCGTTCTCGTCCCACTGGTACAGGTGCACGGAGCCGTCATAGGCGTCCACCGTCGCCTTGACCGAGTTCCGCATGTAGTTGATGTGGTCGTCGGCCTGCCGCGCCACCGCCGACCGCGTGTCGGTGATCGTGTCGCGGGTCGCGTCGCCGAGGCTCATCTCCTCCGAGTACGGGTAGCTGTTGGACGTCGTGTAGCCGTCCACGATCCACAGGATGCGGCCGCCCACCACCGTGGGGTAGGGATCGCCGTCCAGCGTCAGCCAGGGCGCGGCCTTCTGCACCATCTGCCGCGGCGACCGGTCGTAGAGGATCTTGGCGTCCTGGTTGATCGCGCCGGACAGCAGCAGGTTCTTGTCCTGGAACTTGGCCGAGAACAGCAGCTTGTGGAAGAACGAGTCGATCGGGACGCCGCCGTCCCCGTCGTAGGTGCTGTTCTGCTGCCCCGTCTTGCTGTTGTCCGGGTAGTTCAGCTCCTGCTGGCCGCGCCCGCCGACCACCGAGTACCTCGGCGACCGCTCCCCGAAGTAGATCTCCGGCTTCGCCACCTTGATCTTCTGCTCGGGGGAGACCGGCATGTCCTTGGTGATGAAGTCGGGCTCGTTTCCGGCGCCGAAGCGGTCTCCGTACGCCGACACGAAACCGTAGCCGTGCGTGTACACCAGGTGGTCCTTGACCCAGCTCCGCTGCGCCGCGGGCGCCCCGGACAGCTCGCGCAGCGCGACGATCGTGTCGATCGGCTTGCCGTCCACCTGGTAGCGGTCCACGTCCAGCGTGTCGGGGAACCGGTAGAACGGCCTGATCTGCTGGCGCTGCTGGAACGTCTCGCCCACGACGGCCGGGTCGAGGACGCGCACCCCGCCGAGCTGGTCGGCCTCCTGCTGCAGCTTCGCCTTGTCCGTCACCGGCTGCGACCCGTACGGGACGACCTTCGCGCCGTCCACGCCGTACGCCTGCCGGGTGAACTGGATGTTGCGCTGGATGAACGCGCGCTCCTTGGCCAGCTCGTCCGGCTTCACCTGGAACTGCTGGATCAGCAGCGGATACACCCCGCCGAGCAGGATCGCCGACAGCACCAGCAGCGTGAACCCGACGCCCGGCAGCATCATCCCGCGCCGCAGCAGGTTGCTGAAGAACATCACCGCGCACAGCAGCGCGATGATCATGAGGATCGTCTTCGCCGGAAGCAGCGCGTTCACATCGGCATAGGACGCGCCGGTCGTCACGCCGCGCTCCGAATGCACCAGCCCGTACCGGTCGAACCAGTACGCGACCGCCTTCAACAGGATGAACAGCCCGAACAGCACCGACAGGTGGGCGCGCGCGGGCGGGCTCGCCTTGTCGCCCGGCCCCTGCAGCCGCAGCCCCCCGTACAGGTAGTGCACCATCACCGCGGCCAGGATCGACAGGATCACCATCGCGAAGATCACACCGATGATGAGCCGCAGGAACGGATACGTGAAGACGTAGAACGACACGTCCTTGTGGAACTGCGGGTCCTTCACGCCGAACGGCGTCCGGTTCAGGAACGCCAGCCACACCGGCCACTGGCCCGCCACCGACGAGCCCGTCAGCACCCCGAGCAGCCCCAGCAGCGACCACGCGATCAGCCGCCGCCGCGGATCGATCACCGCCCGGTACCGCTCCAGGCCCTGCTGCTCCACCGACAGCGGCCGGTACGCCGGACGCAGCCGGTACGCGACCGCCACGTTCGCGCCGACCAGCAGCATCATCAGCAGCCCCGCGCCGAAGAACAGCGCCACCCTGGCCTGAAGCTGCGTCGTGTACACCTTCGAGAAGCCGATGGAGTCGTACCACAGCAGATTCGTGTACGTCGCCGTGAAGACCATGAACGCGATCAGGAGCACCGCGAGCGTCACCAGAGAAGGCAGCACCAGCCGCGTCCGTCCGGTACCGAGCCGGCGCCCGAAGCCGGGAGTACGGAAGGTCACTGACCCCTCCGATCGAGATTCTCGCCACCGGCGCCCGCCGGTGCTGTAGAAGCAACTTACCGACTGGCGCGGGGGTTCCCGCATGTCCATGCGCCGAATGGGGGAAAGATGGGCCCCGTGAGCCTCCTCGAAGAAGTCGTCCTGGACCTCGAACGCCACTCGGCGCAAGAAGGCTGGGACGCCGCGCCCCGACTCTACGCCCTCGTCCGCAGCGCCGAACTCCGCCAGGCCGAGCCCGACCTCGCCGACCAGCTCGGCCTGCCGCCCGGAGCCGACACCCTCGCCGCGCTCGAGCAGCCCGCCCTCCCCGACCGCGACGCCGTCGAGGACGCCCTCGCCACCATCGCCTGGCCCGACACCGTCGAAGGCTGCGCCCTCGTCATGGAACGCGTCGTCCTGCCGCCCGAAGCCGAGGACGACATCCCCGAGGACGACGCCGAAGCCGCCGAGTACGCCGCGTCCCACCCCGGACGCGAGGACGTCCGCATGATCGTCGGCGTGCTCCGCGACGGCGCCCGGCACTCCGCGCTCCGGCTCCGCCGCCACGACACCGACGACGAGGTCCTCACCGGGCCCGACCTCGTCCCCGCCCTCGCCGAGGCCCTCGCCGCCACCTTCGAACCGGACGAGCCGGGCGCCGGGTAACCTGCGGAACGTGAGCCACGACAGCGTGATCAGGCTGATCGGCGTCCGCGACGAGCCCCTCTCCGTGGACGAGGTCCTCGCCGCCGTCTCCGCTCCCGGCGCCGGCGGCACCGCCGTGTTCGTCGGCACCGTCCGCGACCACGACCACGCCCGGACCGTCACCGGCCTCGACTACAGCGCCCATCCCAGCGCCGAGCAGCAGCTCCGCGCCGTCATGGAGAAGGTCGCCGCCGACCATCCCGTCCACGGGCTCGCCGCCGTCCACCGCGTCGGCGACCTGCGCATAGGCGACCTCGCCGTCATCGCCGCCGCGTCCTGCGCCCACCGCGCCGAGGCGTTCGCCGCCTGCCGGCAGCTCATCGACGACCTCAAGGCCAACGTGCCCATCTGGAAACACCAGACCTTCGCCGACGGCGGTGACGAATGGGTCGGCGCGTGCTGACCGCCCCGACCGCATAGAGTTTCGGACATGTCCCGTCGTGCCGCCACGCTCACCGCCGCGAGCGTGATAGTCATCGTGCTCGCCATCATCGGCTCCGCCATGCCGGTCCCGTACGTCGCGCTGATGCCCGGTCCGACGAGCAACACCCTCGGCACCAACGACAAGGGCCAGCCCCTCATCAGGATCGACGGCCGCCAGACCTACCCCGACGCCGGCCACCTCAACTTCACCACCGTCACCTACCGCGGCGGCCCCGGCGGCCGCATCGACCTCTTCACCGCCCTCCGCGGCTGGATCGCCGGCGACACCGCCATCGTCCCCGAAGAGACGATCTTCCCGGACGACGAGTCGCCCAAGAAGGTCGACGAAGAGAACACCCGCCAGATGCAGGACTCCCAGCAGAGCGCCGAAGCCGCCGCCCTCCACGAACTCGGCATCCCCGTCACCACCCGCGTCGTCGTCGACGGCATCCAGAAGGGCCGCCCCGCCGACGGCGTCCTCAAGACCGGCGACGAGATCACCGCCGTCGACGGCACCAAGGTCACCAACGTCGCCCAGGTCACCGGCACCATGGCCAAACACAAGATCGGCGACAGCGTCACCCTCGCCTACACCCGCGCCGGCAAGCCCGCCACCACCACCCTCAAGACCGTCGCCACCCCCAACGGAGACCGCGCCGCCGTCGGCGTCGTCATCTCCGACCAGTACAAGTTCCCCTTCAAAATCGACATCAGCGTCGGCGACATCGGCGGCCCCTCCGCCGGCCTCATGTTCTCCCTCGCCATCATCGACAAACTCACCCCAGGCCCCCTCACCCGGGGCACCTTCATCGCCGGCACCGGCACCATCACCGCCAAAGGCGAAGTCGGCCCCATCGGCGGCATCCAGCAGAAAATGATCGCCGCCCGCAAAGCCGGCGCCACCGTCTTCCTCACCCCCAAGGACAACTGCCCCGACGCCGCCGCCTCCCGTCCCGACGGCCTCCGCCTCATCCGTGCCGACACCCTCCACGGCACCGTCCAGGCCATCAACGCCCTCACCACCGGCAAAGGCGACGTCCCCACCTGCGAATGACCCGTCCCGTTCGCAGCACCCCGCCCCATGCCATAGACTCAAACATCACCGCGGGGTGGAGCAGTTCGGTAGCTCGCTGGGCTCATAACCCAGAGGTCGCAGGTTCAAATCCTGCCCCCGCTACTGGTCTGGGTCCGTGTGGTCGGTGCTTCGCACCTTTCCCGCGGACCCTTCGCCTTCTCCCGGGGGGCGACCCCCCGGAGCCCCCCGTGC
>NZ_SMKT01000066.1 GCF_004348735.1 Actinomadura sp. KC06
GCCAGGTGAAGTGCGGTGGCGGCGGCCGCGGGGTCCGGGGGGCTGGTTCCGCCGGCGGTGAGGACGGTGTAGAACTCGGCGGCGACCGCGGGGGCGTGCGTGTCGTTGATGGGCCAGAGGGTGCCGATGACGTGCGGGAAACCCGCTAGCTGAAGGCTCGCGGCGATGTTGATCGCTTCGTCCGACAGCACCGTCCCGCCGCGGGAGGTCTCGCAGCCGCTCAGGAATGCCAGTTCGGCCTGGTCGAGTCGCTGTGCGGCCAGTTCCCTGACCAGCAGCGGGCGGTCGTGCAGGAGCAGCCTCGCCTGCGCGGGCTCGGAGATCTCCTGGACGGCGTGGCAGGCGAGATGCGCCCAGGTGTTCTGGGTCAGGGCGGCGATGACTTTGTCGTGGGTGGCGTCGCCATCGCGGAGTTCCACGACGTCGGGGAAGTGCTCGGTGACCGCCTGGATCTCGCGGGACACCCCCTCCAGCCGTGGCGCTCCCGGGGTCTCGGTGAGGCCGACCAGCGTCATCCGCCGCGCGGCGCGAGGTCCCCGGGCCCGGTCACGGGCGCTGATCAGCGCGCGGAGGGTCGGGGTGTAGCTGGAGATGGCCCGGTCAAGGGCCTCCCCGGCGGCGTGCAGCGGCAGCAGGGTGAGCGGTCCGGTCGGGCACCACCAGATTCGGTGGGTCGGCCCCAGCGCGTCCAGCACCGGACCGGTGACAACGGACCAGAGCCAGTTCAGGCAGTCCTGGATGCCCGTGAGGTCCTGGGCCTGCAGCGCCGCGACGAAGGCGTCCGCCTGTGCCTGAGCCTGCTCCGCGGTCAGGGCCAGCGGGAGGACGCGGACCCCGTCGGCGGTGACCAGCAGGGCGTCGCACCGGTACCGGCTGACGTTGAGGACCGCGATCGGCCCGTCCTCGGCCGCCGTCAGGAGGCTCCGGCTGCTGGGCGTCCGCAGGAAGTCCTCGAATCCGGGAAGCTCGCGGATCTCGGCGAGGGCCTCGCGGCGGCGGCGGGCCAGGACGGGCCGCTCGTCCAGGCGATGCGGCGCGTCGGGGCCCTCGGTGAGGTCCAGCCGCTCGGCGGCCTCCTGGGAGTGATGGATCTCGGCCAGCCGGTCCGCCAATTCCGGCGCGACCGATCGCAGGAGATCCAGTGAGGTGTGGCCGTCCATCGCTTGGCCGAGCAGGACGCCCCGTCCCTGCTCAAGGAGTTCGAGCGCGGCACGGGCATCACCGGCCTGGAGCGCGGCCGCCGCGGCGTCGCGTCCGAGTCCCTCGTACTCCTGGAGTATCCGTTCCTGGTCGGCGCGTCCGAGGCCGCGCCAGGCCGCCTCGTCCAGCGCGGCCACCGCGGCGCCGAAGCCCGCGGCCGCGTCGGCGGGCGCGTCCTCCTCCATCGCGAACTCGCCCCACTTCTGGCCGACCGTCGCCCGCCAACTGGCCGACGCCGACTCCTCCTCGGCGGCCTGCCGGTACCGCAGCAGGCTCTCCTCGCGCACGCGCTCGTCGCCGGCCAGCTGCCACTGGTCACGGAGGGTCTCGGCAAGGTAGAACAGCGCGACCGACCGGCTCGCTCCGTCGGTGCCGGACTCACTGACGGCGGCCCGCATCGTCCGAAGCGCCCGGGTGAGGGCCCTCGGTTCACCGGTCAGCTGGTAGCGCAGGCGCATGGCCAGACCCAGCCGGCTGTAGACGTCCGAGGTGCCCGGCAAACCCTCCTTGGCCGCCTCGGAGAGCAGCTCAATGGCCTCGTCGAGCTCGGGAGTGCCGCCGGACGGGGCCTGACGCGCGCTCAGGAGACCGAGGAATCTTCTCCGGCGCGGCCGATCGTCGAACAGATCCGCGATGAGCTCGGCCATCGCCCGCACGGGCGCGCGACCGGTCATCGCGCGGTCGAGGAGTGCCCCGGCGAGGTTGACGGTGGCGTTGCGATGGAAGGACGATCCCGGCCGGGCCCCTGCCCTGACCGTCCTGAACACGGCGATGGCCTCCGCCGGGTCGGCTCCGCTCAGCTCCAGGGTGCGTCCGAGGCTGTTGAGCACCTGCAGCCGCTGGAGATTGCCCTCATCGACGGTCTCGGCGGCCTCTCGGTGATAGCGGACGGCCTCGGCCATGGCCCCTGACTGCCCGGTGACCTGGTATCTGGTCGCGAGGACCTCGCCCAGGGAGGCCAGGTGGCTCGGCCGGGACGGGCTTCCGACCGGCGTCGCGGCGACGGCGGCGCGCAGCGCGGCCACGGCGGCTTCGGTGTCCTCGGTACGACGCGTGGCCTCGTACCTTTCCTGCAGTGCGGAGCCGAGGTTGACCAGATAGAGGGCAAGGTGGCCGTGGTCGGGTGCGGTCCGGTCGACGGCGGCCTGATGGTGGACGATGGCCTCGTCCAGCTCCGCGAGCCGTCCGGTCACCTCGTAGCGGTAGGTGAGGGCGGCCCCGAGCCCCGTCATGGCCATCGCCAGCTCGGGATGTTCGGGAACCAGGGCGATGGCCTGCCGGTAGGCCGCGATCGCCTCGTCGAGGGCCTTCAGGCCTCCGCCGAGCCGGAACTTCAAGGCGAGGCTGTTGCCGAAGTCGGAATAGACCATGCCGTAGATGCCGCTGCCCGGCCGGGCCAGTGCGCACGCGCGGCGCAGGGCGTCGACCATCTCGTCGAGATCGTCGGTGGTCCCGGCCATCTCCATGCGCAGGCCCAGGACCGCGCCTAACCCGCCCAGAATCTCCGGCAGGCTCGGCGAGTCGTCCGGAAGCGCGGAGAGCGCCTGCCTGAACATCTCCACCGCGTCGTTCGCCCGCTGGACCTCTCCGGCCAGGCGAACGTCCTCGATCAGTACGCTGCTGTTCATGGCCAGAAGCCGGGCTTGGGCCTCCCGGCCGGTGCCGAACACCTCGGTGAGGTCCTCCGGCATGTTCGCCATATGGTCGAAGGCCTCCTGGGGGATCTCAGGGACTTCTCCCATCGCGAGCATGAAGCCGACCAGCACCTGGACCTGGCGTTTGACCGGCTCGGATGCCGCCGGGTAGCGCTGCCGTATGGTTTCCAGCACGGTGTTCAGTTCCGCTCTGCGTGCGGGGTCCGCGACCTCGGCGAACAGCGCGCTGGCGTACCGTGCGAGCCGCCAGGTGTAGCGGTCCGTGGCCCGATCGGTGGCTTCCACCGCCTCCTTCAGCACCTCGAGCCCGCGGAGCAGGTCGGCCCGGTCGGATGTCTCCATGAACGTCATATGCAGCGCCCACCCGTAGTTGGTCAGCACCAGCGACCGGTCCTCCAGAGTGCCGCGCAGTGCCGCTTCGAACAGGGCCTGAGCTTCCTCGCGGTGGTGCAGGTGCCACAGGATCGGCGCGAGCTGGGCCTGTGCCTCGGCCAGCCCGGGCTGCCCGTCGAGCGCCGCGACGGCCTGGCGATGCCAGTGGACGGCCTCCTGGAGGTCGTCCGGGCGGGCGAAGGCGTCGTGGCGCATGCTCAGCGCGTTGCCGAGGCTGCTGAACAGCTGCGGTGACGGTCTGCGGGCCACCAGACGGCGAAGACCGGCGATGCCCTCCTCAAGGTCCTTGAGGTTCTCGGTCAGCTGGTAGCGGTCGATCTGTTCCAACGGGTTCAACGGTTCCTCCGCCATCTGACGAATCCGAACGCGGTCAGCAGGAACGCGACCGCTCCCAGCGCCGCGACGATGTACGGCTTGGCGGCGTCGTCGACGGGCACCTTGTAGCCCAGGGACTGCACCGCGGCCAGCATCATCAGGAGCGTGCCGATGACGGCCGTCTCCAGCACCCCGAACCGGCCCCAGCGCCGTTCGGACGCCTCGGCGCGGGCCTGCAGCCGCTCCCGGATCACCAGGTCGGTGATCGCACCGATCTCCCGGGCGCGTTCCCGTGTCGCGTCCGCGTAGCCGAGGTCGTCCTGGATGCGGAGGCGGAACCAGTCGGCCAGCGCCAGGTCGTCCTCGAACGGGGTGCCGCGCATGTTGTGGCGGGCGATCTCCACCGTGCGGAGCATCTCCCGCAGCCGGGTCATGGTCCAGATGAGCCCGTCCGGCGCCGCCTGGCGGTGCATCAGCTCCCGGTGAGCGGCGAGCAGCCGGTCGTCCTCCAGCGCCGCGACCACCCGGGCGGCCTGCTCGTCGACCCGCTCCCGGGCTTCGTGGAACACCCGTCCCTCGTCATAGACGCGCAGCTGGAACCGAACCTTCGCGGCATGCATGAGGAAACGGGCGAGAGGCGACATGCGCTCATCACCGGACGACCACAGCCACGCGTCCAGATCGCGTTCGCGTTCGACGTCCGCGATCACCGCGAAGACACGAAGCCGCCGTGCGTTACCGTCCCGCAGGCCGGTCTCCCAGACCGCGAAACGGTTGGCCCTGGTGAAGCGGTATTCCCGCTCCGCTCCCGGCAGCGCGGGCAGGACGCTCCGGGTCAGTCCCCGCGCGGGCTGTCCACGCTCGTAGTCCACGAACAGACGGCATTCGCCGAGAACCCAACCCAGATCGCCCGCACACCCCTCCCACAGCTCGGCGAGTTCCCGCCACGTCCCGCCGGTCAACGCGACACCCAGACACCTCAGATCATGGACGTCGCGGAGCACCCCCTGCCGCAGCGGCCCCTCCGGCGCCTCCCGCACCGACACGGCGCCGCCGCTCTCCACGGTCATCCCGAGCCGGGACCCGAGCGCCGACCACAGGCCGCCGAGGCGCTCGGCATGCTCCTGGGCGGACGGCCCCGACCGCGCGACGAAGACATGGACGACCAGCCCGGAACGACCGGACTCAGCTCGCCCCATGCGGGCTCTCCAGCCGATGGATCAACTCGTTGACCCGCTCCCGCAACTCATCGGGCATCTCGACGGGCTCAGCCGGCCCCGCGCCATCGCCACTACCCGGCGACGGCCTTGTCCGGAAGCATCCGCTCGACCAGGAGCAGACGTCCGTCCGACGGAATGGCGGCGCGGACGCTGCGGAGAATCGTGATGGACTGCTGGTCGTCCCAGTCGTGCAGGATCTCTTTCAGCAGGTAGGCGTCGGCTCCCTCTGGAACTTTGTCGAAGAAGTCGCCGCCGACGACGTGGCATCGCTGCCCGACCCCGGCGGCGGCCAGCGTGGCGTCGGCGTCGGCGAGGCCGGTCTGGACGTCGAAGAGCACGCCTCGAAGTTCGTTGTGAGCCTGCAGGATGTGGGTCAGGAGAGTGCCGTCCCCGCCGCCGATGTCCACGACTTCCCGGAACCTGCCGAAATCGGCGGCCGCCAGGATGCCGGGCGCCGTGTCGCGGGTGTGCTCCGCCTGCGACCGGTTGAAGATCGTCGCCCGATCGGGAAAGCGCGCGTAGTACTCGGTCCAGCTCATGCCGTGCGCCAGGTCCCAGCCGGGGGTTCCGGTCCGCAGGCTGGGCACGAGCCGGTCCCAGCTCCGCGACGTTTCCGGACCGCAGCCCATCAGCAGGACGCCCCGTACCGAGTCAGGTGCGTCCGCGCGGAGCGGCTGCCCGAGTTCGGTGAGATCGAAGCGGTCGGTCCCGGTCTGGACGAGGATGCCCTGCCCGGTGAGGGCGAGGAGAAGGCGTCGCAGGGATGGCGCGTGGGTGCCGGTCCGTTCCGCCAGCTCGCCTGTGGTGCGCGCGCCTTCGGCGACCAGGTCGGCGATGCGTAGCTCGGCCGCCGCGTGAAGCGTCTTCGCCGCCATCATCTGGAGCAGCGGCGCCAGGAGCAGCACAGACGGGGGCAGTTCGGACGGGGGCGGCTCGGATGGGGGTGCGGCGGCGGTAGCCTGGTTTTGTCGCTCGGCCTCTGGGTCAGGCATGGAGGGCCAGCTCTCCGTCCACCGCGCGCCGGCGGGCGCGTTTCACATCGGCCTTGATGTTTCTCATCGTCACCTTCCGATGGAAATAGTGATATCCACGGGTTATCGCGTAGTCGACGCATTCTCGGCTGTCGGTCCTGAAGTAGGTGACGAAGTCGTTGACGGTGTCGTCGCCGAGCAGATGCAGGGGCTCGTGCCGGATCGGAATCGTCCCGAAGTCGGTGAACCACGAGAGGATCTCCTGCCTGATCACACCGGCGACGAAGTCGAATCCCATCGTGTGGGACAGCACGGCGCAGTTGCGGAGGATGATGCCCAGCAGGAGGTCGCCCCGGAACGCCTTGTCGACGGCGATGTTGTTCACCTCGAGGACGCGCTTCCCCGCGGCGCCGGGGATGATCTGGAGCAGCGGCGAGTCCGGTGCCACCGGGGTGAGCCGGAAGATGGCGACCAGCTCGCGGTCGAACGTGATCTTGTAGCAGGTGGACGCGGTATCGGGGAGAAAGTCATCGCTGTAGAGACCTAACGGCCTCAGCGCGTTCTCGAGGAAATCGCGATATTCGTCGAGTTCCTGCGCTTCCGCGACTTCGTGGGTCTGGTATTGCCGCAGCTCCCGTAAGACCTCCTCGTCTTTGGGAGCCGCCGCGTAGGTGGTCGTGGTGGTCGGATCGCCATCGTCCAGGACGGCGATTGCTTCGAGCGGCAAGGCGCTCTCCCTTGGATTCGGTTCCGTTGAAGCGTGGGCGGAGATGCCTAGGCGCTGGCCAGCACGTCGCGGAACATCTGGGCGTAGTAGTAGATCGTCATCCGGCGGCCGTGGATGATCTCGTCCAGGTCGGAGTCCTTGAGCAGCAGCTCGTTGACGGCCTGCTTCACGTCCTCGATATGCCGTGCGTCGAATCCGGCATGGCTCTTGATGAACGTCACCTGGTTCTTTTCCAGGCCGTACGTCTCCCGCAGGACCTGAGCCATTGACTTGCCGAGGTCCGCGCCGAGTCCTTCGGTGAGGCTCGCGACGCCGAGAATGCCGAGCGGGCTCCCGTAGGTCGCCATGTAGTAGTTCTGTGAGACCAGGCCCCACGATCCGCGCTTCGGCGGCACCGCCAGGATTTCCTCGGCGTTCTCGCCCAGGTTCTCCAGGTCCCTGATGCAGAAGAGGTCGTGGTTGTTCTCCTCTTGGACCTGCTCGAAGAACCAGTCGCGCAGCTTGCGGTAGTCGTCGCCGAGCCGGGCTCCGGCCAGCGAGAGCATCCGGGAGGTGTGGCGGACCATGTGGTAGGTCTCGCGCAGATAGGCCACGTAGTGTTCGCGCTTCATCTGGCCGCTGACGACGGTCTCGATCAGTGGGTTCTGCCCGATCTCGCTGTCGAACTCGCTCTGGGTCGCTGCGAGGAGCTTCTCGAAATTGCTCATTGCGATTGATCCTTCGGTTTCCGTTGGTCGTGCGGCAGAGGGGTTGTGTCAGGACGGGACGGGGCGGAAGGCCTCCGGCCAGGGCAGGAGGCGGTAGACGCCCGTCGCACGGGCCAAGGTCTGCTCCTGCGCATCCGTCAGGCGCGCTTCGAGAAAAGCCGACTTGCCGAGCATCGATGTGATGCGTCCCTCGCCGTAGACCTTTCCGACGGGAACCGGCCTGATGAAATCCGTGGTCATGGAGACAGTGACGGGGAGGAACTGCGCCTCGTGGATTCCGACGACCGCCGATCCCATGCATTCGTCCAGCATGGCGGTGACGAATCCACCGTGAATCGAACCGCTCGGGTTGACGAACTCAGCCGCGCCCTGAAACGAGACGTGAATGGCCTGGGCCTCCCTGTCGATCCTCAGCAGAGTCCACCCGATCAGCTTCGCCACTGGAGGCACTTCGCCGGGCAGACGGTCGTACACGGTTTCTTCATCACTCTTCGGCTCGGCCAATCCGGGCTCTCCTTTTCCCTTGCAGACATGTGGATCATCGATTGCGGTCTTCGGCCGTGTCAATGGGCGTGCATTGGCGCCATGTGGACGACGGTGAGATTCTCGATTAACAGCAGGTGATAGCGCCTCGCCTGCTGTGTGCATATTTTGGACCCTTGACCCTGTTCACGGCGGCTGCTACGAAATCGGCCGCTCGCGTCATTGCGGCGTCCTTACCAGGCGTAAGTGACGCCGTGCCAAAGTCCGGCGACTTGCCGTGATCACCTGGGGTTTGTCGTCCTTTGACGTCCCTGTCATGATGAGTTGATCAACGCCGACCGCTCTGTTCGGACGAAAGGTTCCGTCGATGAAGGAAGACAGCCCGCCGTCGGGCGTCGACGTCACGGTGCCGAACGTCGCCCGGATGTACGACTACTACCTCGGCGGAAAGGACAACTACGCCGCCGACAGGGAGGCCGCCGAGAAGGTCATCGCGGTGATGCCGGGCTCGCAGGCAGGGGCGCGGGCCAACCGCGCGTTTCTGGTGCGGGCGGTGCGGTATCTGGCCGCGGAGGCGGGAATCACGCAGTTCCTCGACCTGGGCGCGGGGCTACCCACCCAGAACAACGTGCACGAGGTGGCGCTTTCGGTGAACCCGGACGCCCGGGTCGTCTACGTCGACTGGGACCCGGTGGTCTGCGCACACAGCCGCGCGCTGGTGCGGACGCCGCACAATGTCGGCGTCGTCGAGGCGGATCTGCGGCGTCCGGACACGGTTCTGCGGCACGAGACGACCAGGGCCCTTCTCGACTTCAGCCGCCCGGTGGCGGTGATGATGGTGTCGATACTCCATTTCGTCGACGGCTCCGACGACCCCCAGGGGATAGCGGCGCAGTACCGTGACGCGACCGCGGCCGGGAGTCATCTGGTCATTTCGCATTTGACCGGGGATCTGCTGGAGAAGGCCCGTCCCGAGGAGACCGAGCGGGCCAAGGAGATCTACCGCCGCACCGCCACCCCCGTCCATCTGCGGACGCATCAGGAGATCCACGACCTGTTCAAGGGGTACGACCTGGTGGATCCGGGGCTGGCGTGGCTCACCGACTGGCGTCCCGACGAGCCCGGCCCGGACGGACCGTCCGTGGTGCGGCTCACCGACCGGTCCGGCGGGACGGTCGAGGAGGCGCCCGGTTACGGTGGCCGTATCCCGGCGTACGCGGGTGTGGGCCGCAAGCTCTGAGCGTGCGAGGAGGCAGTGTGCCCGGGTTGGCCGACATCGACCTGTCCAAGGGCGCCTTCTGGGCGGCGCCTTACGCCGAGCGAGCCGCGGCGTTCGGGACGCTGCGGCGTGAGAGGCCGATCGGGTTCTTCGCCGAACCGCGCGTCCGGTGGGCGAAACGCGGCCCTGGGTTCTACGCCGTGACGCGCTACGCCGACGTGGTCGAGGCCAGCCGGCGGCCGGAGGACTTCTCCAACGCCGAGGGCGTGATGGTTTTCGAGCGGCCGCCGGCGTCGGTCGAGTTCTTCGACTCCATGATCAACATGGACGATCCGCGGCACGCGCGGCTGCGCCGGATCGTCTCCCGGGCGTTCACGCCGAGCATGATCAGGCGGCTGGACGGCGAGATCCGGCAGATGGCGTCGGAGATCGTGGACGGCCTCCCCGAGCGCGGCACGTTCGACTTCGTCACCGACGTCGCCGAGCGGCTGCCGCTGACCATCATCTGCCGGATGATGGGCGTCCCCGAGAGCCGGCACCGGTTCGTCGCCGAACGCACCAACATCATCCTCGGCGCGGGCGACCCCGAGTACACCCCGGACAGGACCGAGACCGAGCCCGTCACGCTCCTCACCGCCGCGGCCGAGCTGGCGGGAATGGTCAAGGAACTGGCGGCTGAACGTGCCGACGCTCCCGGCGACGACCTGACGTCTAAGCTCATCAACGCCAATATCGACGGCGAGAAACTGACCGCTCAGGAACTCGGCTCGTTCTTCGGCATCCTGTTGCAGGCAGGCAACGAGACCACCCGCACGGCGATCTCGCACGGCCTCATGCTCCTCACCGAGCACCCGGAGCAGAAGCAGCTGTGGGCAGACGATTTCGAACGGTACGCGGCGACCGCGACGGACGAGATCGTCCGCGTCGCGTCCCCCGTCATCTACATGAGGCGCACCGCGACCAGAGACTGCGAACTGAACGGCCACCATTTCAGCAAGGGCGACAAACTCCTGCTGTACTACTGGTCGGCCAACCGCGACGAGACCGTCTTCGACGACCCCGACCGGTTCGACATCACCCGCTCACCCAATCCCCATCTCGGCTTCGGAGCCCCCGGACCGCACTACTGCCTGGGCGCCCACCTGGCCCGCGGCGAGGTCACCGCCATATTCCGGGAACTGCTCCGCCGGGCGCCGGGCGTCCACGCCGCCGGACCGCCGGACCGGCTGCGCTCGAACTTCCTCAACGGCATCAAACACCTGCCCTGCGCCCTTTCCTGAAACACCTGAACGATCCCGCGTCTAACCGCGGTTCGCCTCCGCGAACAACTGGGGGCGGGCGAACCGTTCAATCGGCGTACCACTTCGTGCACTGTCAGCGCGCCTGATCTCATACGGTCGAGGGTCGCCCGACCCTACCGCCGAGATCACCTCACGCGGAGTGCGGCCGGTGCGGCAGGGAGTCGAGGAAGTCTCGGATGGACGGGGCGGTGGCGGAGGCGAGGTCTTCCTCCGTCTTCAACTCGTTCGAGATGGCGACCGGGGCGAGGGTCGCGTGGGGAATGACCTGGACGCATCGTTCGGCGAGGGCGCGCGGGTGCCGGGGGTCGGTCCCCGGGAACACGAGGACGGGTGCGCCGACATCGGCGAGTTCGGCGACCGAGGTGAAGGAGCGGTCGTGCGCGATGGACGCGGCGGCGACGATGCTGGCGAGGTCGCTGCGCGGGATGGCGTCCCGGACCATCGCGCCGACGACCGGCGGGAACCGCCCCAGGATCGGCTCCCACGCGGCCTCCAGCCCGCCGGCGGCGGCGCGGGCGGCGAAGGCGTCGAGGAAGGCGATCTCGGCGGCCTTGGCGGCGGCGTCCTCCTCGATGTCCTCGACGCCGAGCAGGACGGCCGCGTCCACCCGGCCGGGGACGCGCAGCGCCGTGCGCAGCGCGATCGTCGAGCCGAGGCCCGCGCCGGCCAGGACGGCGCGCCGGTGGCCGAGCGCGTCGAGCAGCGCGAGCAGGTCGAGGGTGTACTGGTCCCAGGTGTGCAGGGACGGGTCGGCGCAGACCGACGCGCCGTAGCCGCGGATGTCCGGCAGGATCACCGTGGCCCGGTCGGCGAGCAGCCGCGCCAGGGGGCGGAGGCTGCGCCGGTCCGGGCCCCCGGCGTGCAGGAGGACGAGCGGCGGTCCGGAACCGTCGATGTCGGCGGCCAGCGCGCGGCCGTCGCCGCCGCGGAAGACGAACGGGGTCATGTGGGCCTTTCGGGAGGCGGGGTCAGGAACAGTCCCAGCGCGTAGGCCAGGGCTGGGACGAAGCACAGCAGGGTGAAGACCGCCTGCGGGCCGTGCGCGTCGGCGGCCAGCCCGAAGACCGGGGTCAGGAGCCCGCCGGCACTGACGCTGAGGCCGAGCGTCACCCCGGCCGCGGTGCCGGGGCGTCCGGGCAGGTAGTCCTGGCCGAGCCGGACCACGACCGCGAACGGGACGTTCAGCGTCAGCCCCACCAGGACGGCGAACGGCAGCGGCAGCAGCGCCCCGGGCGCCAGCCGCAGGCCGACCAGCATCGGCGTGACCAGGAGCGCGCCCAGCTGGACCGTCCGGACCAGGCCGAACCGGTCGGCGAGGCGCCCGCCGAGGACGGTCCCGGCGACGCCGCCGCCGAGGAAGCACGCCAGCGCCGCCCCGGCCATCGGCTGCGACGCGTCCAGATGCCGGATCCAGTACAGGCCGATGAAGGTGGCGACCGCCGCGAACACCGCCGAGCGGACCACCGAGATCGCGGTGAGGACGGCGAACGGCCTCCACAGAGCGGGCCCGGCCGCCGCGGCGACCCCGTCCCTGACCTGGCGGGCGTTCCTGGCCAGGACGAACGCGACCAGCACGGCCGGGGGCAGGAACACGACCGTCCCGGCCGCACCCCAGGCGACCAGCGCGGGCGTCGCCAGGACGGGCGCCAGGAAGAACCCCAGGCTGCCGCCCGCCGCGAACACGCTCATCCCGGTGACGCTGTCGCCGGCGGCCTCCCGCGCGGCCTTGCCCGCCGCCGGATGGAACATCGCCACCCCGAGGCCGGACAGCAGGAGCAGCAGCCACACCATCGCGTACGACCCGGCCGTCCCGGACAGCGCGAACCCGGCCCCGGCGAGCAGCACGCCGGCGGCGGCGAGCCGCGGCAGCCGCAGCCGGTCGACGGCGACGCCGATCAGCGGCTGCGGCAGCGAGCTTCCCAGCGTGGCGGCGAGCGTGAGCCCGCTCGCGGCCACGTAGCTGTAGTTCCGTTCGAGGACGAAGTAGGGCACGCTCGCGGGCACGAGGCCCTGGTAGAGGTCGTCCACCGCGTGGGCGGCGGCCCAGATCCACATCCGCCGCAGGACCGATGGCGTCCCATGGCCTGCCACCGGGGTGGGGTGCGTGCTCGTCGCCATGCCGTCCAGGATCATGAACGCGCGGGGTCGGTGGCTATCGGTATTCTGCAGGCATATGTCGAAAAACCGCCAACCTGTGGAGCGTCCGGCCTCGCTGCTGCCGCTCGCCCACCGCGAGCGCGTCGGCTGGCACGACCACCGGCACCACCAGCTCGTCTATCCCAGCCACGGCGTCCTCCAGGTGTCGACCGACGCGGGGATGTGGGTCGTGCCGCCGCATCGCGCGGTGTGGCTGCCCGCCGGGGTACGGCACTCCCACCAGGCGCACGGGCCGACCCAGCTGCGCACGGTGAACTTCACGCGCGACGAGCCGGCGTTCGGCGGGCCGACGGTGCTCGCGGTGTCCCCGCTGCTGCGCGAGGTCATCATCGCCCTGACCACCGACGACGCCGCGGCTGCGGAGGAGGGTCCGGCCGGGGACGACGGTCTGACCGTCCGGTCACGGCGCAACCTGGAGCGGGTGGCGCTGGATCAACTGCGCAAGGTGGAGGAACTCCCGCTCCACCTGCCCGTCCCGGCGGACGACCGGCTCCGCGCCATCGCCGCGGCGCTCGCCGACGACCCCGCCGACCGGCGCACGCTCGCCGAGTTCGGCCGTGCGGCGGGCGCGTCCGAACGGACCCTGAGCAGGCTGTTCCGCCTGCAGACGTCGATGACGTTCCCGCAGTGGCGAGCGCAGGTGCGCCTGCACCACGCGCTGATCCTGCTCGCGTCCGGCTCGTCGGTGACCAGCGTCGCGGCGGCCTGCGGCTACGCCGGGCCGAGCGCCTTCATCGAGGCGTTCCGCCAAGCCTTCGGCACCACGCCCGGACGCGTCGCGGCACGGCCGGCGGATGCGTCCGGTCATCGTCCTTAGACCGTCCATCACGGGCCGGACGCCGGCGGGACGGTCAGCCGGCGGTGCGCTTGGCCATGCCTTCGGTGGCGGGGTCCAGGCCCCAGGTGAAGATCGTGTGCGGGTGGATGCGGATCAGGTCCGCGCCGAAGCGGGAGCTCTGCGGGTCGTCCTCGACGACCGTCTCGGCACGGCCGCGGACCTCGATGCCGCGCACGTGCCACGGCCGGACGGAGGCCAGGTCGTCGATGACGAGCGCCACCTGATCATTGCCCTGGACGTTGCGGTACTTGCGGGACTTGGCGAGGTTCCAGCCCAGGATGTCGAAAGTGCCGGTGCCGGCGTTGTAGGTGTACCCGACGGGATTGTTCTGCGGGTCGCCCTTGGGGCCGACCGTGGCGAGCCGGGCGAGGCGCTGCGTGGACAGGTATTCGCGTTCGATGTCGGTCAGCTTCATGACTCCAGCATGGAACCTCGACTCGTCTTGAGGTCAAGCACGGTATTTGGCGGAAAGTTGGCCGCCGCGATACGTGCCGGTTCTGTCCCTATCGGGGATGTTTGCTGTGAACTGAGGTTCTGGGTGCGACGGACTCCACTCGCGAAGGTCGCACCATGCCGGAGCCATTCCATCCACCGCTCGATCGCGCCGCACGGCGGCACCGCGGTCTCCTCTCGGTGCTCGCCGCCCTGGCCGCGGTCCTGCTCGCCGGCCTCGTCACCTCCTCGTGCGGGTCGGGCTCCGAGGAGTCCGAGCAGGTCGCCCCGCGCGAGACGACCTCGCCGCCCGCCACCGTCCCGCCGAGCACGCCGGAGACGCCGCCACCGCGCGAGACGCCGCCGCCGCGCGAGCCGTCGACTCCGGAGCCGGGCGCGGCGGACGGCGTCGACCCGCATTTCGCCACGTGCGCACAGGCCAAGGCCTACGGATACGGCCCCTACTACAAGGGTTGGGACCCCGAATACCACTGGTATCAGGACCGTGACCATGACGGCGTCAACTGCGAGCCCTGGCCGACGGATTCGCCGTGGAGCCCCGACCCGGGGCAGAGCGTCCCGCCGCCGCCGGCACCGCCGTCACCGAGCGAGCCGAGTGAGCCGAGCGAGCCGCCGACCGAGGTGCCGCCGCCCTCCGAGCCGGGTGACGAGCCGTCCGACCAGGAGACGAGCACGGAACCGGCCACGCCTCCAAGTGAGGAGCCGTCGACGCCGGACACCGGGACGCCACCCGATGAGGGGCCCGACGAGGAGCCCTCGGCGCCGGGTTCCGGCGACCTGCCCTAGACCGCCGGGCGCCGCGGGCCGAGTGAGGTGATCAGGTCGCGGAGGGACGGGGACATCTCGTCGGGGAGGTCGTCCAACGGATACCAGCGCGCCTCAAGGATCTCCGCCGCGTCCAGGCCGAGGTCCCCGCCGATCACGCGGGCCTCGTAGTACGCCTCGACGCGATGCCGGAAGCCGCTGGCGATCGCCGCCGGCGGGCCGCTGACCTGCACTTCGAGGGAAGTCTCCTCCCGCACCTCGCGGGCGACGCCGTCCTCGAGCCGCTCGCCGGCGTCGACATAGCCGCCGGGCAGGCCCCACGCGCGGTACGCGGGCCAGAGCCGGTGCCGCAGCAGCAGGATCCGGCCCTGATCGTCCCGGACGAGCCCGCCCGCGTACACCAGGAACGTCCGGTGCCGGAGCCGGGCGAGCCGCCACTGCATCCGCCCGCCGAGCCGCCGCCAGGCCCGCGCGGTCAACCGGTGCACCACTGAGCCGTCGCGTCCACGCGCCCGGAGAGCGGCGTACCGGATCTTCATTGCCGAAATGCTAGCCGCCGCCCCGCTCGCCGCCCCGGCCGCACCCGTCCCCGCCACGACCATCGCGGACGAGGCCGCCCCGGCTCCGTCGCGGTGGCGGGTCGCCGTGTGGTTCCGGACACATCGGGCGTGGATCGGGATCTTGAGGGGTCGCTCGGATCGTCCCTAAGACAGGGGGCGGGATTACCGGGGAGGCTGCGTGACCACGATGGAGCTATCTGAGGCGCGGGCGGGGTCGCCGCCGGAGGCGGGACGCCGGGGGCCCTTCCGGCTGGTGCGGAAGGTCGCCGTCGGGATCGCGGGGGCCGCCATGATCCTGGCGGGCGTCGTGATGCTGGTGCTGCCTGGGCCCGGCATCGTGGCGATCCTCGCCGGGCTCGGCCTGCTCGGCACCGAATTCCCCACCGCGCGCCGCATCAGCCGGCGCCTGAACGGCCACGCCCGCACCGCCTGGCACAAGGTCAGGACGGCGGCGCGCCGCGGCCGCGCGGCCTGACGACGAATGCGGCCTGACGGCGGATCGCGTCAGTCGGTGACGCGGAGGACGCGGAGTTGGTCGGCGACCATGCGGTAATAGCCGACGAGGGTGACCAGTTCGTACAGGCGGGTGAGGCCGAGGGTGCCGGTGGCCTCGGTGAAGCTGTCGTCGGTGAGGTCGCCGCTGGCCACCAGTTCGCGGGCGGCGGCGAGGACGGTGGCCTCCAGCGGGTCGTCGAGGCGGCAGTCGGACCCGGTGCGGACGGCGGCGATCTGGTCCTCGGTGAGGCCGGCCTTGAGGGCCGCGTGGCTGTGGACGGCCCACTCGTACTCCGAGCGCTCGTGCGCCGCGACCGCGAGGATCGCCAGTTCCTTCTGCCGCGGGGTGAATCCCGTCCCGTAGCGGACGACGGAGCCGAGTTCCTGCAGGGCGTTGCCGAGTTCCGGGCTGAGCAGCATGCCGTTGAACGGGCCGCGCAGCCGTCCCTCCTCGTCGGCGAGCGGGAACGGGCGGCTGCCGGTGGCGCGGGCGCTGTCCAGGAGCCGGTCGTAGAGCTCGCGCTGTTCGGCGGTCAGGTCCGCGGGCCGGAACGCGTCGACGCGGGCAGGCATGGAGGTCCCCCGATGAGTGTGGCGGTGGGTCATTGAGCGGCGGCGGGCGCGCCGCCGGGACGGAAGGTGCCGTGGTAGGCGAAGGAGCGGCGTTCCTCGACGGTGACGGTGCGCATGATCTCGGCGCGCCACGGAGTGCTGGTCGCTGCGCGGTAGGCGTCGGTGTCGAAGACGCCGGGATCGTCGATCTCGTGCAGGGCGAGGAAGCGGGGAGCCTCGCCGTCGACGAGGACGTAGCGACGGGTCCTGCGCCAGCCGGGCAGCGCGTGCAGGGACGGGATGTGCTCCTCGGCGTACCAGGCGTGGAAGCCGGGTTCCCGTGCGGGCTCGACCGTCATGGCCCGGGCCAGCAGGAGCGGCGGGGGAGCGGCGGCGGGCGCGCCGTGGTCGTCCAGGAGTTCGTAGACGCGGCGGTCGAGGGACACCAGCGCGGACATGACGGCGGTCTCCCGCGCGCTGCGCTCGTCGCGCAGGCGCCGGTAGCCGGGCGTGTGGAGGACCTCCAGGTCGAGGTCGTACCATGCGAGCCAGGACGGCGCCTCGCCGTCGGCGGCGCGGTACCGGTGACCTTGGCGGACGCCCGGCAGGGCGAGCCGGGCGGGGCCGTGCTCGTTGTCGTACCAGTCGTGGAACCCGGCCTCGTCGCCGTCGCGCGGTTGCGACAGGACGTAGAGCAGACCTTCCGTCACGATGGGCCTTCCGTTGTTCGGCGGGCGTCCGGGGCGTCCTGGGTGCGCGGGCGCGTCCCGGGTGCCGGAGACTAGGAGCTGTCCGCCGGAATCTGTTCTACTGACGAACGTTCGTGCGTCGGTAGTTTACTTTGGAGTCGGGAGTCAAGGAATGTCAAGGCAGGACCCGGATGTGATCGACTCGGTCGAGAAGGCGTTCCGCGTGCTGGAGGCCTTCTCGGCGGACCATCCGACGCTGACCGTGAGCGAGGCCGCCGACCTCACCGGCCTGTCCCGGGCGACCGCCCGGCGCATCCTGCTGACCTGCGTCCGGCTCGGGTTCGCCGAGGTGGACGACCGGCGGTTCCGGCTCCTGCCGCGCGTCCTGCGCCTCGGGTACGGGTACCTCGCCTCGCTGCCGATCTGGGAGCGGGCCCAGCCGCACATGCGCCGGCTGGCGGAGGAGGTGCGCGAGTCGTGCTCGGCGGCCACGCTGGACGGCGAGGAGATCGTCTACGTGGCCCGCGTGCCGGCCAAGCGCAGCATGTCGATCGTCCTGAACGTGGGCTCGCGGCTGCCCGCGCACCCGACGTCCATGGGACGCGTCCTGCTCGCCGCGCTCCCGCCCGACCGCCTCCGCGACCGCCTCGGCGAGATGCGGCTCGACCAGCTCACCCCGCACACGATCACCGACCCGGACGCGCTGGCGGCCGAGCTCGCCAAGGTGCGGGAGCAGGGCTACGCGGTCGTGGACGGCGAGCGCGAGGAGGGCGTGCGCTCGGCCGCGGCGCCGGTGCGCGACGGGTCGGGCGCGGTGATCGCGGCCATCAACGTGTCCGCCAACGCGGGCCGGGTCTCGGTCGCCGAGCTGCACGAGCGGTTCGTCCCCCTGGTCGTCCAGGCGGCGGACGCCATCTCCCGCGACATCGACTTCGTCCCCTCCGGCTGACGCTCTTGACCGGGGGTGGCGTGTCGGTCACACTCGCTTTCTAACCGGCGTACATCTGTGCGACAGACGAACAGAGGTGACCGATGTCCAGTGCCACGTCCGCTCTGCGGGCCGCCTTCACCACGAAACTCTGGCTCACGGTGCTGATCGCCCTCGCCCTCGGCGCCCTGCTCGGGCTCGTCGCGCCGGACACCGGAGCGGCGATGCAGCCGCTCGGCGACGGCTTCATCTCGCTGATCCGGATGCTCGTCGGCCCGGTGATCTTCTGCACGATCGTGACCGGGATCGCCTCCGCCGGCGCGCTCGCCGGCATGGGCCGCGTCGGCGTCAAGGCCCTGGTCTACTTCGAGATCATCACCACGATCGCGCTGGTCATGGGCCTGGTGGTGATGGACGTGCTGCGCCCGGGCGACGGCGTCCACGCCGACCCGGATGCGATCAAGCTCACCGGCAAGGCGGGCGAATACGCCGCCGAGGGCCAGCACCAGCACTGGTACGACTTCCTGGTCAACATCATCCCGGAGAGCGTGGTCAGCGCCTTCGTGGACGGCAACGTCCTGCAGATCCTGCTCGTGTCCGTGCTGTTCGCCATCGCCCTCAAGATGATGGGCGACCGCGGCGCCCCCATCGCGCGCGGCGTGGAGCGGGTCGGCGAGGCCGTGTTCGGCATCGTCCGGCTGATCATGTACCTGGCCCCGATCGGCGCGTTCGGCGCGATGGCCTACACCACCGGCAAGTTCGGCACCAAGACGCTGACCAGCCTCGGCACCTTCGTCGGCCTGTTCTGGGCCACGGGCATCGTGTTCTGCCTGCTCGTCCTCGGCGTGGTCGCCAGGCTGTGCGGCATCCGCATCATCCCGCTCTACCGCTACTTCAAGGACGAGCTGCTCATCACCCTCGGCACCGCCAACTACGAGGCCGTCATGCCGCAGCTCATCGAGAAGCTGGAGAAGCTCGGCTGCCCGCGGCCCATCGTCGGGCTGGTCGTCCCGTCCGGGTACGCGTTCAACTCCGACGGCGTCTGCCTCTACATGGGGTTCGCCGGCCTCTACATCGCGCAGGCCTTCGACATCAGCATGTCGTTCTGGCAGCAGCTCGGCCTGCTCGCCGTCTTCCTGATCACGTCGAAGGGCGGCGCGGGCATCGCGGGCGCCGGTTTCGTCCTGCTCGCCGCCAGCCTCTCCACCACCGGCGTCATCCCCATCGCCGGGATCATGCTGATCTTCGGCGTGGACCGGTTCCTGTCGATGATGCGCGGCATCGTGAGCCTGTGCGGGCAGATGCTGGCCAGCATCGTCGTCAGCAAGTGGGAGGGCGTCTTCGACCGCGACCGGGCCCGGCTCGTCCTCGCCGGGGGCGTCCCGGCCGACGCCCCCGCGCCCGCCGACCCGGTCCCGGCCCCCGCCGGCGGGAAGGCGTGAGGGATGCCATGAAGGGGCCGCGCCGTTCGGGTCTCTTGGGGAACTGGACGGGCCGGCGGAGCTCGAGGACGCGGCGCTGGCGGCGGTCTCCGCGGCCGGCGTGCGGGAATTCCTGCGGCTCAGCCCGCCCGAGCTGGTGCTGGCCGTCCTGGTGGCCTGCTCGGCATCGCCGACGAGATCGCGGCGCGGGAGGTCATGCTCGTCCACGGAACCCCGGGACGCCGGCACACCTTCGCCGAGACCCTCCGCGTCCGCGGCCACCGGACGGCCGCCGCCACCCCTGGAACGCCGGCGCACCCGCGTGAAGGGTGCGTCGAAAAGGGTCCGGGCGCGAACGTTCGATAACCGCAAAGTGGCCCAATGCGGTCTAACATCCGATTTCGCATTGACGTCCTCCGCTCTCGCCACTATGTGCCAAAGGGTGAGATTCCCGTCCCGGGCCGGCGAGGAAGTTCCCGCAGGTGCAATGGACCAGGTGGGCGACGGGTGACCGCTGGTGCGGCCGGAGGCGGAGGGGCGAGGACGGACGGCGCTAAACCCGGTTTCAACGGCGAATAATGCCCAAATCATGTTGATCAGAACGCCGGCTTGGGAGAATGGCCGCCTGGGTATTATGCGGGCGACACAATTCGATAACACGCCCCGGAGTGCAGATGCGCCTCTCACGCCCTTGTCTCGTCGCTTTCGGTGCGGTGACCTTCGCCGCCGGTTCAATGGTCTGGCCCGCGTCCGCTTCGGCGGCCGCGACGAACTATGTCGCGCTCGGTGATTCCTACTCGTCCGGCACCGGTGCCGGAAGCTACGACCCTGACAGTGGAGCGTGCAAACGCAGCGCGAACTCCTACGCGAAGCTGTGGGCGGCGGCGAACAACGCGTCGTCGTTCAAGTTCGCCGCGTGCTCCGGCGCGACGACCGCGACCGTCACCAGCGGCCAGCTCGGCTCGCTCAGCTCGTCGACGACACTCGTCAGCATCACGGTCGGCGGCAACGACGCAGGTTTCTCCGACGTCATGCAGACCTGCGTGCTGCAGTCGGAGGCGAACTGCAAGAGCAGGGTCACGCAGGCCGAGACCTACATGACGAACACCCTGCCCGGACGCCTCGACTCGGTGTACACGAAGATCCGCGACAGGGCCCCGTCCGCCCGCGTGGTGGTCCTCGGCTACCCCCGCCTCTACAAGATCGTCAACGTGTGCGTGGGGCTGAGCAACGGCAAGCGCACGGCGCTCAACCGCGCCGCCGACACGCTCGACGGCGTGATCGCCACCGCCGCGGGCCGCGCGGGCTTCACCTGGTCGGACGTCCGGGACGAGTTCGCCGGGCACGAGCTGTGCTCCGGCGACGACTGGCTCAACGCGGTGACGATCCCGATCGAGTCGTCCTACCACCCGACCGCGCGCGGCCACCGCCTCGGCTACCTGCCCGCGCTGACCGGCTCCGCCCGCGCCGCCGTGAAGCAGGACGCCTGACCGCGTCCGCCAGTTAGTGATCTACAACGTAAAGGCGCTCACCTGCGGAGTGTACGACAGGTGAGCAGGCCGACCGGGACCGGCGCCCAGAAGGTGACGGCGCGGAACAGCAGCACGGCATGCAGGGCCGGTCCCGCGGCCATGCCGAGGGAGGCGAGCGCGGCCACGAGAGCCGCCTCGGTGGAGCCGACTCCGCCGGGCGCGGGGATCGCCGCGCCCGCCGCGGCGCCCACCAGGTAGGCGGCCACGAGCGCGAGGACGTCGGCCGGGCCCGCGCCCGTCCCCGGCACGGCGAAGACGCTCAGCGCGAACGCCACCCCGAGCACGAGCGTGGTCGCGGCGGACGCGGCGAGCGTGACCGCCAGGTCGCGGGGGCGGCGGCACAGGTCGGCGAACCCGGCGACGGCCCGTCCGACCACGGCGGAGCGGGCGGCGCGGCGCCCCCACAGCGCCGCGGCCGGCAGGAGGACGCCGCCGGCGACGAGCAGCGGGACGGGCGGGACGAGCCCGGCGGCCTGGGCGGCGTGGTGGCCCAGCGCGTCGAGCACCCGGCCGTTTCCGCCGCCGAGGCCGAGGACCGCGCCGAGCAGCAGCAGGTCCGCCGGGACGCCCGCCACCTGCAGCACGGCGACGGCGATCACCGCCCGGGACAGCGGCAGCCCGCGGCACACGAGGTAGCGGGTGTTGACGGCCACGGCGCCGAGCCCGCCCGGCGTGACGCGGTTGGCGGCCGCGGCGGTGAACTGCGTCAACGTCGTCTCGAAGAGCGGGATGGGCCGTCCGGACGCGCCGCGCAGCGCGATCGCCGAGCAGACGTAGTGCAGCACGGACAGCAGCACGAGCGCGGGCAGGAACTCCCACCGCATGTGCGTCAGCGCGGCGACGGCGCCGTCGAGGGCCACAGGGCGCGGCGGGTCGGTGATCAGCAGCGCCGCCGCCGCGGCGGCGATGAGCAGGACCCCGAGGGCGGTCCAGCGGGACTTGCGGACCCGCTGGACGGGGGAAGGCGTCGTGGCGGCGCCGCCAGGGCCGGGGAGTTCGGCGGGCGCCGCGCGTTCAGCGCCGGCGGCGATCGTCTCCACACCTCAGTGATCGGCTACTTGATTGAAGAGTACGCGACCGCCAGGCCTGCGCGACGCGAACGCTGGGGGACGTTCACGACCGCCGCTCGCGCGCCCGGCGTCCGGGCAGAAGTTTTCTTGCCCGGCACGCCTCTTTGGTCCACGCAATAGATTCTTTTCACACTATGATTAGGCTTCGCTACAGGAAGTGACGGTCTTGAGGGCCGGAGATTGCATGACCGGGGGAGAGTGACGACCATGACCAGCGCTCACCAGCGGCTGGGCGAACGCATCAGGGACTTCCGGGTCAGCAGGGGCGGACGCCGGCCGTGGCCGGCCAAGGCGCCCGGCGGCCGCGCGATCGTGCTGACCTGTAGCGACTACCTCGCGATCGCCGAGCATCCGGCGATCGCCGACGCCATGATCGCCAGCCTCCGGTCGGGGGAGGGCGCGGCGCCGACGCCGGGGCCGTGCCTGCCCGACGACCATCCGCAGATCCTCCTCGGCGCGGAGTTCGCCCGGCACATGGGCGCCCGCGCCGGGGTGCTGTGCCCGTCGGGCTGGGCGGCCAACACCGGGCTGCTGCAGGTGGTCGCCGGGCCGGACGTTCCCGTCTACCTGGACGTCCTCGCGCACATGTCGCTGTGGGAGGGCGCACGCGCCGCGGGCGCCGAGCTGGCCTACTTCCGCCACAACGACCTCGCGCACCTGCGCCGCCGGATCGAGGTGGGCGGCTCCGGGGTGATCGTCGCCGACGCCGTCTACAGCACCGACGGGTCGGTGGCCCCGCTGCCCGGCCTGGTGGAGATCGCCGAGGAGCACGGCTGCCTCCTCGTCGTGGACGAGTCGCACTCGCTCGGCACGCACGGCAAGCGCGGCGAGGGCCTCGTCGCCGCGCTCGGGCTGACCGGCCGCGTCGACTTCCGTACCGCGAGCCTGGCGAAGGCGGTACCCGGACGAGCCGGGCTGATCGCCTGCGACCGTCCCGGCTTCGCCGACTACTTCACCCACACCGCGCTTCCGGCCGTGTTCAGCTCGACGCTGCTGCCGCACGACATCGCGGGTCTCGCGGCGGCGCTGAAGGTCGTCCGGGACGAGAACCGCCGCCGGGACCGGCTGCGCTCCGTCACCCGCCGCCTGCGGGACGGGCTGACCGACCTCGGCTACCGGCTCGTCGAGTCGGACACGCCGATCATCGCGCTGGAGAAGGGCTCGGAGGCCGACGCGACGCTCCTGCGGGACGCGCTCGTCACCCACGGGATCTACAGCGCGGCGCTGTTCCCGCCGACGGCGTCGGTGGGCCGCACGCTGGTGCGCCTGTCCGCGCACGCGGGTCTCAGCGACGGCGACGTCCGCCGGGTCCTTTCGGTCTTCGCGCAGCTGCGCGAACCGGTGGAGGCCCCGGCCCGCGCGGGCCGCTCCGGCCGCTCCGCCCGCCACAGCGCGGGCCGCTCGTGATCGGTGCGGGTCCGGCGGCAGGTGCGGGTCAGGCGGCGGGCTGGTAGCGGTCCTGGCGGGTCTGGGCGCCGATGTAGCGGAGCATGCTGCGCAGCGCCCAGCGGTTGATGCCGGTGGGCATCATGCGGTAGCCGTGCCGGTGCGCCATCGCGAGGGCGCCGAAGCGGGCCTGGTCGAGGACGGTCCAGGGGATGTCGAAGCGTTCCCGGACGATCGGGGGCAGGCAGCCGAAGGTGATGAGCCGCAGCGGGCGTTCGATGACGAGGCGTCCGGCGCGGTCGAGGCGGTGGCCGCCGACGGGCAGGAGCGTGACCGTGTCTGACCCGTGCTTGGCGATCTCCAGGGCGCGGGCGGCGGCCGGGGTGAGTTCGAGCCGTTCGGCGCAGATGTGCCAGAACGTGGACTGGAACGCGGCGTAGTCGGCGGGGACGGGACGCATGCTGACGCCGTACCGGGAGTACCAGGTGACGGTCTCGGCGTACATCCGCTCGTGGTCCTCGGCGGTGAGGGTGCCGGGGTGGAACGTCTCCGCGGCCTTGAAGATCTCCCAGGTGAAGGTGGCGTGCGCCCACCAGAACGTCTCGGGTTCGAGGGCGTGGTAGCGGCGGGCGCGCTCGTCCACGCCGCCGATGGCGCGGTGCAGGTCGCGGATGGTGCGGGCGCGGGGCTCGCCGTCCGGGGCGAGGATCGTCGCCCAGATCTGCGGGACGGACCGGTGGATCCGGTCGAACGGCGCGTCGAAGAACGCGGAGTGCTCGCTGACGCCGGCGCCGATGGCGGGGTGCATGAGCTGCATGAGCCCGGCGGCGGCGCCGGGGAGCAGCGAGCGCAGGTCGGCGGCGTGCCGCCAGAGGAGCGTGCCGGGCCCGAGCGGAGCGCGGGCACGCGAGGACGGGGCGGGCATCGCACCTCCTGGGGGGAAGTGACCACTTATGCCAGCCTAGCGCCGATGAGACAAGAGTCAACTTTTGTCGCACGCCCCGAATCGGGGACACGTCCGCTCCCTGGGCAAGAGCTCAACCGGGGTCGCGGGTCGTGCGGCCGTAGGCGCCCAGCGCCGGAGGTCGCACGACCCGGCGGCGCAGGCGACCGCAGCGACGCCCGGGCGGCCGCTACGGGCACGACAGACCGCAACGGCGGCGTGAGGATCGCCTGCGCCGTGACGGGGGTTCCAGGGGGCGCCCCCTGGGCTAGCAGCGCTTGTAGACGGCGACGGCGCAGGCGCTGCCCAGGCCGATGTTGTGCTGGAGGGCGACGCGGGCGCCGTCGACCTGGCGGGCGCCGGCCTTGCCGCGGAGCTGCCAGGTCAGCTCGGCGCACTGGGCGAGGCCGGTGGCGCCCAGCGGGTGGCCCTTGGAGATGAGGCCGCCGGACGGGTTGACGACCCACGTCCCGCCGTAGGTGGTGGCCGCGTCGTCGACGAGCTTGTGGCCCTCGCCGACCTCCGCCATGCCGAGCGCCTCGTAGGTGATGAGCTCGTTGGCGCTGAAGCAGTCGTGCAGCTCGACGACGTCGACGTCCTCGATGGACACCTGCGCCTCGTCCAGGGCGGCGCGGGCGGCGCGCTGGGAGCAGCCGAACCCGACGACCTGGATGGACGAGTGGTCCGCGAAGCTGTCGGGGGTGTCGGTGGCGATGTGGTGGCCCGCGATCTCGACGGCCTGGTCCCAGAGGCCGTGCTCGTCCAGGAACCGCTCGCTGACCACGATCGCGGCGGCGGCGCCGTCGGAGGTGGGGGAGCACTGCAGCTTGGTCAGCGGATCGAAGATCATCGTGGCGTTCTTGACGTCGTCCAGCGAGTACTCGGTCTGGAACTGCGCGTAGGGGTTGTTGACGGAGTGCTTGTGGTTCTTCCAGCCGATCCAGGCGTAGTGGTCGGGGGTGGAGCCGTACCTCTCTATGTGCTCGCGGCCGGCGTTGCCGAACATCTGCGGCATGGGCGCCTTGTCCATCTCCCATTCGCGGCCCGCGGCCATGGACGTGAGGTGGTGGTCGATGATGGTGACCTTGGACTCGCCGACGCCCGCGCCGAGCGAGCCCTTCTTCATCTTCTCCATGCCGAGCGCGAGCGCGCAGTCGGCGAGGCCGCCGCGGACGGCCTGGCGGGCGAGGAACAGGGCGCTGGACCCGGTCGCGCAGGCGTTCATGACGGTCATCACCGGGATGCCGGTCATGCCGGTCTCGTAGAGGGCGCGCTGGCCCATCGACCCGTACATCGAGCCCGCGTAGGCCGTCTCGACCGCGTCGTAGCCGACGCCGGCGTCGGCGAGGGCGTTGCCGACGGCCTCCCTGGCCATGTCGGGGTACTCCCAGTCGCGAGAGCCGGGCTTCTCGAACTTGGTCATGCCCACGCCGACGACGAAGGTGCGGTTGGCCATCGGGGTCGCCTCCTGTACCGAATCCTGTTCGGATCCACGATAGCCCCGGGGCGGCGGCGCGGCCGTTCCGTTCCCGATGGCCGGGACGGTCGGGCGGCGCCGGGTCAGGCGGTCATCTCCTCGGCCAGGGCGGCGGCGAACGCGTCGACGTCGTCCTCGGTGGTGTCGAAGGAGCAGACCCAGCGGACCTCGCCGGTCCGCTCGTCCCAGGTGTAGAACGGGAAGCGCTTGCGCAGCCGGTCCGCCGCGCCCTTCGGGACGATCGCGAACACCGCGTTCGCCTCCACCGCCTGCGTGATCTCGACGCCGGGGACGGCGCGGGCGGCGGCCTCCAGGCGGCGGGCCATGCCGTTGGCGCGGGCGGCGTTGCGCAGCCACAGGTCGCCGTCCAGCAGCGCGACGAGCTGCGCGGACACGTACCGCATCTTCGACGCCAGCTGCATGCTCGACTTGCGCAGGTAGTCCACGCCGCGGACCGCGTCCGGGTTCAGGACGACGATCGCCTCGCCGAGCAGCAGCCCGTTCTTGGTGCCGCCGAACGACAGCACGTCCACGCCCGCGTCGGTGGTGAGCGCGCGCAGCGGGACGCCGAGCGAGGCGGCGGCGTTGGCGATCCGCGCGCCGTCCATGTGCACGGACATGCCGCGCTCGCGCGCCGCGGCGGCGACCGCCGCGGTCTCCTCCGGCGTGTAGACGGTCCCCAGCTCGGTGCTCTGGGTGATCGACACGACGGCGGGCTGCCGCCGCTGGACGTTGCCGAACCCGGTGGCGTGCGCCTCGACCAGCTCGGGCGTCAGCTTGCCGTCCGGCGCGGGCACCGTGACCAGCTTCAGGCCCGCGATCTTCTCGGGCGCGCCGCACTCGTCGGTGTTGATGTGCGCGGACTCCGGGCAGACGACCGAGCTCCACCGCTCCGACATGGCCTGGAGCGACACGACGTTCGCGCCCGTCCCGTTGAACACCGGGAACACCTCGGCCCGCTCGCCGAAGTGGCGGCGGACGACGTCGCGGAGCCGGGCGGTGACGGCGTCGGCGCCGTAGGCGGGCTGGTGCCCGTCGTTGACGGCGGCCAGCGCCGCGAGGACGTCCGGGTGGACGCTCGCCTGGTTGTCGCTCGCGAACGCCCGCGCGGCCGCGGGGCGAGGGGTGTCGGTGGTGCGGTCGTCCGGCGGCTGCGTCATGCGCCCATTGTTCAGGACGCCCGCTCGCTGAGGACGTCCGCCCGCCCTCTCCGTGCCGGGTCAGGCGGGACGGTCGGTGATGTTCTGCACCGGAGCAGGGGCGGCCTCGGGCGGCCGGGCGGAGCCCGTCGATTGATTGGTGGCGGGTGAGGGCTTGAGGACGGTCGGCGGGTCGGCGGCGCGCAGCGGGATGCGGGCGCGCACGGCGTCCAGGTCGTCGCCGAGCCGGGCCAGGTCGGACTGCAGGTCGCGCCACAGCCCGGACCGCTGCTCCAGCTGCGCGATCTTGCTGCGCAGGTCGCCGATGCGGCGTTCGGCGGCATCCAGCCGGGCGTCGTTTCCGGCGGCGTCGCGGCCGGTGCGGATCAGGCTGGTGGCGACGGCGGCCAGGTCGCGTTCGGCGTCGTCCATCCGCTCGTCGATGCGCGGCAGCAGCCGGTCGTTGAGCTGGCCGACCAGCGAGTCGAGCTCGGCGCGCACCCGGCGCAGCTCGGCGTCCTGGTCGCGGACGGCGTCCTCTAGTATCTTGAGGCGTTCGGTGAGGGCGGGAAGGAGCCGCCCGAGTTCCGCCGACCGTTCCAGATCCCGCCCGAGTCTGACGAGAAGGCCCATGCCCTCGCGCAGCTGGCGCTCCGCCTCGGCGGCGGCGCGGCGGACGAGACCGGGGATCACGGTCATGGCGCTCCCTCCAGGGGGCGGTGCGGATGGAAAACTCCTTAAACTCTAGGCGAATCGCCCATGAACGGTTTGTGGACTCAGGGGATTATTTCGGCGCGCCGGCCGGTTTTCGATCTTCCGCGGAGCGGGCCCGTTCGGCCGGTGCCGGCGTCCCGCATGCGCACAGGCCCCGGCTGACGATGAGCAGGGCGCGTTCGGCGGTGTAGTCCGTCCGGTCGAGGGCCGGCCGGACACGGTGACAGGTCAGGCAGAGCATGCGTTCTTCGTCCTCCCCGTGGAGCCCGGGGGGCGCTCTGGTCCGTGCGGCACGTCCGGGAGACGCCCCCCGCGTCCCCCGGACGATGGCGGCCGCACGCGAGCCGCTTCGTGTGCGGCCCCGGCTCCGCCGTCCGGCGCGCGCTCCCCCCGGACACGCGCGTCGGACGACGGAACCATCTGGAACAGCCCCTTCGGCTTCCAGTGCCGGTTACAGTAAGCGCTCCCACGTTGCATGCACGTTGCGATCACTCTGTCACTCACCGTGGCGGGATCGATTGCGAGAGAATCTCAGGAAAACGGTTGCGCCGCCCAGCGGATGGGCCGATCCTCAGACACGCCAGGACCTCTCCGGGGGAAGGACTGCTGGTGACGCAGAACCTGTTGGCCGTCCGACAGGCCATCTCCGACTCGTGGCGCCGTTCCGAGACCGCCGGCGTCGACGTGGACGTGCGGGCGGCGCCGCTGGTGTACGACCGCGACGTCATCGCCGACGCCCGCATCGCCCATCCGCTCGACCCGCACCTGCCGCTGCTGGAGGACCTGCTGCGGCACGTTGCCGACGAGACCGAGCACCTCATGGTGATCACCGACGACGGCGGGCACGTGCTGTGGACGCAGGGCCCGCCCGCCGTGCGCCGCGCCGCGGACAGGATCGGGCTGGGGGAGGGGTTCCGCTGGTCGGAGGACGTCGTCGGCACCAACGGGATCGGCCTGGCCCTCGCCACCGGGCGGCCCGAGTTCGTGTACGCCGCCGAGCACGTCGCGCACGTCCTGCACCGCTGGTCGTGCGCCGCCGCCCCGATCACCGACCCCGACTCGGGGCTGGTGATCGGCTGCATCGACGTGAGCGCGACCGTGGAGGCGCTGCATCCGGCGACGGTCGCGCTCGTCAGCGCGGCGGCCCGGCTGGCGGAGTCGCGGCTGGAGAACGAGATGCGGCAGCGGGACGAGCTGCTTCGCGAACGCCTCCTTCCGCACCTGCGGGGCCTGCGCGAACCCGGCGTCCTCATCACCGCGACCGGCCGGATCATCGGCGCCGGGCCCGGCGAGCCGGCCCTGGCCGGGTGGCGCGGGCGGCGCGTGCCCGCCCCCGAGTCCGGCGGGACGGTCACGCTGCCCGACGGCCGCGCCGCCGTCGCCGAGTCGCTCGGCGAGGCGTTCCTGCTGCGCCCGCCCGCCGTCCGCCCGCGGCGCGGCCGGGGCGCTCCGGGAGCCCGGTCGCCGGGATGCCGCTCCGCCCCGTCCGCCGCCGGGGAGGGGCCGCTGCTGACGCTGTCGTTCCTCGGTGACGGCCGCCCGCACGCCCGCCTCGACGGCGGGCCGATCACGCTGTCGCTGCGGCACGCCGAGATCCTCGCCCTGCTCGCGCTGCACCCGCGCGGCCTGACCGGCGACCGGCTGGCGCTGTACCTGTACGGCGACGACGGCAGCCCCGCGACCGTCCGGCCCGAGATCCACCGGCTCCGCCAGCAGTTCGGCCATATCGTCCGGGCGCGTCCCTACCGGCTCGAATGCGCGGTCGAGGCCGACTTCCTCACCGTCCGGCGGCTGCTGGACGACGGCGACGTCGCCGGGGCCGTGCGGCTCTACACCGGGGAGCTGCTGCCCGGCTCGGACGCGCCCGCCCTCCGCGAGGAGCGCGACGAGCTGGCCGTGCGGGTCAGGCGGCAGGCGCTCGACCGGGGCGGTGCCGACGCGCTGTGGACCTACGCGCAGACCGAGCCCGGCCGCTCCGACCTGGAGGCACTGGAGCGGCTCAGCGCCGTGCTGCCGCCGGGGGACTCGCGGCTCGCGGCCGTCGCGTCCCGCAGCGACCGCCTCCTCAACGACGGCGACTAGCCGCCGAGCGGGTTCAGGGGGAGACGCCCGCGTTGACGAGGTGTTCGCGGTCGTTGTAGGTGACGGCCCGCAGGGCGGCGCCGTCCTGCCGCCACCGCGTCACCGACGCGTTCGCGATCGGCGTCTTCTCGATCTCCAGGACCTCCCGCTCCGACAGGCCCTCCACCAGGTAGCGGGTCATCACCACGATCGCGTCGTGCGTGACGACCAGCGCCCGCCCGCCGGGCGCGTCGGCCTCCAGGTCGCGGTAGAAGCTGCGCAGCCGCAGCGCGAGGTCGGCCCACGACTCGCCGCCGGGCGGCCGGTAGTAGAACTTGCCGAGGCGGCGCAGCCGCTCCGCCTCGGCGGGGTAGCGGCGGCGGACGCCGAGTTCGGTGAGCCCCTGCAGCGCGCCCTGCTCGCGGTCGCGGATCCGCTCGTCCACCCTCGGGCGCAGGCCGTCCGGGTCTTGCGGCGCCGCGTAGGACGTCTGCGCGAGCGCGATCTTCGCGGTGTCGAGGGTGCGCAGGTAGGGGGACACCACGACGGTCGTCGGGCGCTCGTCGGCGGGCAGCGCGGCGAGCCAGCGGCCGAGGCTCGCCGCCTGCGCGCGGCCGGTGTCCGACAGCGGCACGTCGGCGTCCCGTTCCGGGATGCCGGCCTCCTCGGCGTCGGTGCCGAGCACCGCCTGGTACGCGACGTTGCCGGTGCTCTCGCCGTGCCGGGTCAGGGTCAGCCACTGCAGCGCGTTCACGCCCGCCATGCTGCCATGCCCCACCGCCGTGCGCCGTCCTCTACAGGCGGTAGTACTCTTTTGTCCGTGACGGACGTCCTGACCACCGCGATCATCGCGGTGGCGCTGCTGATCGCCGCGTACTCCGTGGTGACGGCGCTGCGCAACCGGGCGATGGACGCCGCTCACCTCATCGCGCTCGGCGTCCTGGAGGTCCTGCTGGTCGCGCAGGCCGTCGTCGGGTTCGTGAAGCTGTCCGGCGACGAGGGCCCAGACGGGTCCGCCACGTTCGTCGGCTACCTGCTCGGCATCCTGCTGATCCCCGCCGCGGGCGCCGGATGGGGCCTGCTGGAGCGCACCCGGTGGGGCTCCGCCGTGATCGTCGTCGCGGGGGTGGCCGTCGCGGTCATGGTCGTCCGGCTTGACCAGCTGTGGAGCGGCGGTGCCTGACGCCCGCGCTGGCGACGGGGCCCGCGCCGGCGGCCGGGCCCGTGCGGACGACGGCGCCCGCGCCGGCGCCGAGATCCGCACGGGCGGCACGGCGCGCCCCGGCACCGGCGGCGGGCCGGGACGGCTCCTGGTCGCCGTCTACGCGGTCTTCGCGCTCGCGGCCGGCGCGCGGGCGGGCGTCCAGATCGCCACCCGGTTCTCCGACGCGCCGGTCGCGTACGCGCTGTCGGCGTTCGCCGCCGCCGTCTACGTCCTGGCGACGGTGGCGCTGGCCCGCGGCGGGCGGACGTCGTTCCGGGTCGCCGTCGCCGCGTGCTCCATCGAGCTGGCCGGGGTGCTGGTGGTGGGCACGCTCAGCGTCGCCGACCCCGCGGCGTTCCCCGACGAGACCGTCTGGTCCGGGTTCGGGCGCGGCTACGGGTTCGTGCCGCTGGTGCTGCCGGTCGCGGGCCTGCTGTGGTTGCGCCGCACCGCCCGCCAGGGTGGCGGGCCCGTAGCGGGCGGTGGGCGCCCTGTGGGCGGCGGCGAGTGAGCCCTCCGGCCACAGGTGTCGGATGACCGTCACGGTCAGGCGGCCGTGATGCCGGCCGCGGGCGGGGTGAGCCGGCCGCCGATCGGGAGCGCGCGGACGGCGGCCCTGGCGATCGCCTCGACCTCGTCGGGGGAGTGGTCGGCGGACGGGTTGCGGCTCATCCAGCGGATCAGCCGCGGCGGCGGCGCGAACACGATGCCGTCCGCGGTGAACGGCGTCCGGACGAGGCGGCCGCCGTGCACGGCCAGCACCGGCGTCACCTTCACGGGCACCTCCGCGACCCGCGAGATCAGCTCGGCGGCGGCGTCGGCCCGCGCGGTCAGCCCGCCCACCAGCTTCGACTGGGTCCGGCCGTCGATGAACAGCCGGCCGCCGTGGTGGGAGATCTCCGCGTCGGGATGCCAGGCCTCGTTGTGCACCAGCCACACGCCGCCCGGCCCGACCACGAGCTGGTCGGCCGGTCCGTGCCCGGGGACGACCCGCTCGTACAGCACCCGGTGCCCGCGCCGCTCCAGCGTGTGGCGCAGCCACCGGTTCATCCGCGCCTCGCCGCGCAGCCCGCGCCGCCACACGCTGGACGCGTGATGCACGCGCCAATGCACGAACGTGTCCGCGGCCGCGATCAGCAGCGCCATCACGATTCCGAATATGGCGTTGACCAGCAGCCCGCACAGGAGCAGCGCCGCGACGGCCAGAATTGCGCGGGTCCGCAATCTACCCTTTCGGCCGCGCTGCCACAGCTCTTCGTATACCGCCTGGGGTGAACCGCCGGTGAACGCCGCCCTGTCCCGCAGATAGATGGAACTGCCGATCATGACGAGACCCTCCCAGCACCCTGCTATGACGTCCTCATTATGGGGATACCCACGGTATTGCCGCTACAGTTCACACGGTGACGTAAATCAAACGTGGAAGCAACTTCTAGCTCTTGAAAGCATTGTCTACCTGGCCTTTCGGCAGGGTTGGACGATCGAATCCGGGGAAAAACTCAGATGGCGGCAAGGTAATTGCTGAAAGGCTCGGTGCAACTATCACCGCAACGCACGGAGCCTTTTTCATTTGCGTGGCATTCCCCGCATGGGCGATTACGCAACGGCACGTCCGGGCTCCGGGAGAGGCCGCCCAAGGGGCAGACTGGGGCGGTGCACATCGACGCCGCCGAGAGCCTTCCGGTCAGTCGCGCCGTCCCCGCCCTCCGCGCGGCCCTGGACGGCCACGGCGCGGCGGTGCTGGCGGCGCCGCCCGGCACCGGGAAGACCACGCTCGTCCCGCTGGCCCTCGCCGGGCTCGCGCTCGGCGGCGCCGCACCGGCCGGGAAGGTGCTGGTCCTGGAGCCGCGCCGGCTCGCCGCCCGCGCCGCAGCCCGCCGCATGGCCTGGCTCCTCGGCGAACGCGTCGGCGGGCAGGTCGGCGTCATCGTCCGCGGCGAGACGCGTCCCGGCAGCCGCGTCGACCTCGTCACCACCGGGGTCCTCCTGCAGCGGCTCCTAGCGGACCCGTCGAGCGGAGCTCGTCCGTTGAATGGCGGTGGGTGGGGGCTGGAGGACGGTCCGGAGCTCGACGGCGTCGGCACGGTGATCCTCGACGAATGCCACGAGCGGCACCTGGACGCCGACACCGCGCTGGCGTTCCTCCTCGACGTCCGCGCGACGCTCCGTCCCGACCTGCGCCTGGTCGCGGCGTCCGCGACCGCCGACACCGGCCCCTGGGCGCGCCTGCTGGGCGACGCCCCGGTGGTCGAGACCGAGGCCGCGCTGCACCCCGTGGAGACGGTCTGGGCGCCGCCGCCGCGTCCCGTCCTGCCGCCGCACGGTATGCGCGTCGACCCGGCGTTCCTCGCGCACGTCGCCGCCACGGCCCGCCGCGCCCTGGACGAACGCGGCGGCGACGTCCTGTGCTTCCTGCCCGGCGTCGGCGAGATCGCCCGCGTGGCCGGGCTGCTCGGCGATGTGCGCGCCGACGTCCTGCAGGTCCACGGCCAGGCGCCGCGGTCGGTGCAGGACGCCGTGCTGGCGCCCGCGTCCCGGCGGCGGATCGTCCTGGCCACGTCCGTCGCCGAGTCGAGCCTCACCGTCCCCGGCGTCCGGACGGTGGTGGACTCCGGCCTCGCCCGCGAACCCCGCACCGACCACGCCCGCGGGCTCGGCGCGCTCACCACCGTCCGGGCGTCCCGCGCCACCGCCGCCCAGCGCGCGGGCCGCGCCGGACGGGAGGCCCCCGGCGCGGTCTACCGCTGCTGGACGCAGGCCGAGCACGACCGGCTGCCCGCCCGGCCCCGTCCCGAGATCGAGCTGGCCGACCTCACCGGCTTCGCGCTCCAGGCCGCCTGCTGGGGCGATCCCGGCGCGTCCGGCCTCGCCCTGCCCGACCCGCCGCCGCGCGCCGCGCTCGACGCCGCCCGCGCCACCCTGGACGCGCTGGGCGCCGTGCACGGCGGGCACGTCACCGACCGGGGCCGCCGCCTCGCCCGCGTCGGCCTCCATCCCCGGCTGGCCCGGGCGCTGATCGACGGTGCGCCCGAGGTCGGCGCGCGGCGCGCCGCCGAGATCGTCGCGCTGCTGTCCGAGCCTCCGCCGCGCTCGTCCGGCGACGACCTCACCGCGGCCTGGCGCGCCCTCCGCGGCCCCGGCCGCCCGGCCGACGCCCACGCCGCCCGCTGGCGCGACGAGGCCCGCCGCCTGCACAAATCCCTCCCGGACGCGGACGAGTCCCCGGCGGCCGGGGGAGACGATCACGCGGCGGGTGTCGTGGTGGCGCTGGCGTTCCCGGAGCGGGTCGCGCGGGCGCGGCGGGGGAGCGGATACCTGATGGCGTCCGGGACGGGCGCCGCGCTCGCCGACGGCTCGGCCCTCGCCGGAGCGCGGGCGGAATGGCTGGCGATCGCGGCGGCCGACCGGCCCGCGGGCGCGGCGTCGGCGCGCGTCCGGCAGGCCGTCGTGATCGGCGAGGACATCGCGCGGCTCGCCGCCGCGCCGCTCCTGGAGACGGCCGAGGAGGTCGCCTGGCGGGACGGCGACGTCGTCGCGCGCCGCGTCGAACGGCTCGGCGCGATCGAACTGGACGCGCGCCCCCTGCGCAACCCCGACCCCGAACTGGTCCGGGCGGCGCTTCTGGACGGCGTCCGCGCCGAAGGGCTCGGCCTGCTGACCTGGACGCCCGCGGCCCACGCCCTCCGCGACCGGCTCGCCTTCCTCCACGCCGCGCTCGGCGAGCCGTGGCCCGCGGTCGGCGACGCGGCGCTGCTGGAGCGCGTCCCGGAGTGGCTGGCGGGGGCGCGGCGCCGGGCCGACCTGGGCAGGATCGACGTCGCCGCCATGCTGCGCGGTCTCCTGCCGTGGGAGCAGGCGAGCAGGCTGGACGAGTACGCGCCCGAGCGGATCGAGGTCCCGTCCGGGTCCCGGATCCGGGTCGACTACGCGCAGGAACGGCCCGTCCTGGCCGTGAAGCTGCAGGAGCTGTTCGGATGGGACGCCGCGCCGCGCCTCGCGGGCGGGCGGGTGCCGCTGGTCGTCCACCTGCTGTCCCCGGCCGGACGCCCGGCGGCGGTCACGGCCGACCTCGCGTCCTTCTGGCGCGAGGGCTACAAGGCGGTCCGGGCGGAGCTGCGCGGACGCTACCCCAGGCATCCGTGGCCCGAAGACCCGGTGCGGGCCGTGCCGACGAAGCGCACCAGCGCGCGCCGCTCTAGCGGGAGTCGATGAGGACGGCGATGCCGTCCAGGATGCGCGCGAGCCCGAACTCGAAGGCGCGGCGCGGCGCGACGGCGGAGTTGTACTCCTGGCCCGCGGCGGTGCCGACGCGGGTGCCGATGGGGTAGTCGGCCTCGTTCACGTAGGTGTCGAGGAAGGGGGCGGTGGCCTCCCACCACTGCGCGTCGCTGATGCCGCTGCGGCGCTCGGCCTCGGCGGCGCTGACCGACACGCGGGCGGCGCTCTCGGCGAAGCCGGTGATGAGCGCGGCCACCGAGTCCATCTCCAGGTCGGTGAGGCCGACGCCGTCCACGGCCCGCAGCTCGTACTCGTACTTGCCGATCGTGTTCGGCCCCATCGGCGGCCGGACCACCGTGATCTGCAGCAGCCACGGATGGCGGTGGAACATGGCCCAGTTCTCGCGGGCGATGTGCTCCAGCCGTTCCCGCCAGGTGTCCTGGACGGGCGGCGTCAGCTCGCCGAACGCGCGGTCGAGCATGACGTCGATCAGCTCGGCCTTGCCCGGCACGTAGGTGTAGATCGACATGGGGGAGACGCCGAGCTCGTCGGCGATGCGGCGGATGGACAGGGCGTCCAGGCCGTCGGCGTCGGCCACCTCGATCGCGGTCCGGACGATCTGCTCGGCGGTCAGCCGCGGCTTCGGGCCGCGCTTCGGCCGCTCCCGCACGCCCCACAGGAGTTCCAGGCTGCGCCTGGGGTCGCCGCCCCCGCTGTACTCGGTCGTCACATCGGCGATCCTCTCAGGGATGAAACTCTGTACGACGTACGTTATATTGTCCGCGATGCTAAGTCCGTACTGCGTACATAGTTTTGGAGGACGCGTGGCGGAACCACGGTTCGCGGTCGTCGCCGAAGGGCTGCGCAAGCGCTACGGCGACCCCCGCAAGAACGGCACGGAGGCCCTGGCCGGGCTCGATCTGCGCGTGCCCGCGGGCACCGTGCACGGGCTGCTCGGCCCCAACGGCGCGGGAAAGACGACCGCCGTCCGCGTGCTGGCCACGCTGGCCAGGCCGGACGGCGGCACGGCCCGCGTCGCCGGGCACGACGTCGTCCGCGCGCCCGCCGAGGTGCGGACCAGGATCGGGCTCGTCGGGCAGCACGCGGCGGTCGACGAGGTGCTCGGCGGGCGCCAGAACCTCGTCATGTTCGGCCGCCTCTACCACCTCGGCGCGAAGGAGGCGCGGCGGCGGGCGGACGAGCTGCTGGAGCGGTTCCGGCTGACCGGCGCCGCCGCCAAGCCCGCGAGCGAGTACTCCGGCGGCATGCGGCGCCGCCTCGATCTGGCCGCGTCCATGATCCTCGCGCCGCCGGTGCTGTTCCTGGACGAGCCCACCACCGGCCTGGACCCGCGCAGCCGGAACGAGGTGTGGGACGCGATCCGCACCCTCGTCGGCGGCGGCACGACCGTCCTGCTCACCACCCAGTACCTGGAGGAGGCCGACCGGCTCGCGGACGGCGTCTCGGTGATCGACCACGGCCGCGTCATCGCCGAGGGCGCCCCGGACGCCCTCAAGGCGCGCCTCGGCGGCGACCGCATCGAGGTCGTCCTGGACGACCCCGCGTCGCTCACCGCGGCCGCCGAGATCATCGGGCGGGTCGCGTCCGGCGAGGTCGACGTCGACACCGAGGCCCTGCGCGTCGGCGCCCCCGTCACCGGACGAGCGGCCGTTCTGACCGAGGCCGTCCGGACCCTGGACGACGCGGGCCTGCGCGTCGCCGACATCGGCCTCCGCCGCCCCACCCTGGACGAGGTGTTCTTGCACCTCACCGGCGGCACCGAGAACACCGAAGACAAGGACGAGGAGGTGCGCTCGTGAGCGTCCAGACGCTGCGCTGGGCCGTCGCAGACGGCCGTGTCCTGACCGGGCGGGCCCTCGCGCACTGGGCGCGGCGGCCCGGCGAGGTCGCGATGGCGCTGCTGTTCCCCGTGATGGTCGTGCTGATGATGGGCTACCTGTTCGGCGGCCAGATGGACGTGCCTGGCGGCGGGAACTACCGGGAGTTCATCGTCCCCGGCATGTTCGCGCTGACGATGGCGTTCGGCGTGGAGACGACGTTCACCGCGATCGCCGGTGACGCCGCCAAGGGGGTGGCCGACCGGTTCCGGGCGATGCCGATGTCCTCGTCCGCCGTCGTCGTGGGCCGCGCCGCCGCCGACATGCTGCATTCCGTCGTCGCGCTGGCCGTGATGGCGGTGTGCGGCGTCCTGATCGGCTGGCGCGTCCACGACGGCGCCGCCAAGGCCCTCGCCGGGCTCGGGCTCCTGCGGTTCTCGCTGATCTGGCTCGGCATCTACCTGGGCCTGATGGCGAAGGGGCCGGAGTCGGTCGCGGCCGTCCAGGTGCTGGTGTGGCCGATCGGGTTCCTGTCCAGCGCGCTGGTCGCGCCCAGCACCATGCCGGGCTGGCTCGGCGCGATCGCCGAATGGAACCCGATGTCGGCGACCGTGACGGCGTGCCGGGAGCTGTTCGGCGACCCCGTGTCCGGCGGGTCGTGGGCGGCGCAGCACAGCGTCCTGATGGCGGTGGTGTGGCCGCTGGCGATCGCCGCGGTGTTCGCCCCGCTGTCGGTCCGCCGCTACCGCGCCCTCGGCCGTTAGGGCAGCAGGGCGGCGCGGTGGCGTGCGAGCGCCATGGCCGGATAGCACGCCTCGGGCAGGGGCTCCGCGTGGTCGAGCGCGGCGCGGAGCCTCGGTCCCACGGCCGCCGGATCGTAAGGCTGGACGACGCACAGCTCCGCCTGCATCGCCTGCCGCGCCGCCGCCATCAGCGCCGGGACGTCCCCGACGATGACGACCTCGGACGGCGCGTCGCCGTGCCCGAGCCGCACGGCCGTCGCGTGCAGGCCCCGGGTACCGGCGTCCTCGTAGCGGAACTCGCAGACGAGACGGTCGCCGTCCAGCGGGCCCTCCTGGATGAGCCACACCTGGCCGGGGACGACGCGTCCGAGCGACCCCTCCCACGGCGCCGCCGGGACGTCGCCGAGCCCGCCGGCCGCCCGGCCCGCCGCCCTGCGTCCCGCCACGGGGCCGATCGCGGCGAGGGCCCGAAGGAACGCCCGTGCCCCCGGCGTCGCGGCGGCGCGCAGGCAGGTGATCAGGTCGCCGAGCGCGGCGCGCAGGCCCTGCGCGTGCGGGGCCGCGGCCTCCAGGGCGCCGAGCCGCGCGGACGCCCACGCCTCCGCCTCCAGCGGGCCGGGCAGCGCCGGGAGCGCGTCCGCCTCCCGGACGAACGCCGCGTACACCTCGCGCAGGCCCGGCAGCATCAGCTCCGGACCCGATGACGGCCGGGTCGCACTCATCGTCCCAGCGTAGGAGACATGCGGGAGCGGCACGTCCCCGCGGCCGGTGCGGCCGGACCGCGAGAACGCGCCGCAGGCCCCTAGGCCGGGACGGTCAGCAGGGTGCGGGCCGCGCCCCGCCCGGTGGTGCGGACCTCGAACCGGCTGATCTCCCCGGGCCGCAGCGCGGTCCCGCCCTGCAGCGCGAGCCGCGGCTGCGCGGACCCCGGCAGCCCGTACCCCGCCGCCGGGACGGCCCAGCCCGCCACCGTGTGGGCGCGGCCCGCGCGGTCCACGGCGACCAGCTCGCACTCCAGCGGGCCGCGGACCTTGCTCAGCTCCAGCCCGATCCGGCTGCCCCACGCCTTGTCCTGCAGTGCGACCGTCCCGGTGACGCCGGATCCGGTCTCGGTGGCCGTCATGCGCCGCCCGTCCCGCATCAGCGCGGCCGTCCCGCCGTCCGGATCGGACGCCGCCGTCCCGCCGCGGTCGGCGCCCAGCGTGTACCCGGTGCCGAGCGCGCCGCCGAGCAGCACGACGCCGGCGGCGGCCGCGGCCAGCGCCCGCGTCGAGCGGTGCCGCCGCTCCCGGCGGATCCGGTGCCGCAGCAGGTCGGACACCACGGCGGGCTCGGGCGGCGGCGGCGCGGCCGGGGCGTCGGCCGGTTCGGCGATGGGGCCGATGCCGTCCAGCGTCTCCGCGATGCCGCGCAGCTCGCCCAGCTCCACCTGGCAGGCGACGCACCCCGACAGGTGGGCCTCGAACGCCCGCCGGTCCGGTTCCTCCAGGAGGCCGAGGGCGTAGGCGCCGACGTCGATGTGCAGCATGTCCGCGCTCATGGCGTCACGCCCCTTTCCTCCAGGGCGACGCGCAGTGCCCTGAGCGCGTAGTAGACCCGGGACTTCACCGTGCCCACGGGGATGCCGAGCTGCTTGGCGGCCTCGTTCACCGAGCGGTCCCGGAAGAAGGTCTCGTTGAGGATCTCGCGGTGGGCCGGGGACAGCGCGAGGAGTGCTTCGGACACGACGACGGAGCGCAGCAGATCCTCCAACCCGTCGGGGACGCGCATGTTCTCCAGCGGGCCCTCGCCCGCCTCCTGCGGCCGGGCGTTCTTGCGCCGCTGGTCGTCGATGACGATCCGGCGGGCGACCGTCGCCAGCCACGGCAGCAGCGAGGTCGCGTTCTCGTCGAGCTGGTGCGCGCTGCGCCAGGCGCGGATCATGGTCTCCTGCACGACGTCCTCGGCCCAGTGCCGGTCGCCGCCGGTCAGGCGCAGCACGAACGACAGCAGCGGGCGCCCGTACACGCGGTACAGCTCGGTCACGATCACCTGGTCGTCCACGGCGCCCGCGGGCTGCGGGCCGCGGAACCAGCTCCACGGGCCGGCGGCTGGACGTTCTCGCGGGGCCGACACGGCGGTCGGTGATCTGTGGGCCATCGGGGGTCTCCGGCTGAAGCGGGGGCGGACGGCGCGGTGACCGTGAGCCAGGTGTCACGTCGGGAGGCAGTACGCGCCCCGGGTCGCCGGAGGTTCAACCGGGCCGCTTCCGTGGCGGATTTTCCAGCGGGCCCCTAGCCGGTTCGACACCTTTTCCTTACCCCCGGCGCGGACGGCCCGCGGGCCGCGTCCTAGTTCCGAAAGCCGGCAGGGACCACGCCGCGCCGGTCCCCGGAAGGGCAACGCTCACTCCACGCATTGGAGCGAATGCGGGCATCGGGCCCATTTGCCCAGCTAAGGACCGAGGGGCGGATCGGCATAGTGAAAGGGAACGGCAACACACGACTGAGCTACCGCCTTCTGATGGCGGTGGACATCCAGGGGTACAGCAAGCGCGACACCCGCGAGCAGCTGCTCGCGCAGCGCGACCTGTGCGAGGCGCTCGACCGCGCCGCGCACGGGGCCGGCCTCGACCGCGGCCACTGGGAGAAGCAGGTCGGCGGGGACGGCGAGCTCGCCACGCTGCCGGACGGGACCGACCCCGCCATGGTGGCCGGCGAGTTCGTCATCGGCCTCGCCGAGGCGCTGCGCGACCTCAACCGCGAGGCGCGCGGTGGCGCCGCCGGGGAGGCTGGCGGGCACCGGCTGCGGGTGCGGCTCTCGCTGCACCACGGCACGCTGACGGCCGGGCCGTTCGGGCCCGCCGGCGACGCGCCGATCGTCGTCCAGCGGCTGCTGGACGCCGCGCCGCTGCGCCGGCTGCTGGTCGACGACGCGGACCGCGACCTCGCCTACGTCGTCTCGGACTCGCTGTTCGAGGACGTCGTGCGGACCGGGTTCTGCGCGCTGCCGCCGGAGGCGTTCCAGCCGATCAAGGTGACCGCGAAGGGCGCGACCTTCCGCGGCCACATCATGACCGGCCGCGCCGTCCGCCGGAACGGCTTGCCGGACGACCGGGGCGGCGAGGACGGGGGCGAGCGGGGCGGCCCGCCGGGCGACCGGCCGGCCCCGGACGCCCGCGTCCTCGACTTCCCGGCCCTCGCCGTCCGATAGTCCGGCAAGCCGTTCCCGCCCGGTGGCGCCGGGCGGGAAGCGATCGGGGCGGGGCGCGGTTGACGCCTGGAAACCGGACTTCTGCGGAGGCGGACGACGATGGCGGACGACGCTGAACTGGCCAAGCTGGTGGCGGGGCACGACCTCGGGGTGCTGATCACCCTCAAGCGGGACGGGCGGCCCCAGTCGTCCAACATCAACTACCACTTCGACCCCGACCGGCGGCTCGTCCGGATCTCGATCACCGCGAACCGGGCCAAGGCCCGCAACCTGGCCCGGGACCCGCGGGCGAGCCTGCACGTCAGCACCCCGGACGGCTGGTCGTACGCGGTCGCCGAAGGCGCCGCGGAGCTGTCGGCCGTCGCCGCCGACCCCGGCGACGCCGCCGTGGCCGAGCTCGTCGAGGTGTACCGGGACATCCGCGGCGAGCACCCCGACTGGGACGAGTACCGGCGCGTCATGGCCGAGGACGGGCGGCTCGTCGTCCGCCTCCACGTCGAACGCCTCTACGGCCACGTCCGCGGCTGACGGCCCGCCCGGTGGGCCGTGCACGATTCTTCGACCCGGTCGAACGATCCACAGCCCGGGTCGAACGATCCGCATCCCGGGTCGTACGTTCCGCATCCCGCGGGACGGCGCGCGTTAGGCGGGGCACGGCTTCCGTGTCACCCTGGCGGCGTTCCGCGCCACCCCAACGCGGCCCCGGAGACGCGGCCACCGGGAGGAACGATGTGCGACGCCGACGCCGACCCCCAAGACCTCGAGCCGGCCGCGGTCGCGCGGGCCCTGGAGGAGTACCGGGCGCTGCTGCGCGAGCACGGCCCCGCCTGGGGCGAGGACCCGATCGGGTACGTCCGGCAGATCGAGACCAGCGCGTTCCTGATGGACGAGCACGACTACTGGATCACCTGCCTGGGGAAGGTCCTGGCGGCGCATCCCGGCGCGTCGGCCGAGGAGATCGACGCGCGCGTGCAGGAGCTCGACCTGCACGAGGTCGTCCGGGACGCGCTCAGGGGCCGCGTCCTGGACAACCTCGCCGCGCTGCGCGTCCTGCCGGACGGCGTGTCGCTGGAGGCCGTCCCGAAGGCGGTCCTGGACGGCGGGCCGGTGCGCACCACGCTGCTCGTCGACTCCTCGCGGGACGCGCCCGTCACCGTCCGGGTGGACGGCGCCGCGCACGAGATCCCGGCGCGCGGCGCGCGGCTCGTCCCGGTGACGTCGCGCAGCGAGGTCGTCGCGGGCGACACCCGCGTCCCGCTCGGGTCGCTCACCCGGCAGGCCCTCGCCGCGCGGCTGCGGCTGCGCGCGGGGTTCCCGTGCCGCTGGACGGTCGCCGGCGCCGACGGGCAGGGCTGGTACCCGGCGGGCGCGCCGCACCGGATCGACGCGCACCGCGTCCCCTACTTCCACGGCGACGACGTCGTCCTGGACGTGCCCGCCGAGCCGCTCACCGTCCGCGTCACCAGGGGCATGGAGTACGAGACCGCCGAAACGCAGGTGACCCCGGACGTCGGCGCGGAGACCCTCGTCGAGCTGGCGCCGCCGCGGCTCTACGACGCGGCCGCGCGCGGCTGGTACGGCGGCGACATGCACGTCCACATGAACTGGGCCGGCGACACCGTGGGCACGCCCGCGCAGGCCGCCGCCGTCCAGCACGGGGAGGACCTGCACGTCCTCAACCTCGTCGCGGGGAACGTCGCCTCGCGGCGCGTCTACGACCGCGAGGCGCTGGAGCACTGGGCCGGACGCGACCTGCCGTGGTCGGACGCCGCCCACATCGCGCGCCTCGGCGTCGAGTACCGCAACGACCTGCTCGGGCACCTGTACGCGTTCGGCGTCACCGCGCCGCCCGGACGGTTCCACACCGGGTTCCTCGGCACCGCCGACTGGCCGCCGAACGCTACCGGCTGCCGTGAACTGCGCGGCCTCGGCGCGGTCCTCGGATACAGCCACCCGTTCCACATCCCGGTGGAGGAGGACGACCCGCCGCCCGCCGTGCTGGCGGGCGGGCGCAACTGCTCGTCCCGCGAGATCGTCGCCGACGCCGCGCTCGGCCTGATCGACTCCCTCGACGTCCTCAACCACTCCTCGATCCAGGCGACCGCCGTCGTCTACCGGCGGCTCCTCGGCGCGGGCAACGCCCTGGCCGTCACCGCCGGGACCGACACGATGCTGTCGTTCCAGCGCCGCGGCAACCAGTCCAGCCCGCCCGGCTGGGAACGCGTCTACGCCCGCGTGGACGGCCCGCTGACCGCCGCGTCGTTCGCCGACGCGATCCGCCGCGGACGGACGTTCGCCACCACCGGCCCCTGGCTGGAACTGCACGTCGACGGCCACGGCCCAGGGGACATCCTCGACGTCGCCCCAGGCGAACGCGTCACCGTCACCGCACGGACGATCGGGCCCGAAGTGCTGCGCATCGAACTGCGGACCGCCGACGGGATCCTCGCGGACGGACCGCCGGGCGAGGTCACCGCCGAACTCACCGTCGGCGAACCGACCTACGTCGTCGCCGTCGCCGCCGGGCCCCGGCACGAACGCTCCATGCACTACTCCGGAGCGTTCGCGCACACCAGCCCCGTCCACCTGCGCGTGGACGGACGGCGCGTCGCCCGCGGCGCCGACCTGCGCTGGTGCCTGGAGTACCTCGACCGCCTGGAGGACCTGCTCCGCGACACCGCCCGCTTCGACGCACCCGAGCAGTTCGCCGCCCACCTCGACCTCCTGGACGAGGCCCGCGGCGTCTACATCGCCCGCCTCACCGGCCGCTGACCATCGGCGGGCACGGGGCGCCCCGCTTGTGCCCGGGACGCGCGGCTGGCTACCGTTCGGTGGTGATCCAGGCCACCTTCACCACCACGGCCACGCCCGAGGACGTGTTCCGGCACCTGGTCGTTCCCGAGGCGTGGGCCGCGTGGGGCAGGTTCCCCACCGGGGCCAAGCAGGGCCGCGAAGGCGACACGACCCGGTACGGGATCGGGGCCGTCAGAGTGCTCTGGCCCGTCCGCGAGCAGACCGTCGTCTACGAGCCGAGCACGCACTACGCCTACGTCGCCCTGTCGGGGCTGCCCGTCCGCCGCTACCGGGGCGACGTGCACCTGGAGGCGCGCGACCCCGGCACCCACGTGCGCTGGCTGGCGGAGTTCGAGCCGCTGATCCCCGGCACCCGGCCGCTGCTGCGGCTCTGGTACCGGCTGATGCTGCCGGCGTTCGCCCGATGGCTGCCCGCGCATCTCGAGAAGTGCCCGCCCGGCTGCCCCGCCCGCCGGGCCGCCGAGTTCTGACGCTCCGGGCGACCGGCCTTCCGCGGCCGGGCTTTCGCGGCCCGGCTTCCGCGGCCGGGCTTTCCTGGTCGCGGGGCCGGAGGCCGCGCGACCCCCCGCGCGACCCCCGGCGAAAAGGGTGCAGGCCGAGAGCACCCCGCAGTTCCCTCGGCCTGCACGTATTCGGCCCCCCGATGGACCCCGCCCCCGCCTAGACGGGGTCCGGACCGTAGACCTCCCACAGCTCGCCCGCGAAGAACCTGCCGAAGTTCAGCAGCGACTCCGCGCCGTCCGGACCCGACGTCCGGAACGTCGTGAGCTGCCGCGCGAAGTCCGTCAGCCGGATGTGCAGCACACCGGCCGCGACGACCTCCGCGCCGTCCTCCTCGGCCTCGCCGACGTGGCCGTCCAGCAGCCGCACGTACAGCGTCGACGTGTCCGGCCAGATCCGCGTCGGCGGACCGTGCAGGACGTTCTTCACACCGCTGAGCGTGCGGGCGTGGCCGTCGCCGTCGGTGTAGAACAGGCGGTACTTCATCAGCCGCCTGTCCTCGCCGTCCACGCCCGGCGACGGGTCGACGAACAGGTTGAACGTGCCGTGCTCGACGCGGCGCCGGCCCCCGTGCCCGGACGCGTCGACCCACCCCTCGGCACGCGCCTCGTGACCCGGCTCGCGGACGAACCGGTCGGTGTCGTCCGCCGTGATCGTCAGGCGGAACGACAGCGGCCGCCGCCCCTCCGCCTTCGCGCCGGTCCGCGGATCGGTCTCGCCGTAGGTGACCGAGCCCTTCATCTCCTCCGTGAACCACAGCGACGTACGGTCCGGTGCGACCGCGGAGGGTCCCCGCGACCCCCCGTGGTCCCCCGAGACCGGACCGTACGCCGCCGAGCCGTTCCCCACGGAGCGGTTCCCCGTCGAACCATTCCC
>NZ_SMKT01000067.1 GCF_004348735.1 Actinomadura sp. KC06
AGGACAAGATCAACGCGGAGCGGCCGCCGTCCGAGCAGGTCATCGACGACCACCGCGACAAATTCGGCGACGAGTACCGCCTGGAGACCGAAGGCCCCCACCCCGCCGAAAGCCTCCGCGACAAGCCGAGGACGTAGTTTCCGGCAATCTCCGGGAGGATATGTCGGACAGCGACGGTGGCCGCATCCGCATCGAGTACTTCGTCGCGAAGGGCAGGGTAGGGGAGAATTCGAGGAAGAGGCGGACACCGTCTGTTTCGATCACCTGATCGGTGGCGGCCGCGGCCTCTCTGCCGGCGCCACGTGAGGAGCGAGGTATCGCCGTCCTGGGGCGTCGTACGCACGCCGCTGCCGTCAGGCAGCTCGCAACGCGAGAGTAAAGACCTGAATGAGTCCCTGGAACAGGTCATGGAGTTCGTTCAGAACTGAGCCGAGTCTCACTTCCAGAGTCGCCAACCAGGACGGCAGGACCGCCGACGGGACACCGCTTGGACAAACCGGACGGCGTTTGGACAGGGGATTCCGATCCCTACAGATCTGTTTGGGGAATAGCGCGTAGGGAGACATGGGGAGCGACTCTTGGCCTTCGCCCCGATTTCGTCAGAGCGCGTTATGCCGATTAATGGCCAAGCTGTCCCAGGTGGATTGTTCCCAGGCTAATAGTAGGGGAGGGGCTGAGCCGGAGCGGCGGGAGGCGGCGGTTCGGTAGCGGATCGAGGAGATCAGGGAGCGTATCGCCGAGCTGAACTCGGTGGCCGTCCGGGATTGGTGGCTGACAGGTAGGCATGCCCGCGGACGGACAGTTCGTAGCCGGTGGGCAGGCTGCGGGTCAGGCCGTGTTCTTTGAGGATTCGGATGCGGCGTTTGTGGGAGTCCTTGTCAGTGGGCAGTGTGGCGGCGAGCTTGGCGGCGGTGATGCCCGGTTGGCGGGCGATCCGGCTCAATGTGGTGCGCGCCCACGGGGTACGGGCGTCGAGCCGGTCCAGCAGGGTGTCGATGTCGGAGATGTCGGACGGTGAGAGCGCGGCGTCCTCGGCGAGCGTCTGCCGTGGGTCGGAGCCGGCCCATGACAGCGTGACGCGCCACAGCGGGTCGGTGTCGTCACCACGGAAGGTCGAGCCGGGTTTCACTCGCGGACGCTTCCAGCGGCGGTAGGCCACGGTGACGTCACCGGCGGCGACGCCGTCCGTGATCCGCTGGGTGAGGATCATCGGGGCTCCGCGACGAACTCGGCCAGGCAACGAGGCGCGCGTCCCAGGAGATCGGCGGCGTCGGGCAGTACGGGTGCGGCGTATCCGGCAGCGATGGTGGCGAACAGGCCGCTGATGGAGTCCACGTAGTCGGGGTGCCACTCCAGGTCGAGCGCGGCGCGGCGGAACTCTGCCTCCGACACCGGCTCGTAGCCGGTCACCGGCACCGGTGAGTTCCGGCAGGCGTCGGCGACCTCGGCGAAGGTCAGGCTTTGCGGCCCGGTCAACGCGTACTTGCGTCCGCCGCGTCCGCCGTGATCGTCGAGGAGGGTGTCGACGGCGACGGCCGCGATGTCGCGGGTGTCGATGAAGCTGACCGCCGCGTCGGCGGTCGGCAGTCGCAGGACGCCGTGGTGCGCCTCAGCGAGCACGCGGAGAGGACCGTCGGTGAGGTTCTGGAAGAACCAGTTCGGCCGCAGGATCGTCCACGCGACGTCGCTGCGCTGGAGGTGCAGTTCCACGGCGCGCTGCTCGACCTCCGCTGGAGCGTGCTCCATGCCGAGTGCCGTCATCAGCACGACGCGCGTCACGTTCCGGCTCTGCGCAAGGTCGATGAACTTGCACACCGCAGTGCCGAGACCGGTGACCGAGCGGTGTTCGTCGTCGCCTCCGGGCACGATCAGAAGTATCCGGTCGACGCCGCCGAGGGCGGCGGACCACGTCGCCGGGTCCGTCCAGTCAAGCGGGATCGCGCTGCGCCTGGACCCGGCCCGCGGTTCCACGCCGCGAGCCCGCATCTGTGCCGTCACTTCGCGGCCGACCTTGCCGGTCGCGGCTGTGACCAGGACCGTCATGCGTCGGTCCCGAGAGCGAAGGCGAGCTGGGCGAGCACCACGTCGCGGTAGTCCAGGTCTGCCGAGGCCCGGTGATCGAGGACGAGCGGGTAGAGCAGGCCGTCCATCGTCGCGACCGCCACGTCCACGATCGCTGATACATCGAACCGGGGCGCGAACGATCCCGAGTCCACTCCGCGTTGCACGGCCTCGGCGAAAGGCCGCCGGTACTGCTCGGCCAGCCTGCCGGCATGCGAGCGCAGTTCGGCGTCGTGGGCGGCGGCGGTCCAGAACTCCATCAGCATCCGCCACGTGCCGGCCGACGTCGACAGCCCGCGATCGACCAGGGCGACCAATTGCTGCCACGGGTCCTCGAACCCCGCGGCCAAGTCGTGCAGAGCCGCGACCTCACCCGACGTCGCGCCCTGGAGCGCCTCGATCAGCATGTCTTCACGCGATCCGAAGTAGCCCTGCAGGGTGGACACCGCGACGCCGGAAGCCTGCGAGACATCGGCGAAGCGGGTGGCGGCGTAACCGCGTTCGGACAGCACCTGCACGACGTGATCGAGAACCCGGGCTCGCCTGGCCCCGCCAGCGCGCCGCGTGCGCGTCGATCGCTCTTCACTCATTCCCGTACCGTATCACGATACGGTACAGGCGTGAGTCATCGCGGGCTGCCTCCGGCGGGCTTCCTCAGGTTCACTCGCCGGTGTAGAAGGTCGCGGGATCGACGGCGGCCAAGGCGATCCAGTCCGGTGATGATTCGTGATCGAGGGCCGGAGGCGGATGGGGCAGGCGCAGGTCGAGGGCCGTTCTGGGGTGTTCGTCGACGCGTTGAGTGAGCGTGTAGAGGGTCGCCAGGACGTGGAGGCAGGGGATCCGGCGGTCTGAGCAGGTGCAGTGCGCCGCTTGTTCGTCCAGCGGGACGGCGAGGCCGACACGGCGGGACAGTGCGGTTGCGAGTTCGTCGGGCAGGTCGCCTGGGGCCAGGCCGGCGGGTGCGTCCGCCATGGCCTTCTCGATGAGGGACGTGGCGTCGGCCAGCGCTTGACCGGCCCAGCACGGCAGTTCGATGCGGACGCGGTGGCAGGTGTCGCCCTCGGTGCTCTCGGCCTCGATCAGTCCCGGCTCGGCCGCCACGATGGTGACGGCGTTGTTGCGGGCGAGACTGCGCGCCTTGGGCAGGCGTCGGTCGGGAGCCGCGGCCGGGGATTCGAGTATGCGCATCCACGTCCTGCCCCATGGACCGGATCCGAACTCCGGGGCCATCAGCCGATCCCTGTCCGGTCGTCGAGGGTGAGGATGGCGTGCAGGTGTTCGTCGGGCAGGTCGGCCAGGGTGGTCTCGGTGTCGCCGGCGACGATGTCGGAGAGTGCGCGCTTGCGTTCTTGCAGGTGCGCGATGTGGTCCTCGACGGTGCCCGCGGTGACGAGGGTGTGGACGTTGAGCGCGCGTCGCTGCCCGATCCGGTGGGCGCGGTCGGTGGCCTGATCCTCCACCGCGGGGTTCCACCAGCGGTCGTAGTGCACGACGTGCCCGGCACGGGTGAGGTTGAGGCCGAACCCTGCGGCTCGCAGGCTCAGCAGCAGGATGGGCGGCGCGTCGTCGTGGTTCTGGAACGTCTCGATGAGCCGGTCGCGCCGCTGTGGGCTCAACCCGCCGTGCAGGAAGGGGATGGGCGCGGTGTCCAGGGTCTGGCCGAGGTGGCGGGAGAGCATCTCTCCCATCGCTCGGTACTGGGTGAAGACCAGGGCGCGGTCCTGGTCTTGGGCGATCTCGGTGAGCATTTCGGTGGCCCGGTCGAACTTGCCCGAACGTCCGGCCAGGTCGCGGCCGTCCTGTCCGAGGAAGTGGGCGGGATGGTTGCAGATCTGCTTGAGGGCGGTCAGCAGGGCCAGCACGCGGCCGCGGCGTCCGATGCCCGTGCCGAGGCCGTCGGCGAAGGCCCGGTCGACGGCGTCGCGGTAGAGGCGTGCCTGTTCACCGGTGAGGGAGCAGGTGATGGTCGCGTGCTGCTTGGGCGGAAGGTCGGTGAGGACCTCGTCTTTGGTCCGGCGCAGCAGCCGGGGTGCGACGAGGGCGTTGAGCCGTGCCGCGGCGGTGGTCGAACGGCGTTGCTGGATGGGCACCGCGAAGCGCTGTTTGAAGCGTTCGCGGGTGCCCAGCAGGCCGGGGTTGGTGACGTGGAGGATCGCCCAGAGGTCTTCCAGGTGGTTCTCCACCGGCGTGCCCGTCATCGCGATCCGGGTCCGCGCGGGCAGCAGTACGGCGGACCGGCCCGCCTTGGAGTCGGGGTTCTTGATCTGCTGGGCCTCGTCGAGCACCAGGACCTCCCAGCCGGTCGCGGCCAGTGCCGCGGCGTCGGTCCGCAGGACGCTGTAGCTGGTGACGACCACGGTCCCCGGCCGCATCGTGGCGGGAAGTTCCCGCCCGGGCCCGTGGTAGGAGACGACGGGCAGGTGCGGGACGAACCGCGCCAGCTCGCGCCGCCAGTTGCCGAGCACCGAGACCGGGCAGACGACCAGGTGCGGCCGCGTGGTCGTCCGGGTGGCCAGCAGGCCGATGGCCTGCAGGGTCTTCCCCAGGCCCATCTGGTCGGCCAGGACGCCGCCGCCGCGCAGCCCTCGCAGCCAGGCCACCCCGTCCACTTGGTAGGGGCGGAGTTCGGCCTGGACGGCCGCCGACTTCAGCTCCGATCGGGTGAGACCGCCTGGCGGAACCGTGCCAGCATCGCCGCGGCCGAGTAGATCGCGGTGCCGTCCTCGTTGAGCACGGCGTGCGCGGCGGCGGGCATCCGTCCGGCCAGCTCGGCGTAGGCGATGTCGTCGGGCGCCTCGGTGCCGGTGTGGCCGGGCGGAAGCATCAGCCGGACGGCCTCGCGCCATGCCCACACCGAGGCGCCGAACACCGTGTCCGGATCAGTCAAGGTGTTGAGCGCGGGTACCGCCGCGTCCAGATCCATCAGCCGCACCGTGACGTCCGCGGCGACGAGTACGCGCCGCCGGTCGGGGACGGCGAGGCGGCAGGTTGCCGGCCGTCCCGCGGGAAGCCCTCGGTTTTTCAGGACGGTGGCGATCTCACCGGCGCCCCACCAGGCCACCGCGTTCTCGGCCGGAACGAACGTGGCCTGGATCAGGCCCGGCAGCTCGACATCGCAGGGCACGCCCGGTCACTCTCCCTGGAGAGCCGGAGCGGACGAGGCGGCGGGCTTGCGCGGGAGCAGGAAGGTGGCGGCGAAGGCGACCGCCAGCAGCGCAAGGCCCAGCCACAGTGAGCCGGCCTGCGCATCGCCGAAGCCCTCGGCCAGCGCCGGCGGGGTCTGCTCGATGCCGCGTACCCGGGTGAAGAAGAACGTGCCGATCACCGCGACGCCGACGGAGGCGGCCAGTTGCGTCACGGTGTTGTAGAGCGCCGAACCCGAGCCCGCGTCGGTCACCGGCACGTCGTTCAGCGTCAGTTGCAACAGCGGGGCCACGACCATCCCCATCCCGGCGCCGCCTACGAGCACGCCCCAGACCAGGTCGGTCCAGCCGGTGCCGGACGTCGCCCCGGCGCTCTGGATCGCCAGAATCGTGAATCCCACGGCCATCACCACCAGCCCGATCTGCACGGTCGCCCGTCCGATCCGCGGCAGCAGCACGGCCGCCGACACCGTGGCCAGCACCGGGACCGCCACCGACCAGGGCAGCATGATCAGGCCGGACCGCATCGGGCTCATGCCCAGGCCCTGCTGCAGGAACAGCATGAAGACCATGAAGAAGCCCATCGTCGGGACGAAGAACAGCAACTGGACCAGCAGACCGCCGTTCACCGACCGGAACCGGAACAGCGACATCTGCACCAGCGGCGCGTCGACCCGCCGTTCCCACGCCACGAATCCGGCCAGCACCGCCAGGCCGGCGCCGAGGCAGAGCCAGGTCCACAGCGGCCAGCCGGACCGGTCCGCCGCGGTGATCAGCGGGTACAGCACCAGCAGCAGCCCGGCCGCCGACAGCGCGACCCCGACCAGGTCGAGCCGGGCGGCCGAGGCGTCCCGGCTGTCGGGGAGCAGCTTCACCGAGGCGACCACGGCCAGCACGGCCAGCGGGACGTTCACCCAGAACACCAGCCGCCAGCCCGTCCCCCACAGGTCCCACTCCAGCAGCGCGGGCCCCGCGATCGGGCCCAGCGTCGCCGCAAGGCCCGCCAGCGCCGCGAACGCCGCCATCGGGCCGCCCCGCTCCCGCGGCGCGTACATCACCTGGATCTGGGACAGCACCTGCGGGATCATCGCGGCCGCGAACAGACCTTGCAGCACCCTGGCCCCGACGAGCATGCCGGGACCGGCGGCCATGCCGCACAGGGCCGAGGCCGTCGCGAAACCGGCGATGCCGGCGATGAACACCCGCTTGTGCCCGAGCAGATCCCCGAGCCGGGCCCCGCTGATCATCCCCAGCGCGAACGCCAGCGTGTAGCCCGCCTGGATCCACTGCAGGTGCGCCGGGGAGGCGTCCAGATCCGCTTGGAGCGGGGGCAGGACGACGTTGACGATCGTCACCCCGATGAGGTCCAGGAACGCCGCCAGCAGGATGGTCAGCAGAGCCAGGCTCCGCGCCCTGCCGGACAGCCGGGCCTGGTGGGCCGCGGTGGTGGACGCCATGCGCACTCCGTTCGCCGGTCGCTACACTCATTTCATGCGCCACACACTAAGTGTGTGACGCAATGATTGCGCGACGCAAGCTAATGCGGGAATCGAGGCGTGTCAACATGGCCAAGCACCGTCCACCGCCCGACCGCAGAGCGGCGACCGATGGCATCATCGACGCGATGCCGGATTGGGTGACCGCATCGGTGCAGCTCAACAGCTTGATCGCGGACCATATGGGGGTCGTCCCGTCCGACTTCGCCTGCCTGCACGCCCTCAACCGCGGCGGCCCCGCCACCGCCGCCGCCCTGGCCGACCGCGTGGGCCTCACCCCCGGATCGCTGTCCCGGATGATCGACCGGCTGGAGTCGGCGGGCCTCGTCCAGCGCCACCCAGACCCGCACGACCGCCGCAAGACCCTCCTCCAGCCGACCGCCGAGGGGATCGTCCGCATCAACGACTACTACGCCGGCCTGAACGTCCGCACCCGCGAGGTCCTGGCCGACTTCACCGACGACCAGCTCGATTCGGTGTTGCGTTTCGTCCTAGCCGTCCAAACCGGCACCCAGGACGAGGTCGACCGCCTGCGCTCCCGCACCCGATCCAGAGCCCAATAGCAAGACCGCAGAAAGCTAGTCGCGATTTCGGCAGTGGCCTCAATGCAGGCCGGGACGGCAGGTGGTGCGTCCGTGGTGAGGGAACGGGTGGGCGTAGCGGGCCACGGTGCTGAGCCGCAGCCGCGGGGGTCCGCCGCGAGAGGTGGTGTGGAGCCATCAGGCCGAAGCAAGGGCCCCTGACCTGTGCAGGAATGTGGTGGGCGATACTGGGATTGAACCAGTGGCCTCTACCGTGTCAAGGTAGTCCGCGATCACCAGTGACCTGCAGCGCTGCGCGAACGCGCAGCTCAGGGGCCTCGATGGGGCGCAGTTCAGCGATGTTCGGCGACGTACGGAGAAGCTGTCGTCGCCCAAATATCGCCCAGCCCTGGTCGGGAGCGTGATCATGGTTTCCGGGGATCTTGTGGCCTTCTCCGGTGGGGCGCACGCCGGTGATCGGCTGATCCGGTGGTGTACGACGATCAGTGTCGTGGTTCTGGCCTGGATCGCGGCCGTGCTGTCCTACAAGCACATGTACGAGTTGGTTCTCCGGTACGGGGAGACATCGTGGAGCGCGGCGCTGTTGCCGGTCTCGGTGGACGGGATGATCGTGGCGTCGTCGCTGACTTTGCTGGCCGACTCGCGAGCCGGTCGACGTGGAGGCCTGCTGCCATGGGCCTTGCTGCTGGCAGGGAGCGCGGCGAGCCTGGCGGCCAACGTGGCGGTGGCCGAGCCATCGATGATCGGCCGCGTGATCGCCGCCTGGCCGAGCTGTGCTTTGATCGGGTCGTATGAGCTACTGATGCGCCAGGTCAGGAAAGCATCGCACCAGAAGCGTCCAGTGGCCTCACACGAAGGCTCCGACCAAGTGCCAGCCGGTTCTGAGATCTCATACGAGGTTCATACGGCTCCTCATATGGGTCTGATCGGCAATGAATTGGCTCCAGACGAAGTTCCGACGACGCAGGACCTGGTGACGGATGCTGAGGCTTCCGATGGCTCCCAGATGTACGGCCTTGAGGACTTGGTAGGAAACGCTGAGGAGTCACCGGCTGCTGGTGCGGGAGAAGCGAACGGCGCTCATCCGGGACGCTGCAGACCGGTGGCCCGGCTCCAACGCCAGGCTTGGCATTGGGCGGTGGCCAATCGCACACTGGCAGGTGAACTGCCCGCAGGCAAAGTGATCGCCGAGCGCTTTGGACGGTGTGAGCGCTGGGGACGACTGGTCAAACGGACCGGCCTCACGGGCGGGTTCGACCGGTAGACCAATGCGCAGGGGAGGGGCCCCGCAGCATCCGGCTCAGCGCCGCCCCGTACGATCCGGTGCACTCCACCCCCCGCCTCACCGGGCCGTGGTCGTGTGCCCAGGCCAGCATGGCGTGGTAGCCGTCAGCGGTGGCGGGGAAGGCGCGGGTGTCCAGGAGCGTGCCGAGGGCGTTGACCAGGGCGGCAGCCCTGGACGGGTAAGGGAGTCCAAGAGGCTGAGGCCGTGTTTTAGCGTTAGCATTATTTACATTCCAGTGGGTAATCACAATATTGGGACGATCGTGCGACGAGGTCAAATTCTTCAGGGGGTCTTCTCGGCTGATATGCAGGTGTTTCGCTTCTTTCCAGAGGGAACTGTTTTGGATGTTCTCGTCAAGCCGGCGCCCGGGCCGGATCACGGGGCGCTGATCGCCTCGTGGTTGCGTCCCGACACTCGGCTCAGGGTGTCCATAAGACGAGGTACGACCGTCTCGGTGACCGGATCTCATTTCTTACCGAGGACCACCTCCACGGTGGTGTGGTCGAGGTGAGCGGTACCTGTTCCCGTGACGAGCTGGTTCTTGATCTTCAGTCTCGTGGTAGGACGCTGCGGCAGGTGCGCTTCCGGCGAATCTGGCCCGGTGACGGCAGAAATGACCGGTCGGCTTAGATCCGGCGTAGGAGATGCGTTGATCTCGGAGTATCAGCAGCAACTGCGCGAACGCTATCTGGCTGCTCCCGTCATGGCGCCCCCAACACCCTGGCGGCGAGTGCTGGACGACCGCACGCCCATCGGCGGCCTGCTGGGCATCGGCTTCGCCGTCCATCCTGGTACCGGGCACGACCTGGTGATGGTCGTCTCCCAGGATGGCCACGGACCTTTCGACGCCGTCACCGGGCGAGAAGATCGCCCGCGATCGTGAGCCGGACCCCGACACCAGTACACCCGACGCCTCACCCGACCTCACCTGCCCCGGCCCCCTTGCCGGAACACCGGTACGCATCGCCGGCCTGTTCGGCGGCGGTACCCACTCCACCACCTCCGACGGCTGGACCCTCGACGTCGTCAGCCCCCGGTGGCCACACCACCGCGTCCTGCTGTCCGCAGACGGCGGCCCGCCCCACGAAGGACCACCTGGGGATCACTGGTGGCACATCTTCCACTCCGACTACTCCGAACTCCGTACCGCCGGATTCTCTCCCTCAGGCCGTACCCTCGCCGTCGCCACAAGCAGCGACCTCACCCTCTGGACCCGGCCACCTACACATCGGTCGTCGTCATCACACTGAGTTGGAAGGTGCAGTTCCGGTGACGGATCGGGGGCTTATCCTTCTCGGCTCGCGCTCCTGGTATTCGCGTGCTGAGATGCCGTGGAAGCGGGTGAAGGCGGCGCTGAACGTGGGCAGGTGGGCATAGCCGACGCGGCGGGCCACGGCGCTGGGTTTGGCTCCGCCTGCGAGCAGATTGCGGGCGATGCGCATGCGAGCCGTGTAGCGCCAGCGGGAGAAGGGCATGCCGGTCTGCTCGCGGAACGCCCGGTGGACCTCGGCGGGGACGTCCACCTCAGCCAGTTCGCCGGGCGCGCCGATGTGACGCAGGTAGTCCATCGCCGCCGCCCGAGCACGCGGATCGGTGGGCATCGGCACCGACAGCGCTCGTTGCGCGGCGACCTGTTCGGCGAACAGGTCGAGGATGTGGCCGGGGTCGTAGTCGTCGGGCTGGAGGATGGAGCGGGCGCTGATGGAGCAGAACATCAGGTAGTCGTCCCAGGCCGGCGAGAATTGGACTTGCAGCGGCTCGGTCAGGTGCAGGTCGCCGGTGTCGGCATTTCCGAGAGGTAGTGAGATGGAGTTCTCGCGGAGACCGGTGATGTGCTCCAGGCTCGCGGGGATCCAGGTCGCGACGCCGCGCTGTCGTTCGTAACGGCTTTCGCCGATATCGAGGTAGCCGCTGCCGCGGTACATCCAGCTCAGCACGTGCATGTCGTTGGCGTGCAGGGGCGTGCGGGCGGCAGGCAGCAGATCGGGCGCGGTGCCGAAGGCGCCGTCTCCCTGGACCATGCGCACGAGGTCATCGGTCTGACGCGCCAGGGTGGCGCGCTGCGTGAGGTCGATGCTGGCGGAACTGGCGGAGAGCCTCCTTCTGAAGTCATACGGCGTCAGTCCGTACTGCTGTTTGAAGGCGCGAGTGAAGCCGTTGCGGCTGGCGAAGCCCACTCGCGCGGCCACCTGGTCGACGTCGTATCCCGCGGCCAGGAACTCGACGGCGGCGATCAGTCGGCTGCGCAGTCGCCACTGCTCGAAGGTGAGCCCGGTCTCCGCGAGGAAGTCGCGGCGCAGGGTCCGCGGGCTGGAGAGCGCCCTGGTCGCCCACTGCTCGACGGTGAGGTCCGCCGCTGGGTCGCGGATCAGCTCCTCGGCGACGGCTCTGGCGCCGGTGGCTCTCGGCATCTCCGGCAGAGTGAGCGGCGCCGAAGGCTCGGTGTCGCCGTTTTGCGCGGGTGTGGACGAGGGGCGGGGACGGCGAAGGAGGTCGGTGATCGCGTCCTGGAAGTATCCGCGACCGCTCAACGGGGTGACTTGCAGGTTGTAGTGCTGGATCAACCAGTCCTGCCAACCGTCGGGGACCTCGAAGCGCGTCGGTTCCGAGATCGGCCCGGTGCCGGGATGGAGCCACAGGGGGAAGGCGACGGTGCCCGGCTCGGTGAGGATCGCGCGGTGGTTCCACCCGTCCGCGGGAATCCAGACGCCCTGTCCGGCGGTGAGGTGGAACGCCGCGTCGCCGTCTATGTGCATGTGCGCCGTGCCGGTGCGGACCCAGATCAGCAGGGGGCGAACGGGCGCTCCCGTCGAATCCGATCTCGCCGCCGGAATCGCCGGGGGGTCGCTCGCGTCGGCGGGGAACAGGGATGACGACGCCACAGCCCTAAACAATACGGCAGTCTGCGCACACGAACGAAGGTGAGGTTTGCCTAACCTTATATGAGGCCGTTTCGTCGATCCCTGCTCGCGGCCTCGTCACCCTCGAGCGATCGGAAAGGGCCGTCCTCAGCATGCCGAAGACCTCCCGCCAGCTCACAGTGCGCCCGCTGACCCTGCGAGAGGTCGAGGTCGTCCGAGTGACGGACCTGACGCCGGGGATGCGGCGGATCACACTGGCCGGCGCGCAGCTGCGCGAGTTCACCACCCGTCGATACTGACAGGTCTGTAAAGCCAACGCAAGACGCTCACCTGCCCGGACACGTCCGGCCGCCGGGAGAGGGCAGCCCGCCGCTGAGCTTGAGGGAGCGCCTTCGGACACTGTCTGGTTGATGCCTGGTCGCTTGAACGCCAAGCCTGGCTTGGTTTCTGCTCTGGGGCGGGATGCGGTGGCTGGGTTCAGCGGAGAAGGCTTCCGCCGAGGGAGAGGCAGGCCGTGTGGGGCAGGCCGAGTTGTCCGCCGGTGATCATTGCGCTGGCTTGGAGGCTCGGGCCGGTGGCGCTGCCCGGGAAGATGAACAGGCGGCCACGGTCGCCGGTGTTCGGGTGCGCCATGATGGCGATGTCGGCCATGCCGTCGGCGTTGAGGTCGCCGATCGTCACCGTGTGTCCGAACCAGTCCGGGCCGCCGGCGTGGCGGCCGGGCATGCCGGGGGTGTTCTGCTCGAAGACGACGGCCCGCGCGTGGTCGATGCCTTGTGGGCTGCCCGGCATGACTGCGAGCTTGCCGGGCTCGAAATCGCATCCGACGGCGATCTCCCGAATTTCCTGGGTGCAGGGGGAGAGAAAACTGTGCCGGGGGCCGAGCCCGTGGTCGGTCCCGAGCACGACGGAGATGGCGATGGGCGTCCGCGGCGGCGTTGCGGAATCCCATGACTCCGGTGTGATCAGGTCGTCTTTGCCGTCGCCGTTGACGTCGGCCGCCACGGCCGAGTCCACCTCGATCCACCCGTCGGCGAGGACGGTCTTGGTGGTGCTCAGGCCCTGCGCGGTCCCCAGTTGCAGCTCGGCTCGGGAGCCGCCGGTGGGGCCTGGGCTCCACGTCACGACCAGGTCGGAGTAGCCGTCACCGGTGAAGTCCCCGATGACGGGGTAGCCGCTGACGGACGGGGTGTTCGGGCGGAAGAGATTGATTTCGGGGTGGACGGGCCGGTCGACCACGTTGCGGAAGGAGACGACCGCCGTGGACTCGATTTCGACGGCGATGTCCAGCTTGCCGTTGTCGCCGAAGTCGCCGATCACCAGATTGAAGACCCGGGCGTTCTTGGGGGCCGTGCTGCCGACCTTCAGCGAGACGGTGCGGTCGGTGAGCCCGTGTTCGCCGCCGTAGAAGATCACCAGGGTGATCGGGCTGTCGCCGGAGTCAGAGTGGGAGGTGACGACCAGGTCGTCGTAGTCGTCGTGGTCGAAGTCGGCCGAGGCGGTCTCGGTCCCGAAATCGACGGGCTTCTTAGGCGGCCCCGGGAGGGTGTTCGGGGTGAGGAACTGCCGCCGCTCGGGGTCGGGCCCGTGTGGTCCGCTGTAGATGACGAAGACGCCGTCGCCTTCGATTTTTCCAGCGATATCGCGGTAGCCGTCGCCGTTGAAGTCGCCGCCCCGCGTCTTGCGCTGGGCGACGGTGGTGAAGCCGCTGGGAGCGGGCCAGGCCGTCACGGCGAGCTCGGCGGGTTTGCTTTCGCTGAGGACGGCGGAGCCGGCGGCGACCGTGCAGAGCGCGAGCGCGGCGGCGCTGGTCGCGATCTGAGCGGGTGTCCCCATGTCTCTCCCAGGCGGGGTGAACGGGCGCGGTGCATGAAGATCAAGGCAACGATACGCCGAGGGCGATCGTGCCAAGATCTGCTTGTGGCTGAAGAACGGCTCGATGGCGGAAACATCGGCGGTGCTGTCCGGCTAGGCGATACCGTCCGCCGTGCCACTGGCCCTTGGACGCCCGCAGTGCACGCGCTGCTCACCCACCTGGCGACCACGGGACAGTTCACCGCGGCTCCGCGTCCGCTCGGGTTCGACGAGCAGGGCCGGGAGGTTCTCACATTTCTCCAAGGCCGAACCGTCGGAAGCAGCAAACCTTGGCCTTCCTGGGTACACGCCGACGAGACTCTCGTCCAAGTGGCGCGCTGGGTGCACGCCTACCACCAAGCGGTCGCCGACTTCGTCCCGCCATCGGACGCCGTCTGGCGCAGCGGCGGCCGCTGGTCGCCGGGCCTGATCATCGGCCACAATGACGCAGCCCCCTACAACGCCGCCTGGCACCACGGCCGGCTGGCCGGATTCTTCGATTGGGACCTCGCTGGCCCGGTCACGCCCGAATGGGACCTGGCATTCGTCGCCTTCAGGTGGGTACCGCTCCACGCCCGCCATGTCGTCGCCGCAGAAGGGTTCACCGACTTCACTGCCCGGCCATATCGGCTCCACCGGTTCCTCGATACCTACGGCTGGTCGGGCGGAATTGCAGACTTCCTTGGGGTTGTGCGGGAACGCATCAAGGCCCACTCCGACGGCATCCGCGAACTCGCCGCGACCGGAGATCCGGTGTTCACTCGACTATTTCATCAAGGCGTCTGCGACGATCTGGACCAAGCACTCGTCGAACTGGCCGCATTCCCGGAATAGCATCAGTCTTCCGTCGACCCGAACGCGTCGCCGCCCTGCTGACTGAAACCCGCCCCGTGCGCCTCTGCACGTCCCGTACTCGACCCTCACACCGAGGATCGCGTTGGCAACCACATTCACGACCGCTGCACGCCGTCCCCACTAGGCACAATCTGGCAAGGGGACGAGCGGGCGGCGAAAAGTCGACGACCCACGCGGCCCATGGGCGGCGATGTGGCGCGGGTGGCCGCCACCCGTGAGGAGCTGGCGCGGATGGCGGTGACCGCCGAACGCCTGCGGACCTCGCGCGAACTGGACCGGTCGATCGGCCGCGGGCTGTCGGCCATCGCCGCGCACAGCGCGAGCGCCGCGGCGGCGCGTTCCGCAACCGGGACCGCGGCGGTGACGGCCCGGGCCCTGCGCGCCGCCCGGGCCGCGCTGGACGACGCGCGCGCGGTGGCCGCCGCCTATCGGACGACGCCCCAGGCCGTGGCCGCGTCCTGCGATGGTAGCGCGGGACGCCTGGCCCTGCGCATCCTGCTCGTCGTCTACGCCATGTACCTCAACGTCGGGGCGCAGTTCCTGGTCGCGACGCGGGCCGGCCCCGTCGAATGGGTGGTCTCCGCCGGAAGCGTCGCCGGCATCCTGCTGCTGCAACTCCGGCACGTGGTGCTGCGGCTGCGCGGCAGGCCCGTCCGCGGCCGGTACCGGACCCTCGCCGCGCTCGCCTACGTCCCGCTGGTGGTGTCCGGGCTCTACTGGTTCATGCCCATTGGGCTGGTGGCCGCGTCGGCGCTGCTCCTGCTGCCCCGCCGCGTGGCGTGGACGCTCGGGCGGCACGGGCGGAGCTGACCCGGACGGCGGTGCCGGCCGAGCGGCTGCGCGTCGCGGGCGACGTGCACGACCTGTACGGAACGGCCCTTGACGGTCCCGTGACGAAATAGTCAGGGACAGACAATCCGCTCCTGCGGGTTTGGTCGAAGCGGGCGGGTTCGTGCTGACGGACACCTGCCCGGATCGTGCGCTCGTGTGGAGCCCGACGACCGCGGTCGACCCGGCGCGGTCGTCGAAGTCGTCTTCGGCCGAGGCGCTGCACTCCGTCTGGCGTCAGCTAACGAGCAGGTAGATGGCGATGCCGACCAAGACCGTGACGGCCACGCAGGCGACGACGATGTTCTGACGCCTGCTGCGTTGCGGACGGCCACCTCGGGCCTGCAGCTCTTGGACGACGGCACGGGCACCCGCTTCGGTTCGGGTCCGGCCCCACTGGCCGTTGCCGCCACCGGACATAGCTGCCATATCCATCACCCCTCCGAGCACACTGTAGAGGATCAAGCTCCATATCGGGCCCGGGGCGAGGCCCCGGGTCGAGGGGCCTTTGGCCGTGACGCCCGCCCGACGCGACAGGCGGGCCACCGCCAACCGCCAACCGCCAGGACAACGGTCAGGCATGGCCGAGGTATGGTGGCGGGTTATCCGAAAGTCATCATCCTCGGCAGCGGACCCAACCGCATCTCGCCGGGGGCCGCGAGATTTTGGAAGCTGCACGGCTGGACGGGTTGGAACTGCTACAGGCGCGCTATGTGCAGCACGAATTTGCTCGGCATGCGCATGAGACCTTCGCTATCGGTGTGATTCAGGCCGGTTCGGAGGAGATCTGGTTCCAGGACGGGGATGAGCGCGTCGGCGTCGGCGGCCTGGTATTCATCAACCCGGAGGTCGTGCACACAGGTAGGTCGCTGAGCGAAGGCGGGTGGCTGTACCGGGTGTTGTATCCGGCCGCCGGGACGCTGGCCAAGGTGGGCGGAATGCGCGGCACCCCGCACTTTCCGGATCGGCTGGTCGATGACGCCAGGGCCGCTGGCCTGCTGCTGCGCGCACACGCCGCCACCGAGTCCGCGGATGCGCTGACCGCCGAGACGCTGATGCGGATGACTCTGTCGCGCCTTTTGCTCGCCCACGCCCGAGTGCCAGGACTGCGTCCCGGACGGCCGCAGAACGATGGTTTTGTCGCGCGGGCACGAGACGTCCTGCATGAGCGCATGGAAGATCCGCCAGGTCTCGATGAGCTGGCGGCGGGGGTAGGGGTCGATCCCTTCACCCTGTTGCGGGCGTTCCGGAGAGCACATCTGTCTCGCCATTTCCGGAGACTGGTGGGAGTTCCGCCGGGGGTTTATCAGCGGGCTGCAAGAACGTACAAGCGCTCTGGGCCGCAGCCCGCTTAGCGTGCGGGTCAGCCCGGCGGACGGCCGCCGGGATCCCACGTCAGGGGGGCCTGGTGCGCGACAGGCGGCAGAGCGGTTCGCTGGAACCCGATTCCCGCACAGCCGCTGTGATGGGGCAGGCGGTCATGATGAAGGTCACCGAATTCGCCAACGGCGTCTCCCGGGCTCCTTCAGGCCGCTTCGGGCAGGCCGATCAGATCGTGAAAGGGATGCTGCGGCCACCTTCGGAGGAGCCGACTGTCCGATCTGCTCGACGCCTTCCAGACCGCCGCGGACCACGGTGTGAACACCACGGCGCCCGGATACCTGGCCTACTTTTCTGCCGGTGGCCTGTTCAGCTCCGCGCTGGCCGAGTTGCTCGCCCAGACCTATAACCGCTTCACCTGCGTGGCCGACCTGGCGCCGGCGCTGGTGGCGATGGAACACGGCGTCCTGCACTGGTTCTGCGAGCGGTTCGGGCTCCCGCCGGGCTCGATCGGCCTGACCACCACCGGTGGATCGATGGCCACCCTCACCGCGCTGATCAGCGCACGGCATGACCGGCTCGGCGATCAGATCGCGGCAGGCACCCTTTATGTCACCGAGCACACACACTTCTGCGTGGACAAAGCGGCGCGCATCGTCGGACTGCCCGTCCAGCAGGTACGTGTCGTGCCGACCGAAGGTCTGCTCATGGACCCCGACGCAGCGCGCGCGATGATCCGGGCCGACCGTGCCCGGGGCCTGCGTCCCTTCCTGCTGGTCGGCACGGCCGGCGCGACCAGCACCGGAACGATCGACCCGCTGGCCGACCTGGCTGAACTAGCCCGCGAGGAAGGGCTCTGGTTCCACGTCGATGCCGCCTACGGTGGCGGATTCCAGCTCACCGCACGTGGCCGAGCCCGGCTCTCCGGCATCGAGAACGCCGACTCCATCGTCGTCGACCCGCACAAGAGCCTGTTCCTGCAGTACGGCACCGGCATTCTCCTGGTGCGCGACGCCGCGGCGCTCGGCGCCGCCCATCGTGGCGGCGGCCACTACACCCAGGATGGGGCCGTGGTGCACGGCCTGCACGACTACGGCTACCTCGGGCCCGAGCTCACCCGCGAATTCCGCGGCCTGCGACTGTGGCTCCCGCTGCACCTGCACGGCGTCGGCGCCTTCCGCGACGCCCTGGACGAAAAGCTGAACCTGGCAGAGGCCGCCTACCAGCGCCTGACCGCCGACCAGCTTTTCGAAGTGCCGTGGAAGCCCGATCTGACCGTCGTCGCTGTCCGGCTGCGGGGTGACGACCAGCTCAACCACCATCTGCTCGAACGGATCAACGCGTCCGGACGCATCTTCTTGCCAGCACCCGCGTCCAAGACCGCTTCTTCATGCGGCTCAACCCGATGAATCACCGCACCCACGCCGCCACCCTCGACGTCGCGCTCACCCTCATTCATGACTACGCGACCCGGGAGCTCAAGGACCACCTTCTACCATCGGCCCAGCAAACCCGTCTCGGCGAGTGAGAAAGCCCTGGTGCGCATAAACGCCACCGAGCCCGAAAGCTGTAAGATACGTCTCCACCGTTCGCCGCCAATGTGGAGGTTGGAGCTCGGTCTGAACCCGCCGACAGTGTCTGGGTTGGGACGGTGACGTCGGAAATCCGCCAGTTCTCTCGCCAGCGTTCGTCTAGGGTCCCGGGCATGCCACAGCAGAGCCGCGACGTCGTTCAGAACGCCTGGAAGGCGTTCGCCAGCCACGACGCGGACCAGATCTCCGCAGTCTTCACCGAGGACGCCGAGTGGCTGGCGCCCCTGGGGAATGCCACCGCAGTTGCGCTGGAGGGTTCCGGTCACCTGATCGGCAGGAAGGCGATCGTGCGGTTCCTCGCTGAGGACTTCCCCCGCTTCTTCGTGAGTGACGTCACTGTCACCTTCCACGGGCTCTACGCCGACGGCGATCGCGTGATCGTGGAGGAGACCATGACGGCGACGCTCGCCAACGGCAATCACTACGCCAACGACTACTGCTTCGTCTTCGAACTCCAGAACGGGCTTGTCCACCGGGTTCGCGAGTACTTGGACACAGCTCGCGGGCACCGCATGGTCTTTGGCGAGGGATCGTAGCAGTCAGGCTCAGCCGAGCCATGACTGCAGAAACACATCAATACAATCGGCTAGCATGCTACGTACGCATTGCTGCTGCCTTCGAGATCTTTAGTCGACGTAAAGGAAATGGAGGCGGAGCGGATCGAAGGACACGCGCCCATAGCTCCGCTTGATTCGATTCACGTTGCCTTCCACCCTCACCGCGGTATGGACGTTCTCGGACGTGGTGAACGGCCTGATGGCGCTGCCCAACCTCATCGGCCTGCTGATCATCAGCCCGCTGGTCTGGCGGGAGACCCGCGCCTACTTCCAGCAACATCCCACCGAAGAACAGCCCGCCGAAGTCACCAAAAACTGACCCTGGGCCCAGGCGCGTCCCGCCGCGCCATCGAACGCGGCGGGACGGGGCCAGGCGGTCAGGCATCGCGGGAGGGGGCATGGGTCACCCGCTTCGGTGCCGGAGCAGGAGCATGGCGGCGTCGTCGGTGAGCGGCGCTCCGACGGCGGAGCGGTGTACAAGGCGTTGGTGCACAAGGCCATCGCCGATGACGATGACCTCAAGTTGTTCTACACCACCCCGTCGCACCGGAACGCATCGACGACCGTGTCAGAGTGACGATGCACCCGTTCCGAGCCGGCCTCGCCGACCTCATACTGTTCGACGCCCGGCTCCTGGCCACCGGGCACGGGCAGATCGGCGTGGCGCTCGGTACCGACGACCACAGGCCCGCCAGGACTTCCGGGCAAGCTATGACGCCTTGACCTACCGGATCATCGACGTGCCCGCCCCCATCGCCGCGGGCTGCGGCGGCTACCTGGACGCGCTCGGCTTGGAGCAGGGTGTGTTCGACTTCTGCGTCACCAGCCAGGACTGGTATTTCCTGGAGTGCGCCCAGTGGGCGTGGACCAAGAGCGGAACCAACCGAGCGGGAATTCGGGAATCCTCCCAAGGACGCCACCGTGCAGAGGTCGCGGGCCAATGCCGCGCAGTTTTGCCCAACCGCGTCTGGGGCCGCGGGCGGACGCGGATCTGCGTCCACCGGGCCGCACCGTGTCGCGCTGAGCCTCCCGACCTCCCCGGCTTACCCCCACAGTCAGGGTCTGGATTTTGGCAGGTCAGGGCGGGTACGCCGCCGAACATGTCGAAGAACAAGGATCTCTTCGAGTGCGCTGCTGGGGAGGGGAGCGGGCCGGCGAGCCGACACAGACGCGCAGTCCCGAAACTCGGCCTGCTGTCGATGACCGAGGACGAGATCGACGCCGTCACCCCACCTGGCCGCAGAAGGGCGTCGGCGAGACGGTCCGGTGCCGTTCGTAGGACGGATGTAAGCCTGACGCGGAGTGTCAGGTTTCGGAGCAATCATGGGTTGACCGGTCGGCGCCGATGGTGGGCGTGGACCGGGCCCTACGGATGACAAGGAACTCCATGCGCGAAACGCGAGAAGATCTTAAGGAGCTGCAGGCCCTGCTGGACGCCTCTCTGTCCCGCTCCTCATCGCACCTCCGCTCGATCATCAGCACCGGAGCACGCTGACCGCGGAGCAGCTCACGGGGGTTCTCAGCGGCATGTGCGCCCTGGCCCTGTCCACCGTGACGGCGAAGGGCGAACCGCGGATCAGCGGCGTGGACGGGCACTTCCTGCACGGCAAGTGGCACTTCGGCACGGCGCGCGGCGCCGTCAAGGCCCGCCACCTGGCGGCCCGCCCGGCCGTCAGCGCCGCGCACATGCGCGGTGAGGACCTGGGTGTGTTCACGCACGGCACGGTGGAGATCCTCAACCCCCAGCACGGCGAGCCGGCCGCGGACTGGCCGGATCTGCTCGCCTACTTCAAGGACTTCTATGGCGCCGACTCCTTCGACTGGGACAACGACGTGGTCTACTACCGGCTGCATCCGCACTGGATGAGCGTCTACGCGTCCGATGTCTCCAAGCTCACTGCGGTGTCCCGGTCCTGACCCGCAGCGCGGGCCGTGTCGGGACGGCCTCCTCCTGGCTGACAGATCCGGTCAAGCGGCCGCTCGGGGCCGTTGGTGACGAACGACCGTCGCATGGTGGCGTGATCGGTTCGTTCGGCATGGGCGGGGGCCTAGCCCGCCCATGTCCTGCTGCGTTGCGAAAGGGTGGACGAAGGTTGACTGCATTCGTGCGGGACGTCGCGAGTATGGAGCGCGAGACGATCGACGTGGTGGGGGCTCGTACCAACAATCTGCGGGACGTGTCGTTGAGCATCCCCAAGGGGCGGCTCGTCGCTTTCACCGGAGTGAGCGGCAGCGGCAAGACCTCGCTGGCCATCGACACTCTGCACAACGAGGCCCAGCTGCGGTACCTGGAAGGACTTTCGCCGTTCGTGCGGCAGTACATCACGCAGCGCAATCGGCCGAAGGTCGACCGCATCCTGGGACTCGGCGCGACGCTCGCGGTCGACCAGCGCCGTCTGAACCGCAACCCCCGCTCCACAGTCGCGACGATCACCGGCATTGACGGGCACCTGGGGCTGCTGTACTCGCGCCTTCCGGGGATCGGCGCGGCCCCGGCGGCGGAGAGTGCGGACGGGCACCTGACGACCGCCCACTTCGACCGGAACACACCAGAAGGGAGCTGCGCGGACTGCCACGGGGTGGGCGGGCGCTGGCAGGCGCAGGAGGACCTGATCATCACCTGCCCGGAGCTTCCGCTCTTCGAGGGCGCCTCGCCCTGGTTCGCGAAGTGGCGGTCGGGGGAGCACGCGTTCGTGCCGGCGCTCGCCGAGAAGCGGGGCGTGGACCTCGGCCGTGGCGGTCGCTGCCTGAGGAGTTCCGTCACTGCGTGCTGTACGGCACGGGTGAGGAGAAGGTCGAGGCGACCGTCGACATGCCGAACAAGAATGAGACGGCCCTGATGACCTACACCTGGAGCCAGCCGCTGCGGGGCGCGCTCGCCGAGGTGGAGCGGGTGTTCGTGAACGCCCAGACCTCCAGCGCCAAGCAGCGCTACCTGCCGTACATGCGCAAGCAGCCCTGCGGCACCTGCGGCGGCAGCGGGTACGACCAGGTGGCCCGGTCCGTGCGGCTCGGCGGGCTGACCTACCCCGACCTGCTCGCGGTGGAAGTACGAGAGGTACGCGACTGGGCCAAGCGCGTGGCCGACGGCCTGGACGCCCGGCAGCGCGAGGTGGGTGAGCCGCTGCTGCAGGACCTGGACCGCAGGCTCGGGATCCTCGACCGGCTCGGACTGGCCCATCTCCAACTGTCCCGGAGCGCGGCGACCCTGTCCGCGGGCGAGTTGCAGCGGACCCGGCTCGCCGCGCAGCTCAGCACCGAGCTGAGCGGCATCGTCTTCGTCCTGGACGAGCCCGGGACCGGGCTGCATCCGGCCGACAAGGCGCACCTGCTCGACATCGCCCTGGAGCTACGCCAGGCCGGCAACACGGTGCTCCTGGTCGAGCACGATCCTGAGCTGATCGCCCGAGCCGACTGGGTGATCGATATGGGGCCCGGCGCGGGCCGCCTCGGTGGCGAGGTCATGGTGTCGGGGCCTCCCGCCGACGCGGCCGCCCACCCGCAGTCGCTGACCGGGCGCTATCTGGCCGGTGAGGGGCCGCGGCTGCGCCGGACCCGTCGCCCGGCCGGGGACGACAGCGGCTGGGTGGAACTGCACGGCCTGCGTGCGCACAACGTGACCGCGGACTTGATGCGTTTCCCCGCCGGCCGGCTCACCTGCCTGACCGGGGTGAGCGGCAGCGGCAAGAGCAGCCTGCTCGGCGCGCTCGCGGCGGGCGTGGAGGCCGCCCTGAACGGGGCCGTGACCGACACGGTGCGGGAGGTGACCGGCCTCGGGGGGTTCGGCTGGGTCGCCGTCGCCGATCAGGAACCGCTCGGGCGAACGCCGCGATCCAACCCGGCTACCTACAGCAAGGCGTTCGACATAATCCGCAGGCTGTTCGCCGAGACCGACGCGGCGCGCGGGCGCGGAGTCAACGCCTCCTGGTTCAGCTTCAACACCGCGGATGGCGGCCGCTGCGAGACCTGCACCGGCTACGGCCGCCAACTGGTCGACATGCACTTTCTGCCGGACGTGTGGGTGGTCTGCGACGCGTGCGAGGGCCGGCGCTACAAGCCGGAGGCATTGCAGATCAGGTATCAGGGCTTGGCCATCGATCAGGTGCTGGAACTGACCGTCGCCGAGGCCGTAGAGCGGTTCTCCGAGCCCCGGCAGCTCGCGGAGATCCTGGGAGCCCTGAACCAGGTCGGACTCGGTTATCTCCAACTCGGCCAGAGCGCCACACAGTTGTCCGGCGGCGAGGCGCAGCGGCTGAAGCTGGCGTCCGCGATCCAGCGCGGTGCCGCGAGCCGCAAGGCGGGCCTCGTCGTTCTCGACGAGCCCGTCTCGGGCCTGCACCCGTCCGACGTCCAGTGTGTGGTGAACGCGCTCGACGTGTTGCTCGACTCGGGCAGCACCGTCGTCGTGGCCGAGCATGACATCGCCGTCGCCGCGTCCGCCGATTGGGTGATCGACCTGGGGCCGGGAGCCGGTCCGGACGGGGGCACGGTGGTCGCGGAGGGCACCCCGGACACCGTCGCGACGGCGAACACCCCGACCGCCGGCTTCTTCCGCCGTTACGCAGCGGGCCTGCCGCTCCTGGAAGTGCGGGAGAACGCGCGTTGCTGAACGGCCGGAGCGCGCCCTGTGGAGCGCCCGCACCGCCGCCGTCCGCGCCCTGGCAGCCCGGCAGTCTGGCACGACCCCTACCTGCCACCCGAGGAAACCTGACCGCTCCAGGCCGAACGAAGCCGAAGCCTCGCGTCTCGTCACTCCAACACCGACATCAACCCCGCCGAGCTAGCGGTGGCCCTCACCGCGCACGACCGCCCAGGACGGCGTCGTACGGCTTCAAGTGTCCAACGACGGCATCCGGGAGCGTCCACCGGAACGTCCGGCCGGTATTACCAACTCCCGAACGGTGGGCTTTCGTTACCAGGGCCCGTGACGACATGCGTGTCGTAGCGGTCCTGTTCGGTGAGCCGGCTGCGCTATCGGGTTGCCGGGCCGTCCCGAAGATTGCATTCTGGTTGCATGCAATCTCTGGATGTTCTGACCCGGGAGTGGCGGATCGCCGTGGTGGCCGGTGACGGCATCGGTCCGGAGCTGGTGGACAGCGCCACGGCGGTGCTGCGGGCGGCGGTCGAGGCCGATGGCGACACGGTCGCCTTCTCCTGGATCGACGGGGGCGCCGGCGAGTACCTGCGGTCCGGCCGAAGCCTGGGTCCGGGCATGGTCGAGCGGCTTCGCGACGACTATGACGCAGTGTTGAAGGGACCTGTGGGCCTGCCGGACGTACGTCATAGTGATGGGACGGAGGCCGGGTTGCTCGGGGGCGTGCTGCGGCTCGGGCTCGACACCTACGCCAACGTGCGCCCGATCTGGCTGTTGCCGGGGGTGCGCACGCCCACGACGCATCGTCCCGGCGACATCGATTATGTGATCGTGCGAGAGAACACCGAGGGCCTGTACCTCTCGCGCGGTTCGGGCGTCGTGACGTCCTCGGCCGCCTGCGACCAGCTCATGGTGACCCGGGCGGGATGCGAGCGGGCGGCGCGGTTCGCCTTCGAGACCGCGCGCGGGCGGCAGGGCGCGCCGGCCGATGGGGTACGCCGGGTGACCTGCGTGGACAAGAGCAACGTCCTGCGCAGTTTCGCCTTCATGCGGGCGGTGACGGTGGAGGTCGGCCAGGAGTACCCGGACATCGAGCTCGACTTCCGTTACGCCGATGCGGCCGCGCATGACCTGATCTCCGATCCGGGGCACTTCGACGTCGTTCTCACCGAGAACTTCCTGGGTGACGTGCTCAGCGATCTCGGGGCGGCGACGGTCGGCGGGCTGGGCATGTGCCCGTCCGGCAACATCGGCGACCGCGCCGCGTACTTCGAGCCGATCCACGGCAGCGCGCCGCCGCTCGCGGGCACCGACCGCGCCAATCCGATCTCGCAGATACTGTCGGCCGCTCTGCTGCTGGAGCACATCGGCCTGACCGGCGCCGCGGCCCGGATCCACGCGGCCGTGCGGTCCGCGCTCGCCGACGGCGCGATCAAGCTGACCGCGCAGGGGCAGCCGGAGCGCGGCACTCGGGCATGCACCGAGGCCGTCCTGGAACGGCTGTGACGGGTTCGCCGCGGCCGAGCGGCCCCGAGCCCGCGTCGGACGAGGACGGACGGAGGCCCGGGGCGGCCGACCTTGGTGGGCCCAAACGCGAGTTGGCGCGGCTCCGTCGCTACATGCGCGATGGGCCGCGGCGGGGACGCACTACAGACCTGGCGGCGAACGCGCTTCGCGAAGCGATACTCGACGGCGCCGTCGCGCCGTCCACCTGGTTGCGCGAGGCGGAGCTGGCGACCGTCCTGGACGTGAGCCGTACGCCCGTCCGCGAGGCCCTCCGGCTGCTCGCGGACGAGGGGCTGGTGGTCAAGACGCCGAACCAGGGGACCATGGTCGCGCCGGTTTCCCTGGAGGACGTCCTCGCGCTCTATCTCGTCCGCGAGCACCTTGAGGGGCTCGCCGCCCGGCTCGCCGCGGGGCTCGCCGCGGGGCGCGGGACGGGCGTGGCCCGGCGGCTCAACGCTCTCAACGACGAGCTGGCCGAGGCCGCGAACGGGTCCGACCTCCCCGCGATGGTGCGCCTCAACCTCGACTTCCACCGCGAGATCCGGCTCGCCGTGGGCAACGTCTACCTGGATCGGTTCCTCGGCCAGGTCGAGCACGCCGTCCGCCGCCTTCCGGCCAGCACGTTCGCGCGCCCCGATCGTCGATCGGCGGCGCTGGAGGAGCACCGCGCCATCGCCCGCGCCATCGCCGCCGGTGACCGCGACGCCGCGCAGGAGGTCGCCCAGCACCACATGCGGCAGGCCCGGGCGGCCAGGATCGGCGAACTGGCCGGCGACTGACGGACGACGCCCGCCGGCGCACGGAGAACCCGGTGTGCCGGCCGGCCGCCGCCGCGTTCCAGGCCGGTGGTCAGGCGGCCGGGAGGTCGACCCGGTAGAACGCCGCGGCGTTGGTGCACAGCGCGCGCCGGGCGTCGTCCGGGCCGAGCGTCTCGACCACGAGGTCGATGTCGGTGGGGCGGAACGGCCGGTCGGCGCGGGTGGACGGCAGGTCGGTGCCGAACATCAGGGCCTCGGGGTTCACGGTCGCGATCGCCCGCATGGCCCTGCCCGGATCGTGCGCGATGCGGCCGAAGCCGGTCGCCTTGATGTGCGCACCCTTCTCGACCAGGCGCAGCAGCGCGTCGAAACCGTCGTCGGCCATGCCGAGGTGGTCGATGCTGATGCGCGGCAGTGACAGCAGCCGGCCTTCCAGCTCGGGCAGGTCGCGCGAGTGCACGTACAGCTCGGTGTGCCAGCCGACGAGGTCGTACGCCCGAGCCGCGAGGTCCTCGAGCTGGTCGAGTTCCGCCGATCCGCCGCGGAACAGGTTGAAGCGCACCGCGCGGACGCCCTTGCCGCTCAGGTCCTCAAGCTCGCGGTCGGTCGTGGCCGCCGGGACCTGGGCGACGCCGACGTACGTCGGCCCCAGTTCCTCAAGGGCGTTGACCAGGTATGTCTGGTCGAATCCCTGGAACGAGCCGGAGACGACGACCCCGCCGACGACGCCCAGCGGCGTCGCGCTGCGGCGGTAGTCGGGGACGGTGAACGGCTCCGGTACGAACCCGCGGTTCGGGGTGAGCGGGAAACGGGGGTCGATGATGTGCAGGTGTGCGTCGAAGACGCCCTGACCGGTCGGGATGGGGGAACTCTCGGTCACGCGCTGGCTCCTGTCGTAGGTCGCGAACCCGAGACGCGCCCATCGAGGGGAGGCCGGATCCCGGGCGTCGCCATGCTAACCCCGGATCCAATTTCTGTCGACAGTTTGCTTTACATGCGCCTGACCTCCCGCTATAACTGGGACGAATCCCCAATGATGTCGACAGATTAGGGGGCTCCACGTTGCAGACGATCCACGAGGACGACACTCCCGCGGCCGGCACCCGCAAGCCCGCGCGAGATCACGACGGCCCCATGCTGGAGATGCGGGGGGTCAGCAAGAGCTTCGGGCCCGCCCGGGTGCTCCACGAGGTCGACCTGCGGGTCGACGCGGGCCAGGTGGTCGTCGTCATCGGCCCGTCGGGGTCGGGCAAGTCCACCCTGTGCAGGTGCGTCAACCGGCTGGAGGTCGCCGACGGCGGAACGATCCACATCGGTGGTCGGCTCCTCCCGCAGGAGGGCAGGGAACTCGCCGAGCTCCGCGCGTCGGTGGGGATGGTGTTCCAGCAGTTCAACCTGTTCGCGAACATGACCGTGCTGAACAACGTCGCGTTCGCGCCCAGACGGGTGCTCCGCCTGAGCCGGGACGAGAGCCGGGACCGGGCGCGCACGTTCCTGGAACGGGTCGGCATCGCCGACAAGGCCGGGCAATTCCCCATACAGCTCAGCGGCGGGCAGCAGCAACGCGCGGCCATCGCGCGGGCGCTCGCGATGCGGCCCTCCGTCATGCTCTTCGACGAGCCCACCTCGGCCCTCGACCCGGAGATGATCCACGAGGTCCTTGAGGTGATGCGCACCCTGGCCGACGAGGGAATGACGATGCTGGTCGTCACGCACGAGATGGGATTCGCCAAGTCGGTCGCCGACCGCGTGGTCTTCATGGACGGCGGCCGGATCGTGGAGAGCGGGACGCCGGATCAGTTCTTCTCCTCTCCCCGGACGGAGCGCGCGGCCGACTTCCTTACCCGAATCCTCGCCCACTGACGGGCGCACCGCTGACGGTCCCGCACCGCGCCGGCCGTTCGGACGCATTCGCACAAATGCAGGCCCACACCCCCCGTGGAGGACACCCATGTCCCCTGTTCACCCATGCCGCCGAACTTCTGCGGCGATCGTCCCGGCCGCCATCGCCGCCGCGCTCCTCGCCGGTTGCTCGATCGAGGCGCCCGCCCGGCATGACGAGAGCAAGCAGGTGATCAAGAAGCTGGACACGCGTCCGACCTTCGACTCCGGCAGCGTGATGGCACGCATCCAGAAGCGCGGCAAGCTGAAAGTCGGCACGAAACTCGACCAGGCGCTCTTCGGCCTGATGACCGACGGCGCCGTCACCGGCTTCGACGCCGAGATGGCCAAGCTGGTCGCGCGTGACCTCGGGCTCGATCCGGCCAAGGACATCGAGTACGTCGAGTCCGTCTCCAAGAACAGGGAGGTCTTCCTGCAGTCGGGCAAGGTCGACATCATCGCGGCCACCTATGTCGTCACGCCGCAGCGGCAGAAGGTCGTCGACTTCGCCGGGCCCTACTACACGGCCGGAACCGGCATCCTGGTGCCCAAGACCAACAAGGACATCCGGTCAAAGGACGACCTCGCCGGCAAGAAGGTCTGCTACGTCACCGGCGCGGACTCGCTGCGCGCGCTTCGCCTGCACGCCCCGAAGGCGAGGATCACCGGGATGGACACCAACTCGCAGTGCGCCGACGCGGTGGCCAACGCCCAGTTCGACGCGGGCGCGGCGGGAGAACCGATCCTGCTGGGCATCGTGAGCAAGAACCCCGATCTGAAGATCGTCCAGCCCCCGATGACGACCGAGCTGTACGGCATCGGGCTGCCGAAGGGCCAGGGGGAGTTCAAGGAGTTCATCGACAAGACCCTGGAGAACGCGGTCGCCCGCGGCGAGTGGAAGAGCGCCTACGACCGGACGATCGGAGCCGTCAAGCCGACGCCGCCCACGATGCCGGCCGTCGGCGACTTCGGCAAGGTCGAGCGGACGGGCCAGTGACCTTCCTCGCCGAGCATCTCGACGATTACCTGCGGGGCCTGTGGCTCACCGTGCGGCTCACCTGCGTCGTGTGCACCGCGGCGTTCCTGCTGGCGCTGCTGCTGGCGACCGCGCGGGCGAGCCCCGTCCCGTCGCTCCGTGGCTTCGCGGCGTCCTACGTCGGCGTCTTCCGCAACATCCCGGAGCTGGCGATCCTGCTGATCCTCACCTCGGGGATCCCGAAGGTCGGCCTGACGACTTCGTACTTCGTGTTCGCCGTGGCGGGGTTCACGCTGTACCACTCGGCGTTCACCGCCGAGATCCTGAGATCGGGGCTGCGTGCGGTGCCCGCGGGCCAGGTGGAGGCCGCCCGCGCCCTGGGACTCGGCTTCGGCCGCACCGCCGGGCACATCGTCCTGCCGCTGGCGCTGCGGGCCGCGCTGCCCGCGCTGGCGAACCAGGCGATCGCGGTGCTGAAGGGCACCGCGATCGCCTCCGCGGTCGGCCTCGCCGACCTCACCCACGTCGCCGACGAGATCGCCGTCGAGGAGGCCCGGCCCGTCCTGGCGTTCGGTGTCGCGGTCGTCGGCTACCTGTTGCTCACCATCCCGCTCGGCCTGCTGATCATGCGGCTGGAGAACCGATTGGCCACGATCTGATGGACACTCTGGCATTCGACCCGCTCGGCCCCCGCGGCCGGCGGTGGGCGCGCATCGGCGGAGCCGTCACCGTCGCGGCGATCGCCGGGGTCGCGCTGATCGCGGTGAACCGCCTCGCCGACACCGGCCACCTCGCCGGCGACCGATGGCGGTTCCTCGCCGACGGCTACAACCTGATCAGCCTGGCCAACGGGCTGATCGCCACCCTGCGCGCGGGCCTGGTGGCCGGCGGGCTCGCGTTCGTCCTGGGACTGCTGATCCTCGCCGCCGGACGATCCCGCAGGCGCTCGGTCCGGGGAGCGGCCCTGGTGTCCGTGCACATTCTCCGGGGCTTCCCGCTGCTGCTGCTCATCTACTTCTCGGCGCGCTTCTTCGACACCTACCAGCTCGCCGTCTCGCCCATCGTCGTGCTGGTCTCCGGACTCATCGGATACCACGGCGCCCTCATCTCCGAGGTCCTGCGCGGCGGCATCGACTCGGTCGACCGCGGCCAGACCGAGGCCGGAGTCGCCGTGGGCGTGTCCCCGCGAACCGTCTTCTGGCGGATCGTGTTCCCGCAGGCGTTCCGGCGCATGGTGCCCGCCCTGCTCAACGAGCTCGTCGTCCTCATCAAGCACAGCTCGCTCGGATACGTCATCCCCTATGCCGACCTCCTGCGGCAGGGGAAGTTCCTCACCGCGGCCGAACCGCAGAGCGTGTTGCAGGTGTTCCTGGTGGTCGCGGTCATCTACCTGACCGTCAACTTCACACTGACCTCGTTGGCCTCATGGTTGGAGCGACGCCTGGACGGCCGGGCGGCCACGGCCGCGCGCGCCTCGCACACGCCCGTGGAGGCGGCACACTCCCGGGTTTGACCGCGCCCCGCAGAGGGGCGGTGACGCTGGCGGGACCTCGGACGGGCGATCAGAGTTCGACGACTTTCTCGCCCTTGGTGTCGAGCCAGCCGTTCTGCTCGATGGTGCGCAGTCCGGCCATGGTGATGGCGCGGTTGAGAGCGACCGCCAGCGCCGTGTCGCGCTGCTCGTACGCGCGCAACAGCCGGCGGTGCTCCTCGCACGAGATCGCGATGCGCTTCGGGTAGGACAGGCTCAGGTGGCGCAGGCGCAGGGTGCGCAGGCCGAGCCGGTCGAGGGTCTTCCGTAGCTGCGGGTTCTGGGTGAGGTCGGCCTCGTGGTTGCGGAACTCGACGTTGGCCCAGAAGTAGGCGTCGACGTCGTCGTCCTCGACCGCCTGGTCGAGCTTGCGCTGCCAGTGCCACAGCGAGGCGATCTCATGGTCGGCGGCCCGCGCGCAGACGAGCTCGCTCACCAGCCCGTTGAGAGCCGCCCGGAGCTCGTAGTCGTTGCGCACCTCGGGGATCGTCATCGTGGTGACACGGGACCGCCGCCGCGGCGTGGTCTCGACCACGCCCTCGCGCTCCAGCTGCACCAGAGCCTCGCGCACCGGTGTACGGCTGGTGCCGAACTGTTTGGCCAGGCGCACCGAGCTCAGATAGTCGCCGGGTTGCAGCCGCCCCTCGATGATCTCCCTCGCGACGGTGCCGACGATCCGGCGTACCAGCGAGTCGGCCGCGGTGACATCGCTCCACTCCGGCAGCGGGATCGGTTCCCGCGGGTCCGTCGAGCCGTCCACACGGCAAGCCTATGCCTTCCACTGTCTGTCGACAACTATTGAGAAACTGTCGACAGATTGATAGCTTCGGCTCCTCAGCGGCGGATGAAAGGAGACGAACCCCCGTGCGCACACGCTTCCTGTCTCTCCTCGCGGCCACCGGCATGGCCGCCGCATCGATCAACCTCGTCGCGATGACCGTCCGTGACACGGCTGGCGCAGCGGACGGCGCCGCCCCCGCGGCCCCCGCCGTCCGGGAAGGCTCCTTCTACGTCGGAGGCCGTGACATCGAGGTTGACGGCGGCACGCTGACCACCGACCAGGCGTACGTCCGCTACTGGCTTCCCGGGACGCCGAGCAGGCGCGACCCGGTCGTGATGGTCCACGGCGCGGGCCAGACCGGGAGCAACTTCGAGCAGACCCCGGACGGCCGCCCCGGCTGGGCCGCCTACTTCGTCAGGCGCGGTCACCCCGTCTACGTCGTCGACCAGCCCACTCGCGGGCGTTCGGCCTACCAGCAGTCCCTCTACGGCCCGCTCAGCTACTTCAGCAAGCAGCGGATCGAATGGCGCTTCACCGCCTCCGAGGACTTCGACCGCTGGCCGCAGGCGAAGCTGCACACGCAATGGCCGGGAACCGGCCGCATCGGCGATCAGTCCTTCGAGCAGTTCTACCGCTCCCAGGTCGGCTATCTCGCCGACAACGGGCTGGCCGAGCGGCTCGCCCGGGACGCGGTCATCGCGCTGCTGGAGCGCGTTGGCCCGGCCGTCGTCCTCACCCACTCCCAGTCGGGACCGTTCGGATGGCTCGTCGCCGACAAGCGACCGGCCCTGGTGAAGGCGATCGTCGGGGTCGAGCCGGCAGGCCCGGCCTTCCATGACGTGAACCAGGTCGGCCCGCCCACCTACCAGGAGGACGGCGCGTTCATCCGGCCCTACGGCGTGACCATCAACCCGTTGTCCTATTCACCGCCGGTGCGGGACCCGGAGAAGGACCTGCCGTACGCGCGGGAGCCGCGCGGCGACGGTCCCGGCCTCGTGCCCTGCCGCCTGCAGACGGCTCCGGTGCGCTCGCTTCCACGATTGGCGAGGACGCCGGTCCTGATCATGACCGGCGAGGCGTCATACCACGCCGGCTACGACCATTGCACCGCCAAGTACCTCGCTCAGGCCGGGGCGCGCGTCACCTACCAGCGACTGGAGAACCTCGGAATCCACGGCAACGGGCACATGCTGATGCTCGAACGCAACAGCGACCAGGTCGCCGCTCAGATCGCTCGTTGGCTCGACCGGACTGCCCCGCAGCGCTGACGAGCACCGGCGCGCGCCGATCTGTCGCGGCTACGGCCCTGGCCGCCAGGCCGGGCGGCGATCGAAACCGTCCGCAATAAAACTATCTGCTATGGTTTCTCTCGTTGGGACCACACACCGGAAGGGCTGAACGAGATGACCGAGAACACGACCGCGTACCGTCCCGGCCAGGGGCCCGGTCCCCGCGCCCTCACCGAGGAGGAGGCGACCCGGGTCCTCGGTGGGCAGCAGTTCGGCGTGCTGGCGACCCTGAAGCGCAGCGGCCAGCCCCACCTGGCCTCGATGGTCTTCACCTGGGACCCCGACGAGCGGATCATCCGGATCCCGTCGGTCGCCGACCGCATCAAGGTGCGCCACCTTCTCAGGGATCCGCGCGCGACGTTCCATGTCCAGGGGGAGACCGCCCTGTCCTATGCCGTCGCCGAGGGCGAGGCGGAGGTCTCGGACGTGACCGCGAAGCCCGGCGACGCGGTCGGCCGGGAGCTGCTGCCGGTGTTCGGGATCACCGACCCGGCGGACGAGACGGAGTTCTTCAATCGGATGGTGCGAGATCAGCGCTTGGTCATCAGGCTCCGGGTGTCGCACCTGTACGGAACGGCCCTGGACGGTCCCGTGACGGAATAGTCAGGGCCGGACCAAAGACCTGCCCTGCGGGTTGGTCGGTACTTCCCCGGAAGTAGCGGATGTTCGGAGATGCGGCGCGGGATGTACGAGGAAGACGGCTCCGGCGCAGGACGATCTTTGGTCGCCTTCCGGGATGGTTGGGGCCGCACAATCAGCGTCGTTCGGAAGGACGACCACCATGACCGCTCCCTCACCGCCGACCAGGCCACAAGGTCCGCCACGCGTCGTCTGCAGCTCGGTTTGGCCGTCGCGTCCGCGGTGTTCACGATCGGTACGGCGCTGCACAACTTCGCCGTCATCGACACCGCGCTCATCGAACAGATGATGCGGGAGCCGGCGACCCGGCCGGATCGGCGCCGGGGTTCATGTTCTGGTTCCGGGTGGGGGGCTGCGTCTACATCGCGGGCAACGCGGTGGGATGCTGGCCTGGTGGAACCGCTCGCGGTGGCTGTGGTGGACGCTTCTGGCTGTGAACGCGACGCAGGGGGCCTGGGCTACGTCATGGTCCCATCGCAGATGTGGACGGCAGTGATCGACCGGTACGGCGTCGTTGACCAGCGAGCATCGTCTGGCACCGTCCACGGTCCGTACCTACCAGACGGAGCTGCGGCTGTTCAGTGAGTACCTCACCGACGCCCGTAACGGCTGGGCGGCGGTCTGCGAGGCCGGGGTTGGGGAATCCAGGAACGGCCGTCATCGCTGGGAACGATCATTGTGTTGGTAGGCAAGGGCGAGTAGGCGTTGACCTTGCGGTCTACCTGGGGGGTGGAGTGCGACCAGGTAGCCGGTGGCCAAGACCGCAGGCGGGGACTCGGCGGTCCGGCGGCCGGCCGGGCGTGAGTTTTGTCAGTCGCCGGTGGCGATGACACCGGCTTTTTCAATCATGAGGACGGCGCTGCGGACGGGGACGACGGGCCGGTGCAGCATCCGGGCCGGGACGGTGAATGCCTGCCGAGGGCCGAGCTCGACCGTTTCGGCGTCCTGCAGCTCGATGCGGAACAATCCGTCCAGCACGAAGAAGAACTCGTCTTGTTCGTCGTGCTTATGCCAGTGGAACTCACCCTGCATGACTCCCAGCCGCACCCACACGTCCCCGACCTGGATGAGGGTCTGGTTGTACCAGGGCTCCTTGACCTGGTCGATCAACGCCTGGACGTCCATCGTCTGCAGTGCGGTGAACAACGGCTGGTAGTTGATGGAGTAGTCGAGCTGAGACACAGTGTCCTCCTCAGTGGATGGCCGTCGGGGTTGGCGAGGTGATGGGCGCGACGCGCGGGCTGGCGATGCGGAGGTAGTCGTGGGTGGCCAGGGCGATCGAGCGGTCCAGCCGGGCGGCGTTGAAGAACAGCTCGGCACCCCTCAGCAGCGCCGGATCGGTGATGACCTCCAGCCCGGGGTGGTAGCTGAAGGGCAGCATGGTGCCGCTGACGCTGCCGGCAAGTTCCTCGGCCCTCTCCCGGCCCGCGAAGGAGGCGTAGGTGCCCTGCAGCAGCGCCTTGACCGCCTGCAGGTCCAGCCGGGCGTCGCCAGGCACCACGGCCAGCACATGCCGGGTGACCTTCTTGCCGATCTTGACCATCACGATCAGGCATTTGGCCGCGTGCGCGACATCGTGCCCGCGCAGCGCGCTGACCAGTTCGGTACGCCCCTCCGGGGCATGTTCGATCAACCGGTACCGCGCCCCGGCCGCGTCCAGATCTTTGATCAGACGCTCGTACAGCTCACCACTCACCACTCAGCAACTCCTTGGCCTGGGCAATCCGGTCCTCATCGCGCTGGTAGAACACCCACTGCTTGATCTTCTTGCCGCGTACCAGCCCGGCCCGGCTCAGCACCTTCAGATGCTCACCACAGGTCGGCTGGCTCACCCCCAGCTTCTGGGCGATGAACAGCGAGCAGACCCCGTCGCGAACCAGATCACCGTCACGCTGTGGCGCGAAGTGCCGCTCGGGATCGGACAGCCACTCCAGGATCATCAGCCGCTTGTCGCTGGCCAGCGCCTTCACCAGCTCCACATCCAGCATTTAGGCATTATGGCAATTAACTAATTGCCTGTCTAGTCGTCATGCCAGCCCAGGTAGGCGAACGTCCGTTTGGAGACGCCGTGGTGGACGTAGGCCGCCCAGCCCCGAAGGATTGGGGTGACCAGCCGCAAACACCTGCGCCGGTGAGAACGAGGTGCCGCCTCGCCGACGTCGCTGACCAATCTGCGCAAGCGGGTGGTGGCCGGGGATGCTGCCGCGGGTGGACCTGGCCGAGCTGCTGTTGGAGACGATGGGGGGTTCGAGGCCGCTTTCACCTCGGTGGCCTGCGGGGTCAGCAAGCTGGCCGACTCGACGTCTCCGTGGCGGCCTGCCAAACCTCCCAGGCGCTCAACATCGGGTACGCGCAGGTGACCAAACCCGGCATCGCCGCGCTGGAGCGTCCCCGGCTATCGCACGTGGCGCAGAACTACCTGTCAGCGGAAACGTTCTCTACCGCCAACGCCCCCTCGTCGACGCCTAGGCCGACATCGGTTTCGCCCAGCAGCTCGGCGGCGGCCTGACGGCCGCGATCGACGGGATGCGGTCGTGGTGCCCGTGCCGCACGTACTTCGGGGAACAAACACGGTCTGACCTGGCTCAACATGATCAACGACCAGCGTGTCGGGCTCGGCGCCAAAGTCGGCTCCGGCACCGTCCGCGACTCACTGCACATGATCGACGTGCTGTTCGGTCATGAGTGACGCCGCCTCGACGGACGTCCTGATCATCGGGGTCGGTCCCCACCGGGCTGGCGCTGGCCTGCGCCCTGACACCACGCGGACGGGTGCAGACGGGCTTCGACCGCGGCGTCTTCGAGCGCGAGTTCCGCCACCACATGGCGACGCCGCGCCGGCGATCGAGTAATTGAGCCGAACGCGGGGGGCGTACGTGGTGTGAACGCGGTCAAGCGCGGTGTCTACCGCAACCGGCCCCTCGGAGTGCGGGTCCCTCGGAGTCGGTGAGGTCGTTGGTGCCCGCCATGCGAATGCCCGTTCCCGGGCTCCTGGGTTCGCCATCCAGAGTCAGTCGTGCGGCGGTGGTGCCTGCGCCGTGGTCAGTTGCGTCGCGATGGCTGTGAGGCGCTCGGCCAGCGCACCGGGATTGGATCTCGTCATGGCGGTGAGGTCGATGGTCGCCGTCGCGTGACGGAGTGGTCTGAAGCGGACGGCGGGGGGTGACGCGGATGCCGCTGCGGGCACGATGGTGACACCGAGCCCGCATTCGACCATGGCGATCTGCGAGGTCACCGACCGGGCCCAGTGGGCCGGGGCAGGGCTGAACCCGGCCGCTCGGCACATGGCCGCCATGGCGTCGTGGTAGTCGGGGGAGATCTGGCGGTGCAGCCACACCCACGTGCCGCCCGCGAGGTCCGCCAGATCCAGCGGGCCGGCGGCATCGGCGGCGGGGTGGTGCAGGGGCAGAGCCGCGACGAACCGGTCGGCGAACAGCGAGGTCGCCGTGGTGCCGCGCACAGGTGCGGTCTGGCGCACGATCGCCCAGTCGAGCGAGCGGTCCAGGAGCCCCGCCGCGGCCTCGTGGGTGTCGACCTCCCGGGCGCGGATCTCGACGTCCGGCACGGTCTCGTGGAACCGTTCCAGCACGAGCGGCAGAGGCCAGGAGAAGGCGGAGGCGACCGCGCCCAGGCTCAGTCGTCCGCCGCGCCCGGTGGCGGCCCGCCGGGCGGCGGCTTCGGCTTCCTCGGCACGCCGGATCAGCGCGCGGCAGTGGTCCAGGAACACGACTCCGGCGGGGCTGAGGGCGACCGACCGCTGGGTACGGTGCAGCAGTTCACAGCCGAGCTGCTGTTCGAGCTGCTTGATCGCTTGCGACAGCGGCGGCTGGGACATCTGCAGTCGTTCCGCCGCACGGCCGAAATGGAGTTCTTCGGCGACCGCGACGAAGTACCGGGCCTGCCGGATCTCGACCATGATTCGCACAGCCTATTACTGAGAGACGAAATCAGACCTTCCGAGTATATCTGGAGGCTGTTGAAGTGGGAGCCATGAGCGACTCATCTCTCCTGGACCGCTTCACGGCGCTCGACTCCGCCGCGGTCAGCGACGCGCTCGACCAGCTCGGGCTTTCCTCCGGAGTCGGCGGCATCCGTCCGCAGTGGAGCCCCGCGGCCGTCGTGGGATTCGCCGTCACCGTGGGGCTCGAACCGTGCACTGGCGGCCATACCGGAGCCCACATCGCCACTACGGCCGTCGAGAGGTCGGACGACCAGAGCGTGATCGTCATCGACAACCAGGGCCGCACCGACGTGTCGTGCTGGGGCGGCATCCTGAGCCTGGGCGCGGTCCAGCGCGGGGTCCGCGGTGTCGTCGCCGACGGCGTGTGCCGCGACGTGGCGGAGGCCCGTGAGCTGGATTTCCCGGTGTTCTCGCGGGGTTCGATCCCGGCCACGGCGCGGGGCAGGCTGCAGCAGCATTCCACCGGCGAGCCGGTCAGCATCGCCGGGCTCATGGTCGAGCAGGGCGACGTCGTCGTCGCCGACGAGACCGGTCTCGTCGTCGTCCCGCGGGACCGGGCCGAAGAAGTCGCGGAAATCGCCACCGCGATCGTCGCCCGGGAGCGCGCCATCGCCGACGAGGTGCGCGCGGGCGTGCCCCTCTCCCAGACCATGCACGACGCCCGCCTCGCCAGAGTGAAGGAGTCGGTCCGATGAGCGCCCCCACCGCTATCTCGAACCTCGCCACCCGCCTGTCCACCGCGTCGGTCTCCGACGCCCTCGACTCGCTCGGACTCCCCGGATCCCTCCACGGTATCGGCGCGCTGCGTGAGGGCCAGCGGGTCGTCGGGAGGGTCTTCACGGTGACCTACGAGCCGGTCGACGAGGCCGGCGGCACGGTGGGCGACTTTCTCGACGATGTGCCCGCCGGCGCGGTGATCCTCATCGACAACGCCGGCCGCACTGACTGCACGGTGTGGGGCGGCATCATGAGCCAGACCGCCCACCAGCGCGGCATCGCGGGCACCGTCATCAACGGCACCTGCCGTGACGTCGCCGCCGCGACCGCCGCCGGATACCCGATCTGGTCGGTCGCCCGCTTCATGCGCACCGGCAAGGACCGCGTCCGGGTAGCCGCGGTCCAGACAGCCATCACCATCGACGGTGTCGTCATACGCCCTGGCGACATCCTCGTGGCCGACGACGACGGTGCTGTGGGCGTCCCGGCCACACGCTGGGACGAGGTCGCGGAAACCGCCTGGCGTATCGACCGCGTCGAAGAGGTCATCGTCGAGGCCGTCCGGTGCGGCGCCACGCTCGCCGAGGCGCGCGCCGAGCACGGCTACCACTCGCTCCAGACCCGGAAGGACCCATGGTGAGCACAATCGACCTCGCCCGCGGCCACCCCAGCGCGACCCTGTCCCAGGCGTCCGGACTCGCCGTAGCTCTGTCTCCGGAGATCCGGTCGCTGTGGGTCGGTGCCCGGCTGTGCGGCCCGGCGTTCACCGTGCAGGGCGCCGGCGGCGACAACCTCGCCCTGCACCACGCCGTACTACACGCCCCGCCCGGGTCGGTCCTGGTCGCCGACGTCGGCGGCGCCCGCTTCGGCCACTGGGGCGAGATCCTGACAGTGGCCGCCCGGCAACGCGGGATCGCGGGCCTGCTCATCGACGGCGGCGTCCGGGACGCCGCGGCGATCGAGGCGCTCGGCTTCCCGGTCTTCTCGCGCAACAACGCGATCCTTGGCACCCGCAAGGACTTCCGCGGCGTTCTGGGGCGTCCCGTCAAGGTCGATGGCGCCACGGTCCACACCGGCGACCTCGTCGTCGGGGACGTGGACGGAGTCGTAGCCCTTCCCGCGTCCGACACCGAGCGGATCCTCGACCGCGCCGACGCGCGCGTGACTCACGAGAACGAGCTGATGAAGCGGCTGCGGGAAGGCCGCAGCACCCTCGACCTGTACAACAACTTCGAAACGGGCGGGTGGTGACGACGATGACGGACTACCCGCTCTTCGCCGTGCCGACCAAAATCGAAGTTGGGCGCAGCGGGACGGCGCTGGCCGACGCGTCGGCTGGCTCGCGGGGCACCGCCGCAGATCATCGCCTCAGCGCGGCTGTACGTGTCCCGCGCCATCACCCACGTCCCGACGGTCAACCAGCGGGCCGCTCTCGCCGCCTTGGGCGACACCGGCACCCCGTCGAAGGCGCCGGCGACTGTCGGCGCCGACGCGCGCTGCTGGTGGAGGCGCTGGACTGCATCGACAGCCCGCCTCCCGACGGCGCCATATCCGCCTTCCCCGAAGTCAGCGCGCTGCTCCGTGACCGCGGTTGGACCAGCAGCGCCGACCTCACCGCGTGGCTCCTCGACACTGCCCAACTCGCGGTCGTACCCGGCAAGGTGTTCAACGTGCCCGGCCGCTTCCGGGTGTGCTGCGCTGTCGACGACGACACGCTGATCACTGCGTGACTGCGCACCGCCATCGGGTCCGCGGAGTACGGCCCGGCAGTACATAGGCTGGAGGAGGCCCGATGAGCCCCGTCAGGAAACTCGAACGCTTCACGCTCCCCCTCACCGTCGGCGCAACCCGCATCGAGGTGTCCGGGCTCCACCGAGGCGGCACCGGCACACCCCTGGTGTTCCTCCACGGCTTCGGCTCGACCAAGGAGGACTACGCGGACGTCATCCAGCATGAACGGCTCGCCGTCCGCCCTGTCCTCGCCTACGACGCGCCCGGCTGCGGCAGCAGCACCTGCACGGACCTCGCCGCCGTCTCTATCCCTTTCCTCGTCTCCGTCGCCGAGCAGGTCCTCAACGCCCGGCAGATCGACCGGTTCCACCTCGTCGGGCACTCGATGGGCGGTCTGACCGCGCTCCTGCTCGCCGACAGCGATCCCGGCAGGATCGCCAGCTTCACCAACATCGAGGGCAACGTCGCACCCGAGGACTGCTTCCTCAGCCGACAGATTCTCACCCACTCGTACGACGATCCCGACGAGTTCCTGGCCCGGTTCACCGAACGCCTCGGCAACTCGCACTTCTACGGCGGCGCCTTGTACGCCTCCAGCCTTCCCCACAAGGTCCGGGCCGCAGCGGTCAGGGCGATCTTCGAGTCCATGGTCGACCTCTCCGACCACGGCAAGCTACTCGACCGGTTCCTCCGACTCCCCGCCCTAAAGATGTTCATGTACGGGAAGCAGAACAACACCCTGTCCTATCTCCCCGCCCTGGCCGAAGGCGGCGTCGAACTCGCCGAGATCGAGCACTGCGCCCACTTCCCCATGTACTCCAACCCGCCGCATATGTGGGCTCGCATCGCCGACCTCGTCTCACGCGCCGACGTCGGCTCCTGACGGCTCGGCCGCGGGAGGGGCGACGTTGAGCCGCCACAGGGCCGGCCCAGCATCGACCACGACAACGCCATCGGCACACCCGCTGACGGACTCGTCGCTCCGACCGAAGGTGCAGCTTCTCTCAGCAGAACTCGCCGCCCTGGTCGGTGAGCTCAAGCCCGAGCTCTTGGAGCAGACCGGAGGCGGAGCCATCAGCGCAGCCCAGATCCTGGTGAGTTGGTCCCGCCCCGGCCAGTTCCGCTCTGAGGCCGCCTTCGCCTCCATCGTTGGCACTGCGCCGATCCCAGCCTCCTCGGGCTTGACGAACCGGCACCGCCTGAACCGGACCGGCGACCGGCTCAGCAAGCGCTGCACACCGTCATCCTCGTCCGAGCCCGAGTTGCCCATGAGACCCGCGAGGCCGAACACCGTGGCGTACACGGCCGCGTTGCCTACCGCGCCGGCCGCATCGCCAAGGCCATCCACACCCTGCAACTCCGCGGGACCGCATCACTCTGAAAAGGGCTCAATGTCTCGGCCCGCGCCCGCGCGAACCGCCGCATCCCCTCGAAGTCGACCTCGTCGTTGAACGCGTGGCTCACCCACTCGCCGTCACGGCGGAGCAGCGCGTATTAGAACCGGCGTCGACAGCCCGCCCTGTCCTGGTGGCGGTTGCGCTCACCTTACAGACCTGTCAGTATTGCCGGGTGAGCGAACTCAGTCCCGGAGGGCAGCGGCTGCTGGATGTGGCGACGCGTGTCTTCTACGCCGAGGGGATCCGGGCGACCGGTGTGGACACCCTGGTGGCGCTGGCGGGCGTGTCGAAGCCGACGCTCTACGCGCAGTTCGGGTCCAAGGAGAACCTGGTCGCGGCGGTCCTGGACCGCCGGCGGGCATCGCGGCAGGCGGCCTTGCACGACTTCCTGGACGAGAAGCGAGCCGCGCCCCCGGCCGGGCGGCTCCTGGCGGTGTTCGATTGGCTGGCCCAGGGGCACGGGCGCGAGGGTTTCCGCGGTTGTCCCTTTACCAACGCCGCGGTGGAACTGCCCGACCCCGGTCATCCGGCCCGTGCGGTGATCTCCGCCTACAAGGGGGCGCTGCGCGACACGCTCACCGGACTCGCCCGGGAGGCCGGGCTCGCGGAACCCGAGGACCTCGGTTACGCGCTGCTGATGCTGATCGACGGGGCCAACGCCCGCGTCGTGGTCGACGGCGACCGGACGGCCATCCTCAAAGCGAAGGCCGCCGCGGCCTGGATGATCGGACACACCGATGCATGACACGCTCAGGCCCGGCCTGGAACACCAATTCGCGTTCCGCGTCACCGACGACAAGACCGTCCCGTCGCTGTATCCCGAGGCGCCGGAGTTCGCGGTGATGCCGCCGGTGTTCGCGACCGGGTTCCTGGTCGGGCTGCTGGAATTGGCCTGCGTGCGGGCCGTGCGCCCCTATCTGGACTGGCCGCGCGAACAGACGGTCGGCACGTTCGTCGAGGTCACTCACCAGGCCGCGACCGCTCCGGGGATGACCGTCACCGCACGAATCCGTCTGACCGAGGTGAACGGCGGCCGCCTGCGCTTCGAGGTCATGGCCACCGACGGCGTCGACGTCATCAGCGTCGGCAACCACGAGCGGGCAGTCGTGGACACGGCGCGCTTCACCGAGCAAGTCAACAACAAGGCGCTCCTGGCGGGCCCCTGACCCACGGCGCCGGCGCGAGCTCACACACTCGTGGCCCGACACCGCGTGACACGGCCCTGGAAAGGAGGGGAATGTCCCGTATCTCCCGCAACCCTTCCCGATCAGGGCTTCACGGGGCGCTGGAAGAGCGGTTTCAGCGACTTCTGGGCACTGGATTGAACCCGATGCGCGCGATGGCCCGCCAGCCGCAGGTCCTGGAGACGATCGTCGGGCTGGAGCGGCGCGTCACCGGGTGGAACACGCTGGACCGGGCGCTCAAGGACCTGGCGGTCATGGCCGCTGCGGTCCGGATCGGCTGCGGCTGGTGTATCGACTACAGCCGCTGGGAGAGCGTCGCGCACGGTATCCCAGCCACCAAGGTCGAGGCGGTACCCGTCTGGCGCAACAGTGACCTGTTCACCGCCCTCGAACGCCTCATCCTGGTATACGCCGAGGCGATGACCGACACCCCGCCCACCGTCACCGACGACATGGTCCAGGGACTGCTTTGCCATCTCGGCGAACCCCAGTTCATCGAACTCACCGCAGTGATCGCGATCGCGAATCAAAGGTCACGCATCAACCACGCCCTCAGGCCCACCGCACAGGACTTATCACCGCACAAGACTTAGTCGCCTGGCGCTCCGGCGGACGGACGGCGGCCCCGCCGCCGAATTCCGCCGAGTACTGGACGCCGCCCTCTCCCGCTGACGCCGTCAGGCATCGGGAAGCACCGCCCCGAACACGCCTTCACCATGCCCGCACCCCCTGCATGGGCAAGCTTCGCAGAGATTAGGACGGAATCTTGACCAAGCCACTGGGCCGCACTCCGGTGCCGACCCCCTCGACATCGCCCGCCGGGCCCCGGCGGCGGATCACCCGGCGGCGGCTCCTGAAGGGCGTGCTGATCGGCGTCCCGGGCGCGGCGGCGGTGGGCGCGGGTGGCTTCGGCTGGCTCTGGGCGACCGCCGACGTGAACACCGTGGGGAAGGTGCCGTTCGCCAGGCGGCTGGCGATACCGCCGCTGGCGGCGAGCCGCCGGGACGGGTCGGGGCGCCGGGTGTTCGAGCTGCGCGCCACCGTGGGCGCTCGCCGGTTCCGCTCCGGCAGGGCTACCCGGACCTGGGGTTTCGACGGCGGATACCTCGGTCCGACGCTGCGCGCCGCCCGCGGCGAGACGGTCGTGGTCAACGTGCGCAACGACCTGCCCGCGACGACTACCGTCCACTGGCACGGCATGCACCTGCCCGCCGCGATGGACGGCGGGCCGCACCAGCCGATCCGGCCGGGCACGACCTGGTCGCCGACCTGGAAGGTCGACCAGCCGGCGAGCACGCTGTGGTACCACCCGCACCCGCACGGCGAGACTGCACGGCACGTCTACCGCGGGCTGGCCGGGTTGTTCATCCTCGACGACCCCTCTGCCGGGTCCCTCGGACTGCCGAGCCGGTACGGGGTGGACGACATCCCGGTCATCGTGCAGGACAAGAACTTCGGCGACGGAAACCGTCTCGACGAGGGACACCCGCTGATGGGCGGCCTCGGGATCATGGGCGACACGATCCTGGTCAACGGCACGCTCGGGCCGTACCACGACGTGACCACCCAGCGGGTACGGCTACGGCTGCTCAACGCGTCCAACGCGCGGACCTACCGCTTCGTGCTGTCGGACCGGCGGCCGTTCGCGCTCGTCGGCACCGACGGCGGGCTGCTGCCCGCCCCGCACACCACCGGACACGTCGAGCTCTCCCCCGGAGAGCGCGCCGAGATCGTGGTGACGTTCCGGCCGGGCGACCGGGTGGTGCTGCGCAGCGACCCGCCCGACCTCGGGGACGTCGGCAGCGCCCGGTTCGTCGGCGGCGACGACCGGTTCGACGTCCTGGAACTACGCGCCGCCGACCGGCTCGCATCCTCGCCCGCGCTGCCCGGCACGCTCGCCGAGCCTCCCCGGCTCGTCCGGCCGGGCGGTGCGGAGACCCGCGTCGACCGCCGCTTCGAGCTGTCCGGCACCCAGATCAACGGCAAGAAGATGGACTTGGGCCGGATCGACTTCGCGGTGGCCAAGGACACCACCGAGATCTGGGAGATCACCAGCCTGGGCGGCAAACCGCACAACTTCCACGTCCACGACACCCAGCTCCAAGTCCTCTCGGTGGCCGGCGCCGCACCGCCCCCCGAACTGCGCGGCTGGAAGGACACCATCTTCCTCCGCGCCCAGGAACCGGTCCGGGTGGCCGCCCGGTTCGGCGACCACACCGACCCCCGGACGCCGTACATGTTCCACTGCCACATCCTCTACCACGAAGACCAGGGCATGATGGGCCAGTTCGTGGTCACCGAGCCCGGCCAGACCCCGACCCTCCCGCGAACACCCGCCACCGGCCACGGTGGCCACCACACCTGACACTCCACTGATCACCACATGCGTGAAGGCGCCCTTGCCGATCACGCCGTCGACCGCCCACAGCCCCGGTCGGTCACGCCGCATTGAAGAGATCTTCGCGACCAGGACATCGTGCACTTTGGCGCCCTCGCCCCCCGGCCATCTCGACGGTGTGAGCCAGGTCGATCAGGTCCCCGACGTCGATGTCGGCACCGAAGTCGGCCAGCGCGCGCCACGGCTGCTGGGGGGACTGTACAAATAACGGCGGATCTAACGATCAAGGAAGAGACGCCACATGACCGAGACCGCCGAGCCGTCCGCGACCGTGGACGAGTCCGTTGAACAGGGCCAGGACCAGGCCGTGAGGCCGGAG
>NZ_SMKT01000068.1 GCF_004348735.1 Actinomadura sp. KC06
GGCGGGGAACGACGAGGTCATGCGGTCTGTGTTGGGGAAGGGCATCGGGCGCGGTGGGGCCATGCTGTTCGGGCGGTGGACGTACGAGCAGTTCTACGGGTTCTGGCCCCATCAGACCGATAATCCGTACACGGACGCGCTCAATCGGGCGCGGAAGTATGTGGTGTCCCGGACGCGGCGGGAACTGCCCTGGGAGAACTCGGTGCTGGTGACGGACGTGGGAGAGGTCGCCAATATCAAGGAGAACGAGGGGCTCACGGTGCTCGGGAGCGGGGAGCTCGCGCGGGAGCTGATGCGGCGGGGGCTTGTCGACGAATGGCTGCTGATGGTGCATCCGCTGGTGCTGGGGACGGGGCGCAGGCTGTTCGAGGGGGTCGAGGCGGAGTTGCGGCTCGTGGATTCGGTGGTGACGACGACAGGGGTCGTGATCGCGACGTATCGGGGCAGGGAGGAAGCATGAAGCTGTACGCGCTCAACATGATCCAGCCCGTGGGAGAGGTGCCGCCGCCGGAGGTTCTGGAGTCCGTCATGGCGGAGCTCGCGGAGATCCGGCGGGACCTGGAGGCGTCGGAGGAGTGGGTCTTCGGGAGGGGGTTGCACCAGCCCGAGGCGAGCACCGTGGTGCGGCTCAGGGACGAGGAGGTGATCGCGACGGACGGGCCCTGGACGGAGGGCAAGGAGTTCGTCGGCGGGATCATCATCATCGAGGTGGAGGACCTGGACGCGGCGCTCAAGGTGGCGGCGCGGTACGCGCGGGTGACGGGGCTGCCGATGGAGGTGCGGCCGTTCCAGGGCGAAGCCTGATCGAGCGGGTCTTCCGGGAGGAGCATGGGCGGGCGGTGTCCGTCCTGGTCCGGGTCTTCGGCGATGTCGACGTGGCCGAGGAGGCGGTGCAGGACGCGTTCGCCGAGGCCGTGAAGCGGTGGCCGGACGGTGGGGCGCCGCCCAGCCCGGCCGGGTGGATCATCACGACCGCGCGGAACAAGGCGATCGACCGGCTGCGGCGGGAGGCGGCGCGGGAGGGCAAGCAGGCGCAGGCGGCGCTGGTCGGCGTCGTGGAGCCGGTCGAGGAGGGGCCTGTGCGGGACGAGCGGCTGCGGCTCATGTTCACGTGCTGCCATCCGGCGCTGGCGTTGCAGGCGCGGGTGGCTCTGACGCTGCGGTTGCTGGGCGGGCTGTCGACGGCGGAGATCGCGCGGGCGTTCCTGGTGCCGGAGAAGACGATGGCGCAGCGGCTGGTGCGGGCCAAGGGGAAGATCCGGGACGCGGGGATCCCGTACCGGGTGCCGGAGGAGGCGGATCTTCCGGAGCGGCTGTCGGGGGTGCTGGCGGTCGTCTATCTGGTGTTCAACCAGGGTTACGGCGGGCGGGATGAGCTGGCGGCGGAGGCGATCAGGCTGGGGCGGGTGCTGGCGGAGCTGATGCCGGACGAGCCCGAGGTGCTGGGCTTGCTGGCGTTGATGCTGCTGATCGAGTCGCGGAAGCGTGCCCGGATGCGGGACGGCGAGCTCGTCCTGCTGGCCGATCAGGATCGCGGGTTGTGGGATCGGGGGCTCGTGGACGAGGGGCAGGCGCTCGTCCGGAAGTGTCTGCGGCGGAACCGGCCCGGGCCGTACCAGATCCAGGCGGCGATCAACGCGGTGCACAGCGACGCGGCGCGGGCGGAGGACACCGATTGGCGCCAGATCCTGGAGCTGTACGACCAGCTGATGGCGGTCGCGCCGAGTTCTGTGGTGGCGCTCAACCGGGCCGTGGCGGTGGCCGAGGTCGAGGGGGTCGTGGACGCGCTGGCGGTGGTGGACGGGCTCGACCTCGGCGATTACTACCTGTTCCATGCGATCCGTGCCGATCTGCTGCGGAGGCTCGGACGGGGCGTCGAGGCCGCGGCGGCCTATGACGAGGCCATCGAGCGGACGGAGAACGAGGCCGAGCTGGCCTTTCTCCGGGGGCGGCGGCTCAGCGTGTCCGGTTGAAGGTCTGGCCGGCGACGAGCGCGCCCAGGGCGATGGTGAAGCCGACGATCTGCCAGGGCGTGAGCGTCTGCCCGAGGATCAGCAGCCCGGCCATGGTGGCGATCATCGGGTTGGTGAGGCCGAGCAGGGACACCGAGGTGGCGGGCAGCCGGTCGATGCCGCGGAACCACAGCGCGTACGCGATGGCCGTGCCGACGAGGCCGAGGTAGGCGAAGCCGAGGACGTTCTCGCCGGTGATCGTGGCCGGGACGCCCTCGACGGCGAGGGTGAACGGGGCGAGGGCGACGCCGCCGACGGTGAGCTGCCAGCCGGTCATGACGAGCGGCGATTCGGGGCGTCCGTCCGGCGATTCGGGGCGTCCCCACTTCTTGGCCAGCACGATCGCGGTCGCCATCAGGGACGTCGCGGTGAGCATGGCGCCGATGCCGAGCGGGTCGAGGCGGGCGTCGGAGCTCAGGGTCAGCAGCGCGACGCCGCCGGTGCCGGCGAGCGCGGCGTACAGGACGGCGCGGGCGGGGCGGACCCGCAGGACGCCGAGGGACAGCAGCGCCACGACCAGCGGCTGGACGGAGCCGATGGTGGCGGCGACCCCGCCGGGCAGCCGGTACGCGGCGAAGAAGATCAGCGGGAAGAAGGCCCCGAAGTTCAGCATGCCGAGGACGATCGACTTCCACCACCACTCGCCGCGCGGGAGGCGCCGGGTGACGGCGAGCAGGATCAGTCCGGCGGGCAGCGCGCGGAGCGTGGCGGCCAGCAGCGGGCGGTCGGCGGGGAGCAGCGTCGTGGTGACCACGTAGGTGGTGCCCCAGCTCGCGGGCGCGAGCGCCGCGAGGGCCAGGTCGGTGGTGTAGCGGGTCCGTTCGGCCTGCGGCAGGGCCAAGGCGGCGGTCAACGTGATCACCTCGACGTTCGGGGAACCTGACGGCGGTTACCTGAGCGTCAAGTCTGCGAACGTTGAGATTATTCCCATTGAGGAAAACTAGGAGGCGCGGAGCCGGCTGATCTCGTACAGGGCGATCCCGGCGGCGACGCCCGCGTTGAGCGACTCGGCCCTGCCCGGCATCGGGATCGTGACCAGCAGGTCGCAGGTGTCGGCGACCAGGCGTCCGAGACCCTTGCCCTCCGAGCCCACGACCAGCACGAAAGGCCCGGACGCGACCTCCAGGTCGGCGACGGCGGTGCCGCCGCCCGCGTCCAGCCCGGCGACGAAGCAGCCCGCCTTCTGGTACGCCTTGAGCTGGCGGCTGAGGTTCGTGACCTGCGCGACGGGCACGGCGGCGAGCGTGCCCGCGGACGACTTCCACGTCCCGGCGGTGACTCCGGCGGCCCGCCGCTCCGGCACCACGACTCCGGCGGCGCCGAACGCGGCCGCGGACCGGACGATCGCGCCGAGGTTGCGCGGGTCGGTGATCCCGTCCACCGCGACGATCAGCGGCGCCGTCCCCGTGAGCAGGTCGTCGGCGTGCGCATACCGGTACGGCCTGACCTGCAGCGCGATGCCCTGGTGGACGGCGCCGTCCGTCATCCGGTCCAGCTCGTTCTTCCCGCTCTCCAGGAGCGGGATCCGCCGGTCGGCGGCGATCTGGATCGCCTCGCGGACGCGCTCATCAGTGCTGGACATCACGTACAGCGTCGTCCCCGGGACCCCGGCGCGGAGCGCCTCGACGACCGGGTTGCGTCCGGTGACCAGCTCCGGGAGCTCGCCGCTCGCGCGCCGCGCCCCGGCGGGACGGCCGGAACGCCCGGCGGCGCCGTCGCGGGTCTCGGAGGCGGGCTTCGCGCGGCCGCCCGGGCCGAGCGTCGGGGTGCCGGTCCGCTTGGCGCTCTTGACGGCGCGGGCCTTCTGGCGCTTGCCGTGCCAGTGCCGGTCCTCGGCCTTGGGAGTCGGTCCCTTGCCCTTGCTCTTGGCCATGATCGGTACGCTCCTGGCGACGGTTGCGGTTCGCCCGCCCTCGGGGCGGCTCGGTTCTCGGCGGGACGGCGGCGAACCCCCGCGAACGTCTGATTTTATCCGCCGCCCGGCACCGGCCAGGCCGCGTCAGCCGCGCTTGAGCTCCCAGCGGGCGCCCTGCGGGGTGTCCTCTACGACAATGCCCGCCTCGGACAGGCTGTCACGGATCGCGTCGGCGGCTGCGTAGTCCTTGCGCGCGCGCGCAGCCTGCCGCTGCTCCAGCGCCACCGCGACGAGCGCGTCCACGACGGGACGCAGGTCGTCCTCCCCGGCGCGGCTCCACTGCGGGGACAGCGGGTCAAGGCCGAGGACGTCCCCCATCGCCCGGACGTCCGCGAGATGGCGGCGCACCGCGTCGCGGTCACCGGACGCGAGCGCGCTGTTCCCGTCCCGGACGGCCTCGTGCAGCACCGCCAGCCCGTGCGGGACGCCCAGGTCGTCGTCCAGCGCGGCGGCGAATTCGGCCGGGACGGCGGGCGCGGGCGCGACCGCGCCGACGATCTCCGACGCGCGCGTGACGAAGCCCTCGATGCGCTGGTAGGCGGAGACGGCCTCGGCCAGGGACGCGTCGGTGTAGTCCATCAGCGACCGGTAGTGCGCCGAGACCAGGTAGTAGCGCACCTCGGCGGGACGGGCCTTGCCCAGCAGATCGGGCAGCAGCACCACGTTGCCGACGGACTTGCTCATCTTCTCGCCGTCAACGGTGAGCAGCCCGTTGTGCAGCCAGTAGCGGGCGAAGCCGTCGCCGGCCGCCCGGGACTGGGCGATCTCGTTCTCGTGGTGCGGGAAGATCAGATCGACGCCGCCGCCGTGGATGTCGAACACGGGCCCGAGGTACTTGGTCGCCATCGCCGAGCATTCCAGGTGCCAGCCGGGACGCCCGTCCCCCCACGGCGTCTCCCAGAACGGCTCGCCCGGCTTGGCGCCCTTCCACAGCGCGAAGTCGCGCGGGTCGCGTTTGAGCTGCTCGTTGGGGGTGTCGCCGGCGGACCGCATGTTCTCCAGCCGCTGGTTCGACAGCTCGCCGTACTGGTCGGCCCACGACTTGACGTCGAAGTACACGTCGCCGCCGACCGCGTAGGCGTGGCCCTTCTCGATCAGGCGGCGCATCAGCGTGATCATCTCCGGGACGTGCCCGGTGGCGCGCGGCTCGATCGTCGGGGGCAGGCAGCCGAGCAGGTCGTAGCCCTGCGTGAAGACCCGCTGGTTGCCCTCGGCGACCGCGAACCACGGCACGTTCTGGTCCGCCGCCACCGCGATGATCTTGTCGTCGATGTCGGTGACGTTGCGGGCGAACGTCACCTCGTAGCCGGACGCGCGCAGCCAGCGCAGCAGGACGTCGTAGATCACGCCCGAGCGGAGATGCCCGATGTGCGGGGACGCCTGCGGGGTGGCACCGCACACGTACATCCCCACACGGCCCTCTTCGAGAGGCTCGAACGTGCGGACGCTACGGGTGCCGGTGTCGTAGAAGCGCAGACTCACAAACCCAGGTTATTGGAATCGCGCGTACCGCGGAGCGCCTAGCGCCACACGGGCGTTATGCCAGTTGGTAATAGGGCCCCATGCCATTGAGTCAGGACGCGGAGAACACGGCGTGCAGCCTGGTGGCGAATTCCTCCGCCTCCGTCCCGAAGCCGCCGTGGTCGCCGGGGTAGGTCTCGGCCGTCGTCCCGAGCCGCTCTGCGAGCGCGTGGGCGGCCCGGTGCGGCGGCTCCCCTGCGGACTTCTCCCCCGCGACGAGGACGATCCGGGCCGTTGAGCGGCGCAGCGCTTCGATGTCGGGGACCCAGCGTCCGAACCCGGGGACCTCGTAGCCGACGAAGAAGTCGGTGTTCTTCTCGAAGCGCGCGAACATCTCCAGCATCTCCGGATCGGGCGCGCCGGCCTCATGATCGGGCGCGGCGCTCTCTTGGTCGGCCTGGCCGTCGTCGTCGTCGGACATGCCCAGCGCCGCGCCGAACGTCGCCATCGCGGGGCCTACGCCGCCGTCGCGGTAGGCCCGCTCCACGTCCGCGATGACGGACTCCCAGTGCGCGGCGTCCGGCAGCAGCCCGAGCAGCGACGGCTCGTGGGCGACCAGCGCGCGCACCTGCTCGGGGTGGCGCTGCACCAGCGCCACCGCGATCTGCCCGCCGGAGCTGTTGCCGAACACGAACGCGGGCTCGTCCGGCGACACCTCGGCGAGCAGCCGGGACGCGTCGTCGGCGTGGACCTCGACGCGCTGCGGCTCCGGCGGGCCGTCGAGCGGGCTCCGCGAGTTGCCGCGCCGGTCGTACGTGACGACCGTGTACCGGTCGGCGAGCAGCCCGGCGAGCCCGGCGTAACCGGCCGTGTCGTAGATCCCGCCGCAGATCAGCAGCAGGACGGGCCCGGAGCCGCGCACCTCGTAATGGAGGGTCGCGCCGGGGACGTCGAGCGTTCGCCCTGTCGTTTCCATCGGAATGTCCTTTAGCGAGTAAGTCGTGCGGCGCGGGATTCGAGGTAGCGCCGTTCCGGCAGGCTGGTCGTGGTGCGGGCGGCCTGCCGGTACGCCTCGCGCGCCGCGTCCGCGTCGCCCGCCATCTCCAGCAGATGCGCCCGGACGGCGGCGAGCCGGTGATGCCCGGACATGCGATCGTCGGCGTCGAGGGGGCGCAGCAGGTCGAGCCCGGCGGACGGGCCGTCCACCATCGCGACCGCGACCGCCTCGTTCAGCGTGACCATCGGGTTCGGCGACAGATGCGACAGCAGCCGGTAGAGGGCGACGATCTGCGGCCAGTCGGTGTCCTCGGGCCGCGCCGCCTCCGCGTGGACGGCGGCGATCGCGGCCTGCAGCTGGTACGGGCCGGGCGGCGACCAGGTCAGCGCGTCGGTGACCAGCGCCGTGCCCTCGTCGATGGCGTCGCGGTTCCAGAGCGTCCGGTCCTGTTCGGTGAGCGGGATCAGCAGGCCGCCGTCCCCGCTCCGGGCCGCGCGTCGCGCGTCGGTCAGCAGCATGAGGGCGAGCAGCCCGGCGGCCTCGCCGTCGTCCGGCAGCAGCCGGTGCAGCGCGCGGGCCAGCCTGATCGCCTCCGCGGTCAGGTCGGCGCGCTGCAGGTCGGGTCCGCTGGACGCGGTGTAGCCCTCGTTGAAGATCAGGTACAGGACGTGCAGGACGGCCCGCAGCCGCTCGTCCCGCTCGTCCGGCGGGGGCGGCGCGAACCGCGCGCCGCTCGCCTTGATCTTCTGCTTGGCCCGGCTGACCCGCTGCGCCATCGTGGCCTCCGGCACGAGGAACGCGCGGGCGATCTGCACCGTGGTGAGGCCGCCGACCGCGCGCAGCGTCAGCGCGACCTGCGACGGCGGCGACAGCGCCGGATGGCAGCACAGGAACAGCAGGGTCAGCGTGTCGTCGCGGTCGCCGGGACGGTCGTCCTCGTCCAGGGCCGGGCCCGCCTCGTCGCCGCGCTCCTTCGTGAACACGGCGGCCTCGCGGTCGCGGCGGGCGCGCTCGCTGCGCCACTGGTCGGTGAGCCGCCGCGTCGCGACGGTCAGCAGCCAGCCGCGCGGGTTCTCCGGGACGCCGTCCCCCGGCCACTGGACGGCCGCGGCGAGCAGCGCCTCCTGGACGGCGTCCTCGCAGGCGTCGAACGCCCCGTGCCGCCGGACGAGCGTGCCGAGGACCTGCGGCGCGAGCGTGCGCAGCAGGTCCTCGACGGCGGCCGGGACCGTCACATCTCCGTCCCGGACTCGTCCATGATCGCCCGGACCTCCATGCGCCCGCCGAACCGGACGTCCGGCCAGCGCTTGGCGATCTCCACGGCCCGCTCCTCGGACTCGCAGTCGACGGTGATGTAGCCGGCGAAGTGCTCCTTGGCCTCCAGGAACGGCCCGTCGGTCACGGCGGGCTGCCCGCCCTTCGCCGTGACGGTCTTGGTCGTGGACGGGTCGGCCAGCGCCTCCCCCGCGACGAATTCGCCGGACTCCGACAGCTCCTGCATGAGCCCGCCGACCTCGGCGAACAGCGCGTCGCGCTCCTGCTCCGCCAGCTCCTCCACGAACCCGGGCCGGTTGAAGATCAGCAGCATGTATTTCACGGTCGTGTCTCCTCGTGTCGTTGATGCGCGCGCCCTGGCGGGCCGCCCTTCACCCTTGGATCGGAGCGGCGGACGCGTTCTCGACATCCCTGCGAAAAAATCTTCAGGGAAGTTCGGTCAGGTCTCTGACCTGGTGACATAGTGCCGTGAACGCCAGCGCGTCCGGTACCTGGGCGGCCACGGTCAGCAGATCGGTCCAGCCGGCGGAGGCGTGCACCCTCACCAGGCCGTTGTCGATCTCGACCTCGCGGACGGCGGGCCAGGGCAGCCGCTCGCCGTCCTTCTCGACGCCGCCCAGGTCGACGGTGAACGGCCCCATCCGGACGGTCTCCCCCGCCTTCACCGCCGCCAGGTGGCGCGGGACGATCCGCGCCGTGACCTCCTCGGCGACGGCGATCCCGAGGTCCCGCACGTCCGGGATGTCGTCGCCGAGCCGCAGGACGGTCCCGTCCTCGGCGACGATCGTGAACGACCAGCGGGTGCGGTCGTCCGGCTCGTTCCGCACGCCGGAGACGGTGACCGACGTCAGCTCGTCCCACGTGTAGCCGGTCTCGCCGCCGGGCCCGGAGACCGACAGGCCGCCGGTGTGGAGGACGACGACCCGGCCGCGGAGGCGCGGACGGCGCCGTTCCATGATCCAGCCGACCGCGCCCGCGTATCCCATGGCGATCAGGAGCGCCGGGATGCCCACCGACCACACGCGGACGCGCAGGTAGACGATGGCGACCGGGACGAGCGACAGCACGGCCAGGCTCATCAGCGCGAGCAGGGCCCACATGCGGCGGCCGGCGGGCCGTCCGTCGAACACCCGGACCGGCTCGCCGAGGCTTTTCCCCGCGATCACGGGCCCGCCTTTCCGGGGGCGGACCCCGGACACCCGAGAAGCCGGTTCGATGATCCTCGCTTCGCCGTGGTCATCGAGCCTCCTCTCTCGGGTGTCGTCGTCCATACCGTACGTCGCCGCCCATATCGCGTGCAGCGCGATGTGATCATCGGAATGGACGAGCCGCCGCCGTCCGCGCTGGCTAATCTCGCCTGAGGACCCCTCTGGCGCCACTTCCCCCGGAACGAGAGACATGCCATCTGACCCGACCCGGCCGGCCTTCACCCCGGTGCAGCGGCGGCTGCTCACCGCGCTCGCCGGACTCATCGTCGCGGCGCTGGCGGGCGCCGCGTACGCGCTGACCTACGACGTGCTCCGCGACCTCGCCCTTTACGGCGGTGTCGGCGACCGCTGGGCGCCGCTCTACCCGGCGATCGCGGACACCCTCACCGCGCTGACGATCCTGTCCCTGGTGATCACCCGGAACTCCCGCTGGTGGACGCGGCTGCTGCGCTGGACGCTGCTGCTGCTCCTCGTCGCCGGGGGCGCGGCCGTGTCCGTCCAGGACTCTGTCTGGGGCATGGCTGAGCTGCCCCGCGAGTCGGTCCGCGCGGGCGTGGCCGTGGCGCCGCACATCATGCTGGTGCTCGCCGTGTGGCTGTGGCTGACGATGTTCAAGCAGATCCGCGTGTCCCGTCCCGCCGCCGAGGAGGCCGCGCCGATCGAGCCGCAGCGCGGCCACGTGAAGGTCCTGGAACCCGCCGCGCCCGAACCGCTGGCGCTGGAGGCGGCGGCGGAGCCGACCGGGCCCGAGCCGGAGTCGCCCTTCGCCTTCCTGGACGAGACCGAGCCGCTCATCCCCTTCGCCCCCGAAGAACCCGACGGCCGGCGGTTCGAGGACGACGGCGCCGGATCGTCCGCGCCGAGCCTGTCGTCCGAGCCGCCGCCGCTGGACACCCTCCCCGAGCCGCGCCCGCCCCTCGACGCGGCGCCGGCGCTGCTGCCCACCGACGTCGAGCTGGTCAGGAAGCGGGATCGTCCGGACGCGGAGGACCGTCCGGTCGCGTCGACCACCCGTCCCGACATCGTGATGCCCGGCGCCGCCGCCGCCCCGGACGCCGACGAGGACGACGCCCAGCCCGCCGACCGCGCCGAGGACCCCGACGCCGACGACGTGAATCCGCCGCCGTCCAGCAACTTCCGCAGCGGCCCCACCCCGCCCGCCGACTGAACGCCGCGCCGGACGGCGGGACGGACGGCGTGACGCGGCCCTGCGGCGGGGTACCTAGGCGCCATGAGCGCCCTACTCGCTCGGCTGATCGACGACGCCGCGCTCGACGCGCCTGACCCCGCCCCGCCGGACCGCGTTCCGATGGACCGCGTTCCGATGGACAGGGCGCTGGCGGCGCATCGTGAGGCCGGTCGGGACCCGGCCGCCGGACGGTTCCTGTGCCCGGCGTCGCGGTTCGCCGAGCTGCGGGCGCTTCTCGTCCCGGAAGACCTTCTCGATCTCGGCCTGATCGCCGACACCGGGATCGAGGAGCTGCCGGACGCGCTGGACGCCGTCCGCGCCGAGCCGCGCGTCCGCCCGTCGGCGGTGCGGATCGCGCTCCCCCGGGACGCCGACCAGGCGCGGGCCGTCGCCGTGACGATCGCCCGGCTCCCGTCCGACGTGCCCGCCCACATCGAGGTGCGGCGCTCGCCCGGATGGCGGGACGCGCTCGACCGCATGTCCGCCGCCCGCGACCATGGAGCCCTGCTGGGCGCCGCCTACCGCATGGACGGCCCGGATGCAGAGGTGGCGGCGTTCATCTCGGCGTGCGCCGAGCGCGGCCTGCCCTTCACGTGCACGGCCGGGGCGGATCGCGCCGTCCGGCATCAAGACCGCCACGGCTTCCTGAACGTTCTGCTCGCCACGGCCGGCGCGACGCGCGGAGACGATGTCCGGCGGACGCTCGAACGCACCGATCCGTCCGGCCTCGCCGCCGAGCTGCTGGCGCTGACCGACGACGAGGTGCGGGCGACGCGCCGCCTGCTGCTCTCCTTCGGCACGCCCGGCGTCGACGCCGCTCTGTCCGCGCTGTCCCTGATCAGACCGCCCGCCGCCTGACCGGCCGCTCGGCCGCCGCCCGACTCGGCGCGCCACCGGGTGAACGGAGACGCACCGGGGAAGATATGGCGGCATGACGACCGATTCGTGGGTTGAGGGCGATACGGACGGCGGCTTCGGCGTCGAGAACCTGCCGTACGGGGTCTTCGCGCGTCCGGGTGAGCTTCCCCGCGTCGGCGCGGCCATCGGCGATCAGGTGCTCGACCTCGCGGCGATGTCCGCGGCGGGCATGGTCGAGGACCGCCGCTACTTCGCCTCCGGTTCGCTGAACGCCTTCATGGTGGCCGGACGCGCCGCCTGGGACGCGAACCGCGCCCGGCTCGTCGAGGTGCTCACCGACGAGTCGTACCGCGACCGGGTCGAACCCCATCTGATCCCCGTCGCGGACGTGGAACTCCTGCGCCCCTTCGAGGTCGCGGACTACGTCGACTTCTACTCGTCCGAGCACCACGCCAGGAACACCGGACGGATCTTCCGCCCGCGGGACGAGCCGCTGCCGTCCAACTGGAAGCGGCTGCCGATCGGCTACCACGGGCGCGCCGGGACCGTGTACCCGTCCGGGACGCCGGTCATCCGGCCGTCCGGGCAGCGCAGGACGCCCGGCGAGCCGGAGCCGTCGTTCGGCCCGTCGCTCCGGCTGGACTTCGAGGCGGAGGTCGCGTTCGTCGCGGGCGTCCCGTCCGCCGCGGGACGCGGCGTGCCGACGGGCGCGTTCCGCGACCACGTGTTCGGGTTCGTCCTGCTGAACGACTGGAGCGCCCGCGATCTGCAGGCGTGGGAGTCGCGGCCGCTCGGCCCGTTCCTCGGCAAGTCGTTCGCGACGTCGATCTCCTGCTGGGTCGTGCCGGTCGCCGCGCTGGAGCCCGCGCGCGTGCCGCCGCCCGTCCAGGACCCGGCCCCGCTCCCCTACCTGCGCTGCGAGGAGCCGTGGGGCCTCGACCTGCGCCTGGAGGTCCTGATCAACGGCCAGGTCGTCAGCCGTCCCCCCTTCGCCTCGATGTACTGGACGCCGCCGCAGCAGCTCGCCCACGCCACGGTCAACGGCGCCCCGCTGCGCACCGGGGACCTGTTCGCGTCCGGGACGGTCTCGGGCCCCGAGCGCGACCAGCGCGGCTGCATGCTGGAGCTGAGCTGGAACGGCCAGGAGCCCCTGGACCTGGACGACGGCATCCGCCGCTCGTTCCTGGAGGACGGCGACACCGTCACGATCAGAGCGCAGGCCCCGGGCGCGTCCGGCTCCCGCATCACGTTCGGCGAGGTGACGGGCACGGTCCACCCGACTCGCGCCTAGCGCGCCCGCGCTGGCAATGCCCGCGTGCAGTCCCGTTCCGCCTGCGCGTCGAGACGCTCCCAGCCCTCAAGCGCGCGAGCGAGCTCGTCACGGTCACCGTCCAGGCGCCAGCGGGCGCGGGCGAGGCAGGCCGCCGCCCACCCGTTCTCCTCGGCGAACGGGGAAGCGGACGCCAGCAGCTCCGCCGCCTCGGGAAGCCCCGCCGCCACGGCCAGTTCCGCGCCCGCGGCCCGCGCGTACGCCAGATAGGGATCCAGTGGCGTGCCGACGGCAAGGGCTTGGCGCACGAGGGCTCCGGCATCGTCGAACCGCCCATCGTGGACGGCCAGCCGGGCGTCCACGAACACCGCGACGGCCGCCGTGGCGAGCGCGCCGCCCGCCACCTCCCCGGCCCTGGCCCGCCACAACGCGACCGGCTCGGCCTCTCCGAGCATCCCGCACGCCAGCACCGTCGTGCACACCGCGGGCAGCATCCAGAGCGGCGCGGGACGGCCCGCCCTCTCCCACTGGTCCCACATCCGCTCGGCGTTCCCGATCGCGTCGCGGAACCGTCCGGTCAGCGCGAGCGGCTGGACGAGGCGGCTCGCCGTGATGTGGGTGTCGCGCAGCAGGTCGTCGTCCATGCCCGCGCGGGCCGCCGCCATCCCACCGGGCAGATCGCCGGCCATGATCGCGTAGACGCAGGCGCGGCCGTAGGTGTTGCAGATCTCCGGCGCGCAGTACGGGTCGTCGCGGTCCATGGACGGCAGCAGTTCCAGGCGTTCCCGGGTGATCCGGTTGGCCTCCCGCAGCCGTCCGGCCCGCAGCGCCGCGGTCGCCGCCGCGCACAGCCCGGAGCTGATCAGCACCGGATCAGCGGTCGCCCGGACGGCGGCGAGGGCGGCGAGCGCCGACTCCGCGTCCGGCGCGCCCCTGTCCGGGCCGTCCAGCCAGGCCCGCGCCACGGCCAGGCACGCCGCCACCTCCGGGTCGTCCGAATGATCCCCCCGTCCGGCGGCCTCTTCCGCGTCACCGAGGAGCCCGTGCAGGCGCTCGCGCGAGACATCGGTGTCGAACGCCTCCGGGAAACGGCACGCCGTCTCCACCGCGCGCGCCAGGTCGATCGCCCGGCCGCGCTGGTCCCCGGCCCGCCGCGCCTGCTCGGCCGCTTCCAGCAGCAGCTCGAACACATGCTGGTTGGACGTGGTGCTCACATGCGCGCATCCGGCTCCCGCGCGCAGATCGACGGCCGCGGAAACCGCGTCCGGCGCGACCGCGGCGGCGGTCCGGTAGTGCGCGAACGATTCCAGCAGGTGGCGGCGGGCGAACGTCAGGCGCGCCAGCGCGCTCGCCAGCCGATGCGTCACCTCGCACGGGCTCCTCGGAGAAGCCAGCGCGGACCGCAGATCCGCGGCCATGGCGTCGAAATCGTCCCGCCACGCCGGATCGCCGAGCCGTCCCCGCAGACCGGACGCGGCGGCCGCCGCCCAGCGCAGGTGACGGGCCCCGATCTCGTCCTCCTCACCGGCGGCGGACAGCTGGGCCCGCGCGAACGCCCGTACCGTCTCCAGCAGCCGCCACCGGCCGGGCCGCCCGCGCAGATGCACCACGAGGCTCTTGTCGACGAGCCGTCCGAGCAGGTCGGCGACGCCCGCCCGGTCCCCGCCGACCGCGACGGCGGCGTCCAGGTCGAACGCCCCGGCGAACACCGCGAGCCGGCGGAACAGCGCCTTCTCCTCCTCGTCCAGCAGATCATGGCTCCAGGACAGCACCGCGCGCAGCGACCGGTGCCGCTCGTCGCCGCCGCGGCCGCCGGACAGCAGGCGCAGGGCGTCCTCAAGCGCGGCGAGCAGGCCCGTGGCGCCGAGCGACGCGCCCCGGGCGGCCGCCAGCTCGATCGCGAGCGGTACGCCATCCAGCCGCGCGCACAGGTCGGCGATCACCTCTGGGGCCGCGACGAACAGCGGATCGGCGGCGAGCGCCCTGTCGTGGAACAGCGTCTCGGCGTCCGAGCCGGGCAGCGGGGAGATCGGCACGCTGCGCTCGCCGGGGACGCCCAGCCGCTCCCGGCTGGTCACGAGCACCCGGACGCCGGGGCACGCGGCGAGGATCCGCTCGGCGAACGCTGCCGCCTCGTCGATCACGTGCTCGCAGTTGTCCAGCAGGAGCAGCGACCGCCCGGTGCCGAGCCGTGCCGCGACCGCGTCCGGCAGCGGCTGGTGCGACCCCTCGGTCACCCCGAGCGCGGTCGCGACCGCCCGCGCCACGAACCCTTCGCGCACCGGCACCAGGTCCACGAACGCCCCGCCTGACGGGAACAGCGCGCCCGCGTCCGCCGCGACCATCGCCGCGAGCCGGGTCTTGCCCACCCCGCCCGGCCCGAGCAGGGTCACGAGCCGGGCCTCCGCCAGCGCCGCCATCACCTCGGCGCGCTCGGCGCCGCGTCCGACGAACGTCGTCCCGGACGCCGGCAGCCCGACGACACGTCCCGGATCCGGCGCCTCGGAGCGGGCCAGCTCGGCCAGCGCCCACCGGTCGGGCACGCCGTACTTGCGCAGCAGCGACGACACGTGGCTCTCCACCGTCCGGACGGAGACGTGCAGCCGGTTCGCGATCTGCGCGTTGGACAGCCGCGAGCCGAGCGCGGCGAGCACCTCGGCCTCCCGCTCGGAGATCCGTTCCGCCACCGTCGGCCCCTTTCCGTGGCGGCGTCCGTGGTGCTCTGCGGGCGCCACGGATGACCGCACCGCCCCTGAGACCGGACGCTGGAGACACACCCCGAGGGCCCCGCCCCGGCACACGAGGAGGACACCATGAACACCCTAACCGCGCCCCCCACCACGGAACTGGACGAACTGGTCATCGCGGTCCGCGCGGCCGTCGCCCGTCCCGCCGACTGGCGCGGCACCGCGTCCCACGTCGCGGACGCGCTGCGCGAGCACATGCCGTCGCCCGAGCTGCTCACCCCGGAGCAGATCGCCGGTGAGCGCGGCACCTTCCACAGCCACCGCCTGCACGTGGAGCCGGACGGCTCGTTCTCGATGGTGGCGATCGTCTGGCAGCCGGGCGCGGTGACCCTCGTCCACGACCACGTGACCTGGTGCGCGTTCGGCACCGTCACCGGCGTCGAGTACGAGGACCTCTACACTCTCTCCGAGGACGGCACCGCCCTGATCGGAGTCGGCAGCAACCACGTCCCGACCGGCGAGGTCAGCGGCTTCGCCCCGCCCGGCGACATCCACCGCGTCCGCAACATCAGCGACAGCGTCGCCGTCTCGCTGCACATCTACGGCACCGACCTCAACCGCATCGGCTCCAGCGCCCGCCGCTACTACGACCTCCCGATCCGCCCCGCCGCCGAACTCTGATGCGCCCGGTCACTACTCGCGGCCTCGGACGCGCTGATCGAGAAGGCGTCAGCGGGGGACGACGAGGGCGGTGGCGATGGCGGCGAGACCTTCGCCGCGGCCGGTGAGGCCCAGGCCGTCCGTGGTGGTGGCGGAGACGCTGACGGGGGCGCCGCCGAGTGCCTCGGTGAGGGTCTTCTCGGCTTCGGTACGCCGTTTGCCGATCTTGGGACGGTTGCCGATGATCTGGATCGTGACGTTGCCAATGGTGAAGCCGGATTCGTCGACGCGGCGGGCGACCTCCCGGAGGAGGGAGATGCCGGACGCACCGGACCAGCGTGGATCGGCGGTGCCGAAGACGGCGCCGACGTCGCCGAGCCCGCAGGCCGACAGAAGCGCGTCGCAGGCGGCGTGCGCTGCGACGTCGCCGTCGGAGTGGCCGGCGAGGCCGTGGCCCTCACCGGGCCAATCGAGCCCGGCGACCCACAGCGGGCGCGGCTCGGACGAGAACGGGTGGACGTCGGTTCCGACGCCCACCCGTGGAAGCCTTGCGCTCAACCCGTCCGGCCGATCAGCTGGCCAGGACCTCGTCGAGCAGGGCCTCTGCCTTGTCCTCGTTGGTCTTCTCCGCGAGCGCGAGCTCACTGACCAGGATCTGCCGCGCCTTGGCGAGCATGCGCTTCTCGCCGGCCGACAGGCCGCGCTCCTTGTCGCGCCGCCACAGGTCGCGGACGACCTCGGCGACCTTGTTCACATCGCCGGAGGCGAGCTTCTCGAGGTTCGCCTTGTACCGGCGGGACCAGTTGGTGGGTTCTTCGGTGTAGGGCGCGCGCAGCACCTCGAACACCTTCTCCAGACCCTCCTGGCCGACGACGTCTCGGACGCCCACGTCCTCGACATTCTCGACCGGGACCTGCACTGTCAGGTCGCCCTTGTCGACCTTCAAGACCAGATAGGTCTTTTCCTCACCTTTGATGGTGCGAGTCTCGATGGCCTCGATCCGAGCAGCCCCATGGTGGGGGTAGACGACGGTGTCGCCGACCTGGAAAGTCATGTGACAAGTACCCCTTCCGCTAGAACCAGGGTACCACGGAAACGAGGGTGGCTGAACCGGCCTTCCGGACAAATGCCCAGGTCAAGCTGCATATTGGGGTATTGACAAAGCCCTTTAATGGTGCATCTTCGACCAGTTCCCCGTACTCAGGGTAGCCGACGGACCACTCTGATCCCGCCCGGCCGCCATTACCGGTAAGGGCGTCCCGGTTACAAGCATCCCCCTCCCGGCCGCCGAGATGCGTTCCATACTGGAGGTGAACATGCCGGGCGGTCCGGGTACGAAGCGCCCGGAAGGGTCCGAATAGGACCACGGCCCGGCCGGGGCCGCGCCCGCCGGACGGGGCCCGCTGAACAGGGCCGCGAGCGAACAGGGCCGGGAGCGCTCCGGCGAGGCCAGGACGGGAGGTGCGGCGTGAGGCCGGACGGCGGCGACCCGGAGCCCGACGATTACGGGCTTCCCCGCATTGACGTCGTCGTGCCCGATGACGCCCGCGAGCTGGAGCGCGACGTCGCGGCCTACCGCCGCGAGGAGCGCCGCCGCCGGCGCCGGGACCGGTTCCGCCGCGCCGGACGCCCGCTGACACGGTTCGGCGTCGCCATCCCGATCATCGCGGGCGCGCTGCTGGTCGCGCTGCTCAGCGGCGTCCTGATGACCACGTTCGGGCCGCGTCCCGCGCCGCCGCAGACGGGCGCCCGGCTCGCGCCGCGGCCGTCCGCGAGCCCCGGCGAGATCGGCGGGCTGCTGCCCGCGGGCAGCGTGGACGAGGTGACGGGCCAGCGCGCGGCCATACAGATCCGCGACCTGCGGCCGGGCGTCATCGGCATCGTCCCGCCCGCGTACGAATGCGAAGGTGTGGTCGCGGAGCTCGCGGGCAGGACGCAGGAGAACGAGCTGAAGTTCTACCTGGTCGCCGACCCCCGTCCGTCCGGCGGCAAGAAGGGGACGCCGCTGAAGGAACTGAAGGCGTGCGCGGGCACCGCCCACAACGGGGTGCCGCGGCTCCTCGAAGACCGCCAGGCCCTGCTCGCCGCGGCCTACGCGCCGCCGCCCGCCGCGCCGGGACCGGCCGCCACGCCGGGACCGCCCGCCGCCGGCCTCACCGCCGTGTTCGTCCAGCTGGACGGCGTGGTCAAGGAGGTCGTCCAGGCGCCGAAGCCCGGGCCTGAGCTCGCCGGGAAGGTCAAGGCGCTACAGACCGGCTGACGGAATCACCGCCCGCGTGACCGGACGGGCACGGGCGTGTCAGGCACCCCGGGGCGGGACTTCCGGCCGGGTGTCGCTACGCTTCCCCTGGCGTCTGCGACGCCGCTCTCACCAACGTCCGTGCCATTTCGCGAGGAGACCGACGCCGTGATCCGTAACAGCCGTCGAATGGGCGCGCTCGCCGTCGCGGGCGCCGTCGCCATCGCGCCGGTGATCTCCGGCTGCGGCGCCGGCGAGGAGCCTCAGTCCGCCGCTCCGACGCAGCTGACCGACGGCGTCAACGTCTCGGTCCCGCTGGACAAGCCGGCGGAGCCGCAGATCGCCCTGCGCAACGTGTTCGTGCTGGGCCCGCGTCCCGGCCAGCCGATCGCCCCCGGATCGTCGCTGGCGCTGTACGGCGTGATGATCAACCAGGTCAAGGAGAGGCAGGACCGGCTGGTCTCGGTCAGCTCCCCGCTCTTCGACAGCCCCGCCAAGATCGACGGCGGCGGGCTGGTGCTGCCGGCCGCCGCGCCGGACGGGATGGGCAGCCCGGTGAAGCTGCTGGGCAAGCCGTCCAAGCCGTCCACCCCGCCCGCCGCACCGCCTGCGGGCAACCAGACCAAGCGGCCGGGGACGACGCCGTCCGGGCAGCCGCAGGACGGCGCCACCCCGCGCGGCGACGCGACCCCGCAACCCACCCGCGGCGGCGCTACGCCCGAGCCGACCGGCGCGGGCGCGACGCCCGAGCCCACGGGTGCGGGCGCGACGCCCCAGCCCAACACCGGCCCGGCGCAGCAGAACGCTCCTCAGGCCACCACCCCGAGCGGCGAGCAGCCGCTCGTCGTCCTGACGGGCCTCAAGCAGGAGCTGCTCGCCAGCTCCAGGGTGCCCGTGCAGATGCAGTTCGAGAAGGCGGGCGCCGTCCAGTTCCAGGTGCCGATCGTGCCGCAGCAGGGCGAGTACATGACCTACCCGCTGGCGGGCCCGGCCGGGCAGGCGCCCGGATCGCCGAACCCCGGCGGCACTCAGCCGTCCGCGCCGGCGCAGCCCGGTTCGCCCGGACACGGCTCGCCCCAGCCGGGTGCGACGCAGCCGCCCGCGGGCGGCGGCGCGTCCCCGGGAGGCTCCGGCCACTGAGCCCCGGCCCTGAGCAAAAAAAACGGCCCGTCCCAGCAGCAGGGACGGACCGTCCTCCAGCCCCCACCCGCCGCCATTCAACGGACGAGCTCCGCTCGACGGGCCGTTTTTCATGTCATCAGGGCTCGAACTTGTAGCCCAGGCCGCGGACGGTGACGATGTACCGCGGCGAGGACGGCACCTCTTCGATCTTGGCGCGCAGGCGCTTGATGTGGACGTCCAGCGTCTTGGTGTCCCCGACGTAGTCGGCGCCCCAGACGCGGTCGATCAGCTGCATCCGGGTCAGGACGCGGCCCGCGTTGCGCAGCAGCACCTCCAGCAGCTCGAACTCCTTGAGCGGCAGCTGGACGGGTTCGCCGCCGACGCTGACGACGTGCCGTTCCACGTCCATCCGGACGGGCCCGGCCTCCAGCGTCGCGGGGGCCAGCTCCTCGACCTCGCCCTGGCGGCGCAGGACGGCCCGCATCCGGGCGATCAGCTCGCGGGTGGAGAACGGCTTGGTGACGTAGTCGTCGGCGCCGAGCTCCAGCCCGACGACCTTGTCGACCTCGCTGTCCTTGGCGGTCAGCATGATGACGGGGACGCTCGACTTGGCGCGCAGCTCCCGGCACACCTCGGTGCCGGGAAGCCCGGGGAGCATCAGGTCGAGCAGCACGAGGTCGGCACCGTTGCGCTCGAAAATGTCCAGCGCGTCGGGGCCGGTGGCGGCCACGGCCACCTCGAAGCCCTCCTTGCGGAGGTTGTAGGACAGTGCGTCGCTGAACGACTCCTCGTCTTCCACGACGAGCACGCGGGTCACGGTGTTGCCTCCTGGGCGGTGTTATCTGTGGTATTCCCCGCGTCCGCGTCTTTGCCCGCGTCCGCGCCGGTCTCTTCTGCTGCCTTTCTGCTCGCGTTCGCGCCGGCCCTCGCGTCCGCGTCGGCCTGGTCGGCGGGGGCCCGCTTGCCGGCGTTCGCGATCCTGCTGACGGTCGCGCCGGACGGACGGGGCGGTGCGTCGAGCAGCGGCAGCCGGATCGTGAACGTCGACCCGTGGCCCTCCTTGCTCCACACGGTCACGTCGCCGCCGTGCTTGCTGGTGACGTGCTTGACGATGGCGAGGCCGAGCCCGGTGCCGCCGGTCTGGCGGGACCGGGCCGGGTCGACCCGGTAGAAGCGCTCGAAGATCCGCTCGATCTCGCCGTCCGGGATGCCGATGCCCTGGTCGGTGACGTTGACCTCGACGTGCCCGTCGTCGCGCCGCCGGGTGGCGACGACGACGCGGGTGTTCTCGGGGCTGTAGGCGACGGCGTTGTCGACCAGGTTGCGCAGCGCGGTGACCAGCAGCTCCTGGTCGCCCCGCACCCGCAGGCCCTCCTCGCCGCCGGAGGTCAGCTCGATGTCCCTGCCGGACGCCTTGGTCTGGCAGCGTTCCAGCGCCTCCGCGGTGACCTCGTCGAGCATGACGGGGCGCAGCGCGGGCAGCGGCTCGTCGCCCTGGACGCGCGACAGCGTCATCAGGTCCTGGACGAGGTTGGTCAGGCGCACCGACTCGTACTGCATCCGTCCCGCGAACCGCCGGACGGCCTCGGGGTCCTCGGCGGCGACCTCGACGGTCTCGGCCAGCAGCGACAGCGCGCCGACGGGCGTCTTCAGCTCGTGGCTGACATTGGCCACGAAGTCGCGGCGGATCGCCTCCGTGCGGTGCATGTCGGTGAGGTCCTCGGCGAGGACGAGGACGAGCCCGTGCGAGCCGAGCGGCGCCACGCGGACCGCGAACCAGCGCCCGTCGGCCCGGCTCCGCACGCTCTGCGGCCCGACCTGGATCTCGGTCTCGCGGATCTCCCCGTCCCGCCGGACGAGCCGGGCCATCGCGAGCACCTCGTCCACGACGAGGCGGTCGCCGCTGACGATGCCGAAGGCCCGCGCGGCGGAACTGGCGCGCAGCACGCGGTCCTCGGCGTCCACCACGACGGCCGACGACCGCAGGACGCTGAGCACGGACGCGACGCCGGGCGGCAGGCCGCCCACCGGCGCCGCCGGAACCGCAGCCTGCTGGGCACGCTCGCTCACCCGCACCGCCAATCCAGTCGCGAGCCCGATCGCGAGCCCGGCAAGCCCGGTCAGGCTCGCGACAAGTTCGACCTCCACACCACGGATCGTAAGCGGCGCGCGGCGCAGGTCCACCCGGAGGCCCTGGTCATCGCGGTCGCGTTCCCCGAAAGTTCACCTCATTTCCCGGACGCGTTCATGGCGTCACGGCATGCTGTGGCGTGGGCGAGTCCGCCCGGACACCATAAATCTCGCCCGTTTCGCCCCTATTTGCACTATCTCCGGCATCGGCTGCCTCCCCGGACGCCGTGTCCTCAGCACAGAAGGAACCCGAATTGCGCGACGCCTACCACGAGGAGCTCGACTCCCTCTCCGACAGGCTGGTGGAGATGACCCGCCTCGTCCGCTCCGCGATGTCCCGCGCGGTCACCGCGCTCCTGGACGCCGACCTGCGCCTGTCCGAGGAGGTCATCAGCGGCGACGAGCTGGTCAACAAGATCGACACGGAGATCGAGGAGACCGTGTTCGACCTGATGGCCCGCCAGCAGCCCGTCGCGGGCGATCTGCGCACCCTCATCACCGCGCTCCGGATGAGCGGCGACCTCGAGCGCATGGGGGACCTCGCCGTCCACATCGCCAAGACCGCGCGGCGTCGGCACCCCGACTCCGCCGTGCCGCCGGAGCTGCAGGCCACCGTCCTGGAGATGGGCCAGATCGCCGAGCGCATGATCGCCAAGACGGGCAGCGTGATCGCGTCCCAGGACGTCGAGATGGGCCTCGAGCTGGACGCCGACGACGACCAGATGGACCGCCTCCACCGCCGCCTCTTCGACATGATGCTCTCCCCCAAGTGGAGGCACGGCGTGGAGCCGGCCGTGGACATCTCCCTCGCCGGGCGCTACTTCGAGCGGTTCGCCGACCATGCCGTCCACGTGGCGGAGAACGTCGTCTACCTCGTCACGGGCCAGCGCCCAGAAGAGATCAACGACGCCTGAGCAGGGCTGGGGCTTACGGGATCTGCTCGACGCGGACGCCGGGGACGTCCTCGTAGACGCCCGGCTCCGCGGTGATCAGCGGCCAGCGCCGCCAGCGCGCCGACCAGGCGGCCTGCGCCGCGTCCATGCCGAGGGACGGGTTCGCGGTGACGAGCAGGCCGGTCTGCTGGGCGATCACGTCGTCCAGGTCGTCCACGTGCACGACCTGCATGCCGGGCAGGCGCTCCAGCACGGCGCGCCCGTGGTCGGGGACGAGCTGCCAGGCGCGGGCGAGCGCGGTGGCGGGGATGACGATCGTGGCGTGCTGGGCGATCGAGGCGCGCAGCCGGGCGCGGACGTAGATCGTCTTGCCGGTGGCGAGGTCGAGGAGTGCGGTCGCGTCGAAGACGTGACCGGTGATCACGCGACGTCCCGGCGGTTGGGGGTGCCGCCTTCGACGAGCCGGTCGACCATGGCCTGCTCGTCCGGGCTCGGCGGGCCGAACAGGTCGTCGATCGTGGACGCGTCCCGCAGGAACGCCAGCTTGAGCCGCGCCCCGTCCGCGAGGAACCCGGACACCGAGGCGATCTTCTTCTCCTCGGCGAGCCCCTGCAACGTGGCGGCGAGCTCGTCCGGGAGCGTGATGTTGATTCTCGCCATGCCCCTCACGATACACACTCCAGACCCCTCCAGTGTGTACTCGGCCCGTCCGGGCCGGGCTCGGGCGGCTCGCGGCGGACGCGGAGGCGGACGGCCATGTGGGCCAAGAAGAACAGGCCCGCCAGCAGGTAGCAGTTGGCGACGGGCGTGATGAGCGGGTGGAAGCCGTATTGGAGCGGGTGGCCGTTGTGGGGCGTCCACCACATGGGGGCTAGGGCGAAGAGCGTGTAGGCGCACGCTGCGATGACCCGGTCGTTCTCGCGGATCAGTACCGCCAAGGCCGGGACGATCCAGACCCAGTGGTGGGCCCAGGAAATGGGAGAGACCAGGAGGCCGGTCACGCCTGTCACGGCAATGGCTGCGAGCCAGTCGCCGCGCCTCGCCCATAGGGCTGCGAGCGCCAGGCCGAGAATGCCGATGGTGAGCGGGATGGCGTTGTACCAGTCGCCGACTTCCGCGGTTCCTCTCAGGAGGCGGTTGAGCATGCCGTACGGGGACTGGTTGCTGATGTACGGGACGCCGACGCGGGACGTGTCGTAGAAGGTGTGCAGCCAGTAGAGCCGGGACGCGTCGGGTGCGATGACGTACGCGAGGACGGTGCAGGCGGCGAAGGCTCCGGCGGCTGTGAAAGCGTCCTTGGTCCGTCTCGTCACGAGGAGGAGGACGATGAAGATGGCCGGGGTCAGCTTGATCGCGGTCGCGATGCCGATGCCGATTCCGGCGGGACGTCCCTGGGCCACGCGGTGCATATCGGCGACGATGAGAGCCAGCAGGAACAGGTTGACCTGGCCTTGGAAAAAGGTGTGCCAGACCGGTGCCAGGAGAAGGCCGCCGGCTACCACGGCTTTCAGGGACGCATGGTGGCCACTCAGTTTCAACGTTGTCGCGCACGCCCAGATGAATACCGCGAGCGAGGCCAGTTGCCAGAGGAGCCGGGCGAGGGTCAGCGGCAGCGCAGCCAATGGCATGAACAGCGCGGCCATGAACGGTGTGTTGGTGTACCAGTGCTCGGCCAGCTGTTCGTCGTAGAGGCTCGTGCCGTCCGTTATGGCGTGGCCGCCCAGGTGGTAGATGCGGAAGTCCAGCGAGTCGTAGGTGAGCGTGAAGGCCACAATTCCTAGGACTTCGATTGCCAGGATCAACGTCAGCCAGCGCTTCATGCGGACAACGGTCGCGGCGGTCATGCATGAAAGGCATCGGGCCTCCGAATACATTCACGAAAGGCGTGTTAGCCCGCAGGATTAGGCCCGCGGGCTAATGTGCGCGGAAGGGGCGGCGGTTACGATCGGCGCATGTCCGCCCTGACGCTGAGCCGCGTACACCGGGTGCGCCGCGTCGCCTGGACGGTCCTGCTCTGGTCCGCGACCGTCCTGTACCCCTTCGTCCTGATCGCCACGGTGATGAACGGCACGAACGGCTTCGCCGGCGTGGAAGTCTTCGTGTCGGCCCTGTTCACGGTGCTGGTGGCGGCCTTGCTGCAGCGCCATCCGCTGCCGGGCCAGGGAGTCCTGCTGCTGGCCTGGACCTGGGCCCTTCTGCAGATGCCCAACGGAGGGATGGCCGCGCTGCAGATAGTGATCACCGCCGTCGGCGTCGGCTACATCGCGGCCACCCGCCGGCGCAGGGTGTCGCTTCCGGTCGCCGCCGGGACGCTCACCGTCCAGGCCCTGTCCGCCGTGGTGCTCCTGCACGCCGACGAGGTCGTGCTCATGACCGTCGTCCTGGCGGTCGCCGTCACCTGGCTGGCGGGGAACTCGGTCCGGGTGCGGCGGGCGAACGCCGAGATGATGCGCGTCCAGGCGACGGCGCAGGCGGTGGCGGCCGAGCGGCTGCGGATCGCGCGCGAGCTGCACGACATGGTCGCGCACAGCATCGGCATCATCGCGATCCAGGCGGGCGTGGGCGGACGGGTGATCGACACGCAGCCGGCGGAGGCCCGCAACGCGCTGGACGCCATCGAGGCCACCAGCCGCGACGTCCTGTCCGGCCTGCGGAGGATGCTCACCGCGCTCCGCAAGGACGACCCGGGCGCCGCGCCGCTCGGGCCGTCCCCGGGCCTGGGCGAGCTGGACCGGCTGGCGGACGCGGCCAAGGACGCGGGCGTGCGGGTCGACGTCCGCTGGAAGGGCGAGCGGAGGCCGCTGCCGCCGGACGTCGACCTGTCCGCGTACAGGATCGTCCAGGAGGCGGTCACGAACGTGGTGCGTCACGCGGGCACGACCGACTGCCGGGTGACCGTCGGGTACGGGGACGGGGAGCTGTCCATCGAGGTCGACGACGACGGGCGCGGCGGCGTGGTCGGCACCGGGTACGGCATCGTCGGCATGCGGGAGCGGGTCGGCCTGCTGGGCGGCGAGTTCACGGCGGGGCCGCGTCCGGGCGGCGGGTTCCGGGTGGCGGCGCGGATCCCCGCGCCGGTGGCGGCGGTGGCATGACCGTCCGCGTCGTGCTGGCCGACGACCAGCCGCTGATCCGGGCCGGGCTGCGCGTGCTGGCCGCCGACACCCCCGACCTGGAGATCGTCGGGGAGGCGGGGACGGGCGCCGAGGCGGTCCGGCTGGTCGAGGAGGTCCGCCCGGACGTGGTCGTGATGGACATCCGCATGCCCGACATGGACGGCATCGAGGCGACCCGGCGGATCACCGCGGCCCGCGTGCTGATGCTGACGACGTTCGACGACGACGAGTACGTGTACGGCTCGCTCCGGGCGGGCGCGAGCGGGTTCCTCGTCAAGGACATGGCGCTGGAGGAGATCCTCTCGGCGATCCGCGTCGTGGCCGGCGGGGACGCCCTGATCGCGCCGAGCGTCACCAAGCGGCTGATCGAGGAGTTCGCCGCCGGGCCCGGGCCGAGGGCCGCGCCCAGGCCGCCGCGTCCGGCGGACGGCGTCACGGAGCGGGAGCGGGAGGTGCTGACGCTGGTCGGGCGCGGCATGTCCAACCAGGAGATCGCCAAGGAGCTGTTCATCAGCGTGGCGACCGCGAAGGCGCACGTGGCCCGGCTGCTCGCCAAGCTGGACGCCCGCGACCGGGTCCAGCTCGTCATCATCGCCTACGAGATGGGCCTCGTCACGCCCTCTACCGGCGGTAGTACTACCTGACGTGGTCAGCGTCCAGGGCGTCGGATAATCTGGCTGGCGTGAAGGGTCTGGGAGAGCTTGAACGCACGGTCATGGAGGTCCTGTGGGCGCGGGAGGACGCCGGCCACGACGCGGCGACGGCCCGTGACGTGAGCCGCGCGCTCGCCAACGACCGCGACCTGGCGCACACTACGATCATGACCGTGCTGGACAGGCTCGCCAAGAAGGGCTTCCTCGCGCGCGAGCGCGACGGCCGCGCGTGGCGGTACCGCCCGGTCGCGAGCCGGGAGGGCTACGTCACCGAGCTGATGCTCGGCGCGCTGAACGAGACGGGCGACCGCGACGCGGCGCTCGTCCACTTCGTCCAGTCGGTGTCGGAGGACGAGATCGACGTGATCCGGCAGGCCCTCGCCGGCCTCACAGGCAAGGAACCTCCGGCATGACCGGCACCGCCCTGCTCGCATTGATCTCACTGGGGACCGTCGGCGGGGCGCACTGGCTGGCCCAGGCCCGGTGGACATGGCGCACCCCGCGCCTCGGAATCGCGCTCTGGCAGGCCCTCGGGCTCTGCTGGGGCGTCGCGACGATCGGCGCGCTGCTCGGGCTCGCGCTGCTGCCGTACGGGAGGGGCGTCCTCGGCGGGCTGCCCGGCCTGTACGACGACCAGGCCGCCCGGCTGAACGCCGTGCAGGTCGCGGCGCTGCTCGCCGCCGTCAGCCTCACCGGCGTGCTGCTGGTCATGCTGATGTACGCGGTGGTGCGGGTCGTCCGGGCCCGGCGGCGGCACCGGGCGCTGCTGGCGCTGGTGTCGCGCTACGACTCGGCCGTCCCCGGCACCCTCGTCCTCGATCATCCCGGTGCGGCGGCGTACTGCGTGCCGGGCGTGCGCTCGTCCAAGGTCGTGGTCAGCGCCGGGACGATGGCGCTCCTCGACCGCGGCGAGCTGGCCGCGGTCCTCGCGCACGAGCGGGCCCACGCGCGCGAGCGGCACGATCTCGTGCTGCTGCCGTTCGCGTCGCTGCGCCAGGTGTTCCCGCAGTTCCGGCTGGTCGCACGGTGCCTGGACGCGGTGGAGCTGCTGATCGAGATGGCCGCCGACGACCGGGCCCGGCACGGCCGCCCGCCGCGCGAGCTGGCGACCGCGCTGCTGCGGTTCGCCGCCGCCCGTCCGGCCGCCGCGCCGTCCGGCACGCTCGGCGTCGCGTCCAGCGGCGACATTCCGGTGATGGCGCGGGTGAACCGGCTGCTGGAGCCGCAGCAGCTGCCCCGCATGTCCCGGTTCGCCGCGACGGTCGCCGTCCCCGTCATCGCCGGGGTTCCGCTGCTCCTCGTCGTCCTGCCCCATTAGGTTCAGCCGAGCACGAGCGGGAGCTTGGCGGCCAGGTCGCCGTCCAGCGCGGCCTTCTCGGCGTCCGTGGCGGCGCGGCGGCCGGTGCCGATCAGGAGCGCGTCCGTGTCGGAGAACGGCGCGGGGAACCGCGCGCCTGCGATCTTCTCCAGGGACGCGCGGGCTGCCGCGAGGGTCTCGGCGGGCGGTCCGGCGGCTCCGGGCAGGTGTGCGATGAGGTCGAGGTGGTGGAGCGTCCATTCCATGTTGTAGGCGGACAGGTAGTCGCCCGCCGTCAGCACCTTGTCCTGGGTGCTGACGCGGGCGGACGGGTCGGCGAGCTCGGCGGCCCGCCCCGCGGCCGACCCGACGTCATCGAAATGGAACTTCAGCAGCCTGGGCTCGCCGTACGCGGCGGCCAGCCTGGGGATCAGCGCGTCGAGCGGGTCGTCGCCGGTCGGGGGCTCGACCAGGTCCCAGTAGGTGACCGAGTCCGCGGTGGGTTCGGTGTCGGCGGGCGTGACCAGCGTGATCAGGACGTCCTGGGCGTCGATGATCAGGTGGCAGACCAGGTCCCGGACGAGCCAGCCGGTGCAGCCGGACGGACGTTCCATGTCCTGGCCGGAGAGGTCGCCGACCGCCGCGCGGAGCGCCGTCCAGGAGCGCGAGAAGAGATCCACTTCGGCACCGTAATGCCGCGCCGGAACGGCGGACAAACCCATTTCACGCCTTCACGATCGTCGTGGACGGCTCGGCGGCGGCGTCGGCGGGCGGTGCCGCCGGCGGGCGGCGCAGGACGAGGGCCGAGACGGCGAGAGCGGCGACCAGCAGGCCCGCGGAGACACCGAACGCCAGGTGGTAGCCGCCGGTGAGCGCGGTGGCGGCGTCCCGCCCGTCCAGCCGGAGGGTCTCGGTGCGGGACGCGGCGAGCGTGGTCAGGACCGCGACGCCGAGCGCCATCCCGACCTGCTGGACGGTGGTGAACAGCCCGGAGGCGACGCCCGCGTCGTCCGGGCGGGCGCTGGACATGCCGAGCCCGGTCAGCGACGGCAGGACGAGCCCTCCCCCGGCGATCAGCACGAACACGGGAAGCAGGTCGGTGACGTAGTCGGCGTCCACCGGGACGGTCGTGAGCCAGACCATCGCGCCGATGAGCAGCACGAGGCCCGCCATCAGCACGGCGCGCTCGCCGAAGCGGTTCGACAGCCGCGCGGAGGCGAACAGCGACACCGCGCCGATCAGCACGGCCGCCGGGAGCATCGCCAAGCCGGTGCCGAGCGCGCCGTAGCCGAGGACCTGCTGCATGTAGAGGGCGACGACGACCTGGAACGCGAACATCGCCGACAGGGTCAGCAGCTGCACGGCGTAGGCGCCGGACACGTTGCGGGAGCGCAGGATCCGCAGCGGCATCAGCGGGGTCGCGGCGCGGGCCTGGCGGGCGACGAACCCGGCGAGGAGGGCGAGCGACACGGCGCCGAGGCCGAGGGTGTGCGTGGAGATCCATCCGTGGCTCTCCACCTTGACGATCGTGTAGATCCCGAGCATCAGCCCGGACGTGACGAGCAGCGCGCCCGCGAGGTCGGCGCCCGCGGCCAGCCCGAGGCCGCGGTCGCGCGGGAGCGCCGGGAGCGCGAGCAGGATCGTGGCGATGCCGATCGGGAGGTTGATGAGGAAGATCCAGTGCCAGTTCAGCGCGTCGGTGAGCACGCCGCCGAGCACCTGCCCGATGGACGCCCCTGCGGCGCCGGTGAAGCTGAAGACGCCGATGGCCTTCGTCCGCTCGCGGGCGTCGGTGAAGAGCGTGACGAGGATGCCGAGGACGACGGCGGACGCGAGCGCGCTGCCGACGCCCTGCAGGAACCGCGCGGCGATCAGCAGCCCGGACGTCGTCGCGGCGCCCGCGAGCACGGACGCGGCGGTGAACAGGGCGTTCCCGGCGAGGAAGAGCGTGCGGCGGCCGATGAGGTCGCCGAGGCGTCCGGCCAGGAGGAGCAGGCCGCCGAGCGGGATCAGGTAGGCGTTCATCGTCCAGCTGAGGCCGGCGGGCGTGAAGCCGAGGTCGTCCTGGATGGCGGGCATGGCGACGGTGACGATCGAGCCGTCCAGGATCGTCATCAGCATCGTGGCGGACAGCACGCCGAGCGCGGCCCAGCGGGAACGGAGCGGTGAAGGCACGGTCATAGGAGAGACCGTAGCAGATAGTTTTGTTACAGACGATCCTTGTCGGACCTACTTTGTGCGCTCGCGGGCCCGGCGCACCGGCTTCGGGCCCTCGGACGGAGTCGCCAGATGCCCGCTGACCAGCGCGTTCAACGCTCGCAGCAGCACCTCCCGATCCTCGCGCGGGAGCGAGCCGAGGGCCGCCTCATGGACGCCGTCCACGATCTCCTGGCTGCGCGCGGCGACCCGGGCGCCCTCGTCGGTGACCGCGATGACCCGGGCCCGCCGGTCCCTGGACGACGGGCGCCGCTCCGCGAGCCCGGCCTTCTCCAGGGCGTCCACGGTGACGACCATCGTGGTCTTGTCCATGTCGCCGATCTCGGCCAGCTGGATCTGGGTGCGCTCCTCCTCCAGCGCGTGCACCAGGACGCAGTGCATCCGCGGCGTCAGCCCGATCTCGGCGAGCGCCGCCGTCATGCGGCTGCGCAGCACGAGGCTGGTCCGGTCGAGGAGGAACGACAGGTCGGGGCTGGTGCGGGCGGGGGCCATCGACGTCATGCCGCCAGCCTACCCAATGGTTTCGTTCTGGATTATCTGCGACCAGTCGCATCTGATGGTCTACCCTGGAGGGCATGAACCGCACCGCGTGTCAGGGCTGGTGGCCGTCCTAGGACGGCCGACACCCACGCACGCCATCGGGCCGTCCACCGGACGGCCCTTTCGCTTTCCTCGGTGACGCGGCCAGGTCCGGCGGACGGCCGGACCAACCGAGGAGAAACCATGGAAACCACCCCCGACGGCGGCCTGCGCGCCGCCGAAGACCGGGCCCGCGAGCTTGAGGAGCGCATCGCCGCCGAGCCCGGCGCGTTCCGCATCCTGACCGGCGACCGTCCCACCGGGCCGCTGCACCTCGGCCACTACTTCGGCACCCTCGCGAACCGGGTGCGGCTCCAGCGCGCGGGCGTGGAGCTGTTCGTGCTGGTCGCCGACTACCAGGTCCTCACCGACCGGGACGTCGCCGAGCGCCTGGACGAGCACGTCGAGGGGCTCGTCGCCGACTACCTCGCGGCGGGGATCGACCCGTCCACGGCGACGATCTTCCGGCACAGCGCCGTGCCCGCGCTGAACCAGCTCATGCTGCCGTTCCTGTCGCTGGTCTCGATCGCCGAGCTGAACCGCAACCCCACCGTGAAGGACGAGATCGCGTCGTCGCGGCAGGCGTCGGTCAGCGGGCTGATGTTCACCTATCCCGTCCACCAGGCCGCCGACATCCTGTTCTGCAAGGCGAACCTCGTCCCCGTCGGCAAGGACCAGCTCCCCCACCAGGAGATCACCCGGACGATCGCGCGCCGCTTCAACGAGCGGTACGCGCCCGTCTTCCCCGTCCCCGACGCGCTGCTGTCCGCCGCGCCGAGCCTCCTCGGGACGGACGGCCAGAAGATGAGCAAGAGCCGCGGCAACGCCATCGCGCTGTCCGCCGGACCGGACGAGACCGCCCGGCTCATCAGGCGCGCGGTGACCGACGACGACCGGCACATCACGTACGCGCCGGACACGCGTCCCCAGGTGTCCACGCTCGTGCGGATCGCCGCGCTGTGCCAGGACCGCGACCCGCACGCCGTCGCCGCCGAGATCGCGGACGGCGGGGCCGCCGCGCTCAAGAAGGTCGTGACCGACTCCGTCAACGAGTTCCTCCGCCCGATCCGCGCCCGCCGCGCCGAGCTCACCGCCGACCGGACGCACCTGCGCCGCGTCCTCGCCGAGGGCGAAAAGCGCGCCAACGCCATCGCGGACCGCACCCTGGAGGAGGTCAGAGCAGCAATGGCCTCCTAATGGTTCTGGCGCGGGGCCAGGCCGTGGACGACGGCCGCCACGAGGTCGTCCACGACGTCCACGGAGACCTCACGTGCGATCCCCCGGCCCTGGAACAGGACCGACAGCACCGATTCGTGGCAGGCTCCGACGATCATGGAGGTGGCGGCGTCGACGCGGGCGTCGGCGGCGAGGCGGCCGAGGTCGCGCTCGGCCCGCAGGTAGGCGGCGAGGCGGCGGTTCCAGTCCTCCTCGCCGCCGCTCAGCTCGGCGAACCGGGCGAGGACGTCCGGCCGGGCGAGCAGGCCGGCCAGCGCGGGCAGCAGCGCGTTGTGCACGATCAGCCCGTGCCGGACGTAGGCGCGCAGGTTCTCCTCGACCGTCCCGGCGCCGGGCTCGGGCAGCGGGCCGAGCCCGGCCCCGACCGACTCCGCGCGGGCGCGCAGCGCGTGCGCCAGCAGTTCCTCCTTGCCGGCGAAGTGGTTGTAGAGGACGCCGTCGGCGACGCCGGCCGCGCGGGCGATCTCCCGGACGGTCGGCACCGCCGCCCCGCGCTCGGCGAGCATCCGCTCGGCGGTGGCGATCAGGTGCTGGCGCAGGGTGCGGTCTCCGGCGCGCAGCGCGGCCGCTTTTCGAGGTGACATCACGCCGAATCGTAATGAGACCGCTCGGCCGGTCTCATCGGCGCGCTGTGACCAGCAGGGACCTGCCGTGCAGCCGGACGGCGCCGTCCCGCTCGAAGGGGCGCATCGCGTCCGCCACGGCGTCCACGATCGCCTCGCTCTCGCCGTAGTTGTAGCGGATGGGGCCCCAGGCGGCGAAGAACTCGGCGGCGTCCCTGGCGTCCCGTCCCCAGACCTGCTCGGCCTCGACGCGGCGGCTGGTGACGTCGCCGAAACCGGCCCCCTCCAGGATCTCGCGCACCCGGTCGGGATCGGACAGCGACAGCGGCCCGTCATGCCCGACCGGGGGTTCTTCGCGTTGGGGAAGCGCGGCGAGGACCGTCCCGAGGTCGGTCTCGCCGAGCGGCGCCATCGACAGGAACGCCAGCCGTCCGCCCTCGCGCAGCGCCCTGCGGACGTTGGCGAACGCGGCCACCGGATCGGCGAAGAACATGACCCCGGCCCGGCTCACCGCCACGTCGAAGGCCCCCTCGGTGAACGGGTGCACCTGGACGTCGCCCTGCTCGAACGTCACGTTCCGGACGCCCTCCTCCTCGGCGAGGGCCCGGGCGCGGGCGAGCATCGGCCCGGACAGGTCCACGCCCGTCGCGCCGCCGAGCCGGGCCCGGCGCGCGGCGAGGCGGGTGACCTGCCCGTTCCCGCAGCCGATGTCGAGGACGCGGTCGCGCGGCCCGATCGCGGCCCCGTCCAGCAGGGCCTCGTTGCCGCCGCTGTTGACGGCGTCGTACCGGTCGTGGTGATCGGCCCAGTGCCGTCCCTCGTACCCGTTCCACGCCTCCGCCTGATGGACATTGACGATCTCCGCCATCTCACCCTCCCCGGTTGTGAACGTACGTTCATGAACGTATGTTCATTGCGGGCGGCGAGTCAAGAGCGGACACCGGAGGCGAGGCGGGGATAGAACGGAATTGTTCGTTCCCTTAGACTGGCGGTATGGAGACCACGGCACCGGCGCCCATGAGCGGGCGCAAAGCGCAGGCGGCACGCAACGACGAGCTGATCCGGGAGGCGGCGCGGGCGGTGTTCACCGCCGACCCCGGCGCGCCGATCTCCGCGGTCGCCGAGCACGCCGGGGTGGGGATCAGCGCGCTGTACCGCCGCTACAAGAGCAAGGAGGACCTGCTCCAGAAGCTCGCCGACGACGGGATGGACCGCTACCTCGCCCAGGTGGAGGCCGCGCTGGCCGAGGACGGCGACCCCTGGGACGCGTTCGCCGGCTTCATGCGCCGCTGCCTGGACATCGGCGCCGGATCGCTCACGATGCGGCTCGCGGGCAGCTTCGAGGTCACCGAGGAGATGAGCCGCAAGGGGCAGGAGATCCACCTCGCGACGAAGCGGCTGCTGGAGCGCACGCAGGAGGCGGGGGCGCTGCGTCCCGAGATCGAGGTCGGGGACGTCTCGGTGATGCTGGAGTACCTGCACTCCATCCGGATCGGCGACGATGAGCGCATGAACCGGCTCCAGCACCGCTATCTGGCGCTCATGCTCGACGCCCTGCACCTGACCGGTAAGGAGGAGCTTCCGGGCCCTCCTCCCACGTGGCAGGAGCTGCGGGGGCGCTATGACGGCTGACCCGGGCGTGCTGGGGCGGCGGGCGCTGAACCGGGCGCTACTGGCTCGGCAGCTGCTGCTCGAACGGCACGCGATGCCCGCGCTGGACGCGATCGAGCATCTCGTCGGCATGCAGTCGCAGGCGCCGAACCCGCCGTACATCGGGCTGTGGAGCCGGCTCGCGGACTTCGACTTCGCCGAGGTCGGCGAGCTGATGACGGCCCGCCGCGCGCTCCGGATCGTCCTGATGCGCGGGACGCTGCACCTGGTCAGCGCCCGCGACGCCCGCGCGCTGCGGACGCACACGCAGGTCATCCTGGACAACTACGTCAAGACCAGGGCCGGTGACCTCGACGGCGTCGATCTGGACGCGGTCGTCGCCGAGGCGCGACGGCTGCTCGCGGACGAGCCGCGCACCGACAAGGAGCTGCGGGCGCTGCTGGCCGAGCGCTGGCCGGACGACGACGCCGCGCTGCTCGGCTGGGCCGTCCGGTGCCGGCTGCCGCTCGTCCAGGTTCCGCCGCGCGGTATCTGGGGCGCGTCGGGCATGGCCAGGCACACCACGCTCGAGACGTGGCTGAACAGCGACACCGCGCCTGGCCTCTCCCTGGACGATCTCGTGCTGCGCTACCTGGGGGCGTTCGGGCCTGCGAGCGTGCAGGACGTCCAGCAGTGGTCGGGCATGACCCGGCTCGGCGAGGTGGTCGAGCGGCTCCTCCCCCGGCTGCTCGTGTTCCAGGACGAGAACGGCCGCACGCTGTACGACCTGCCCGGCGCGCCGCGTCCGGATCCGGACGTCCCGGCGCCCGTGCGGTTCGTCCCGGACTTCGACAACCTGCTGCTCTCCCACGCCGACCGGGCCCGGATCGTCACCGAGGAGCACCGCAAGCGGATCTTCACCGTCAACGGCATCATCCGGGCGACGTTCCTCGTGGACGGCTTCGTCCACGGCATGTGGAAGATCGAGAAGAAGCGGGGCGAGGCGGCGCTGCGCGTCGACCCGTTCGACCCCGTCCCGGAGCGGGACCGCGCCGCGCTGGAGGAGGAAGGCCTGCGGCTGCTCGCCGCCGCGCACCCCGAAGCGAAGACGCACCGCGTCGAGTTCACCAGGAATAGAGCAGCGGTCCCGGGATAGAGCGGTCAGCCCTCGCCTCGGGCGCAGGGGGCCTCCCGGTCCGGGTCGAGGGAGGCGAGGAGGGCGTGGAGCGTCTCGCGGAACTCCAGCATCTGCTCGCGGGTCAGCGGGTCGAACAGGTGCCGCCTGACCTCGGCGACATGGCCGGGAGCGGCCTCGGCGAGGACGGCGAAGCCCGCGTCGGTGAGCTCGGCGACGGTGGTGCGGCGGTCGGCGCCGTTCTTGGTCCGCCGCACCCAGCCCGCCTCCTCCAGCCGGTTCACGGCGTGCGAGAGGCGGCTCGGCGACGAGTGGACGATCTCGGCCAGCTCGGTCATGGTGCGGGCGCGTCCCGGCGACTCCGACAGCATCGCCAGGATCATGTAGTAGGTGTGCGGCATGCCGGAGTCGCGCTGGAGCTGGCGGTCGAGGGCCTCGTTGAGCAGACGCGACGTCCACAGGAAGGCGCGCCAGGTCTCCTGCTCGTCGGCGTCGAGCCACCTCGGATCCGTCATACCGGACACTCTACCCAAATAATTGAACCCTCAAGACTTGAACCTTCAACTATGATCGAATATGGTTCAAATGTGAAATAAGAGGGGGGCACATGTCCAGGATGCCCGTGCTCTATCTCAGCCACGGGGCCCCGCCGTTGGCCGACGACCCCGTCTGGACGGACGAGCTCGCGCGCTGGGCGGCGAAACTGCCGGAACCGGAGGCGATCCTGATCGTGTCGGCGCACTGGGAGGAGGCGCCGCTGAGCATCGGCGCCACCCGCCGGACGCCGCTGCTGCATGACTTCTGGGGCTTCCCCGAGCGCTACTACCGCGTCCGCTACGACGCGCCCGGCGCCCCCGAACTGGCCGATGACGTGGGCAAACTCATACCCGGCGTGCATCGGGACGAGACGCGCGGCCTGGACCACGGCGCCTACGTGCCGCTCGTGGAGATGTATCCGGACGCCGGCGTCCCCGTGCTGCAGATGTCGATGCCGACGCTGGAGCCCGCGCGGCTCTTCGAGATCGGACGGGCCCTCGCGCCATTGCGCGACCAGGGCGTCCTCATCATCGGGAGCGGTTTCACTACGCACAACCTGCGCGAGCTGCCGCGCGGAGCGGACGCCGCGCCGCCCGCCTGGTCGGCGGAATTCGACGCCTGGACGGACGACGCCGTGAAGAGCGGCGACGTCGACGCCCTTCTCGACTTCCGCGCCAAGGCCCCGGCGGCCCGCATCGCCCACCCGCGGACGGAGCACTTCGCGCCCCTGTTCATGGCGCTCGGCGCCGGTGTGGAAAGCCACACGGGCGATCCGTCGGAACGGCGGTCCGTCATCGACGGCTACTGGTTCGGGCTCGCGAAGCGCTCGTTCCAGTTCGGTTGACGGTTGTCACGTTCCGTCCGGAAGCATCCGGTTCGTCGGGTCAGCGCGTCCGGGTGGCGCCGTTCACGCGCGAACCGTCCGACCCCGTGCCGCCGGCCTTCGCGCCGGAGCCGTTCGCGACGGCGCTGCTCTGCGAGAAGCCGGTGCGCCACGACGCGACCTGCGGCTTCCAGCCGAGGCCCAGCGCCTTCGCGTTCGACACCGGACGGCCCATCGTGGCCGCGTGCTTCCCGGCGTTGCCCGGGTCGGGCGCGCCGATCGCCGCGCTGTAGACGGGCAGCCAGTCGGCCGTGGTCGCGGGCTCGTCGTCCACGACGTTGACCGCGCCGGCGGGCCAGTCGAGCGCCGCGAGCGCGGCGGACGCCGCGTCGTCGGCGTGCACGAACGACGTCCACGACGGCGCAGGACGCATGGTGCCCGCGCGCACCCGCTCGGCGATCGCGCCGTCGGGGGCGTACCACGTGCCCGGCCCGTACAGGGCGCCGTAGCGCAGGACGACGCCGCGCGGCATCTCGCCGACCGCCGCCTCCAGCGCCGCGACGCCCGCGTACGGCGGCAGCGACGCGTCCAGCGGGTCGGTCTCGACGGCCGGGGCGTCCCCGGCGACGTACAGCCACGCGATGCTCTGCGCGATCATCGTCTCGACGCCCTGCGCCTTGGCGGCGTCGACCAGGTTCCGGGTGCCCTCGATGCGCAGCTGCGAGTTGGCCTCGAAGTCCTCGTCGCTGAGATCGGTGAGCTGGTGGATCACGGCGTCCGGACGTTCGGCGGCGACGACCTCGCGCACGGCGGCGGCGTCGAGCACGTCCACGACGACCGGCGCGGCGCCGAGGTCGCGGAGCAGACCGGCGCGCTCGGTTCGGCGTGTCGTCCCTGCGACCTCGTGGCCCGCCTGGACGAGCAGCGGGATCAGCCGGCGACCGACGACTCCGGTCGCTCCGGCGAGGAGAATCTTCAAGGGGGTACCTCCACGACTTGCACGCCTTTGTGGTCGTCTCGACGGCAGGATAGGCAGTCACTCATTCGGCGGTCACGCCCGGCCCTCCCGTTCGGGCGCCCCCCACGGCATCAGCCGGACGAATCGGACGGGCATGCCCGCCCCGGTAGTCCCGTCCGCCATGAGCGTACCGCCGGGAAGCAACCGAACGCGTTTCGCGCACGGCGCGGGTGAGAATTCTTCTTCTCTGACGGGTTCGGCCACAGCGGAGGAACGGCGGACATGAAGATCACTCTCGTCCGGGGCGACATCACCGAGCAGAAGGTGGACGCGGTGGTCAACGCGGCCAACTCCTCGCTCCTCGGCGGCGGCGGGGTGGACGGCGCCATCCACCGCAAGGGCGGCCCGGAGATCCTGGACGACTGCCGCAAGCTGCGCGCGGCCCAGTACGGCGGCGGCCTCCCGACCGGGCAGGCCGTCGCGACGACCGCCGGGCGGCTGCCCGCGGAATGGGTGATCCATACCGTCGGCCCCGTCTACTCGGCCTCCGACGACCGCTCCGACCAGCTCGCCTCCTGCTACCGGGAGGCGCTGCGGGTGGCGGACGAGCTGGGCGTCGAGTCGATCGCCTTCCCCGCGGTGTCGGCGGGCATCTACGGCTGGCCCATGGACGACGCCGCCCGTATCGCCGTCGGCACGGTCCGCTCGACGCCGACCAAGGTCACCGATGCGCGGTTCGTCCTGTTCTCGCCGGACGCCTACGCCGCCTTCGAGCGCGCCGTCGGCACGGCCTGACGGCCGGTCAGTCCTTGCCCTTCGGGGGCGGGACGACGAGGACCGGGCGGCCCGCGTGATGAAGAACACGGGTCGAGACGCTCCCCAGGATCACGGAGCGGGCGCCCGCGAGGCCGCGGGAACCGGTGACGACGAGGGACGCGTCCAGCTCGTCGGCGACGTCCACGATGGCGGCCCAGACGGGTCCGCCGCCGCGTTCGGCGCGGGTGGTCACGTCCGCCAGCCCGCCCGCGGCGGCCAGGTCGGCGCCCTGCCGGGCCAGGCGCTCCGCCTGTCGCTCCTCCTCGAACGTGTCGCCGGGCTCCGGCTCGGCGATCGCCGGCGCCGCGGCCGCCAGCGGCGCCCAGCTGATCTGCGTCAGCAGCGGCTCCAACACCGTCATGACCACGGCCGGCTCGGGCCTGACATGCCGCGCGGCGTATTCGATCGCGGCCCGCGCGTCGTCGGACCCGTCATAGGCGATGAGAATCGTCATACCGGGGATGTGTCCGTGAGCGAGCCGCCTGAACGTGACCGGATGCGCTCTTAGGTCGCGGGGGTGCGGCCGGGGCCGGGCGGGCCCGCGAAGGCCTGGGCCACGTCCAGCCAGCGGTCGGCGTCCGCGCCGACGGCGGTGAGGGCGAGGTCGTCGCGATGCCGCCGCTGGGTCGCCAGAAGGCAGAAGTCGAGTGCGGGGCCGGTGACCGACTGCGCCGCGTCCGCCGGGCCCCACGTCCACTCGTCGCCGTCCGGGCCTTCCAGGACGACGTGGAACGCATCGGCAGGAGGTTCGAGGCCGCGGTTTTGGAACGCGAAGTCGCGCGTCCGGACGCCGATGTGCGCGACGTGCCGGAGGCGGTGCGTGGGCCTGCGCCGCTCGCCCAGGGCGTCGGCGACGTCCTCGCCGTGCGCCCATGTCTCCATGAGCCGCGCCGTAGCCATCGACGCGGCGCTCATCGGCGGCCCGAACCACGGCAGCCGCTGCCCGAACGGGACGGCGGCAAGCGCGTCCACGATGCGGCGGCGTCCGTCCTGCCAGCGGGCTAGGAGGCGGGCCGGGTCTTCGGCCGCGCTCTCCCGAGCGCCCGCCTCGACGTAGTCATCAGGGGCGGCCAGGGCCTGCTCGACGAGCTCGGCGAACGCGGCGGGGTCGGTGGCGGCGATGACGGCCTGCGCGTCCGTCCAGGCGAGGTGGGCGATCTGGTGCGCGATCGTCCAGCCTTCCGCCGGGGTCGCGTCCGCCCAGCGCGCGGCGGGCAGCGGCGCGACCAGGGCGTCCAGGGAGTCGCCCTCGGCGGCCAGGTCGGCGAGGAGGGCGTGCATGTCCGGCATTTCGCCAGGATCCCCCGTCGCGCCGGGTCGCGTACAGGCCCGAACAGAATTTCGTTCAGGCAGGCGGACAGGGGCGGACGGTGGCGTTCCGGGCATGACGGGAGGCAAGGAACAATTGGCCGGTGCCCCCCATGCAGCGGCCGCGGGGGGAGGTGACCCGCGGCACCACCGCCCCCAACCGGCTGCGCCGCGTGGACCGCTGGATCGCCGCCACCCAGACCCGCCCCCTGCGCTCGGGCCCGCGCCCGCTTGCCGTCGATCTCGGGTACGGCGCGTCGCCGGTCACGACGGTCGAGCTCTACACCCGGCTGCGCGCCGTGTCGCCGCGCCTGGAGGTCGTCGGCATCGAGATCGACCCCGACCGCGTGGCCGCCGGGCTCGCCCTTCTCGCCCGGAGCGGCCCCCTCGACGGGCTGTCGTTCCGGCGCGGCGGTTTCGAGCTGCCGGTCGCGCGGCCGCCCGTCCTGATCAGGGCGTTCAACGTGCTGCGGCAGTACGACGAGGCGGCGGCCCGGCGCGCCTGGGACGAGCTCGCCGCGCGCCTCGCCCCGTCCGGCGTCCTCGTCGAGGGGACGTGCGACGAGATCGGCCGCCGCGCGGTCTGGGCGACGCTCACCCGCGACGGCCCGCGGACGATCACGTTCGCGGCTCATCTGCCCACGCTGGAACGCCCGTCCGACCTGGCCGAACGGCTGCCGAAGACGCTGATCCACCGGAACGTGCCGGGCGAGCCCGTGCACGCCCTGTTGACCGCGTTCGACCGCTGCTGGGCGACGGCCGCGCCGCATTCCGCGTTCGGCCCGCGCGCCCGCTGGGTCGAAGCGGTCGCCTTCCTCGCCCGGACCCATCCCGTCGTCACCCGTCCGCCCCACGGCGGCAGAAACCGCTGGCGTCTCGGTGAGGTCACCCTATCCTGGACGGCGGTCGCCCCCGGCTCCCGGTGATCACTCGCGATGGAGCTTGTGCGGCGCGGCCTGGACGCGCGGCTGGACGTCGATGCGATCGATGTTCACATGCGGCGGGCGCGTCACCGCCCACGCGACGCAGTCGGCGACGTCATCGGCGACCAGGGGCTCCGGGACGCCCTCGTACGGCTTGGCGGCCTTCTCCTCGTCGCCGTGGAACCGGACCAGCGAGAACTCCTCCGTCTTCACCAGCCCCGGCGCGATCTCGGTGACGCGGACGGGCTCGGCGACCAGTTCGAGCCGCAGCACGTCGTTCACCGCGTAGGCGGCGAACTTGGCCGCGTTGTACCCGCCGCCGCCCTCGTACGGGACGTGCCCCGCCAGCGAGGTGATGTTGACGACGTGGCCGTCGCCGCTCTCGATCAGCTTGGGCAGCAGCGCCTGCGTCACCCGGACGAGCCCGAGGACGTTGCTGTCGTACATCGCCTGCCACTCGCGCAGATCGGCGGTCGCGACGGGGTCGAGGCCGAGCGCGCCGCCGGCGTTGTTGACCAGCACGTGGCAGCCGGCGACGGCCTCCGCGAGCGCGTCCACCGATTCCTGCGACGTCACGTCCAGGGTGAGGGGCGCGATCTTCCCGGCGCCCGGCACGGTCTCGGCGATCTCCCTGGCGAGGGCGTCCAGGCGGTCTCGGCGCCGCGCGGCTAGGACGACGTTGAACCCCTCTGCCGCCAGGCGCCTAGCCGTGGCCGCTCCGATCCCGCTGCTCGCTCCGGTCACTATCGCGGTCTTGCGCATGCTCCAAGCCTCCCAGGTACCGGCGTTCCAGGCGGGCGGCGGGGGGCGCCGGTGAGGTCCGTCACTGTGGCGAGAAGTCACGATTGTCACCCAAGTTCAGGGAACAGGTAACGCGGTCGATAGGTTGCACTACCGGAGGTGGTGTCCGGTGTCGCGTCGTATCAGCCGAGTTGCGACGGTCAGTGTTCATACATCCCCCCTCGATCAACCGGGTACCGGCGACGCGGGCGGCATGAACGTCTACATCGTCGAGGTGGCCAAGCGCCTCGCGGCCAGGGGCGTCGAGGTCGACATCTTCACCCGCGCCACCTGCCGCGCGATGCCGCCCGTCGTCGAGCTGGCGCCGGGCGTCCTCGTCCGCAACGTCGTCGCCGGGCCGTTCGAGGAGCTCGACAAGACGGAGCTGCCCCGGCACCTGTGCGGCTTCACGTCCGGCATCCTGCGCGCCGAGGCGGTCCACGAGCCCGGCCACTACGACCTCCTCCACACGCACTACTGGCTGTCGGGTCAGGCCGGGTGGGCGGCGAAGCAGCGGTGGGGCGTCCCGCTCGTCCACTCCATGCACACCATGGCGAAGGTGAAGAACGCGGCCCTCGCGGACGGCGACAAACCCGAACCGGCAGAGCGCGTCCTAGGCGAGGAGCAGGTCGTGGCGTCGTCCGACCAGCTCGTCGCCAACACCGCCGAGGAAGCCCGCCAGCTCGTCGACCTGTACGACGCCGATCCCTCGCGCGTCGCGACCGTCAGCCCCGGCGTGGACCTGTCGATGTTCCATCCCGAGTCGTCCCTGGCCCGCAGCACCGGCCTCCTCCCGCACCGCACCGGCCCGGCCCGGCGCCGCCTCGGGCTCCCCCGCGACGCGTACGTGCTGCTGTTCGTCGGCCGCATCCAGCCGCTCAAGGCCCCCGACGTCCTCCTGCGCGCCGTCGCCCGCATGCTCGCGGACGACCCGTCCCTGCGCCGCAGGCTCGTCGTCGCCGTCGTCGGCGGCCCCAGCGGATCCGGACGCTGCCGCCCCGAGGGCCTGCAGAACCTCGCCGCCGACCTCGGCATCTCCGATGTGATGCGCTTCGAGCCCCCGAGCCCGCAGGCCGAGCTCGCCGACTGGTACCGCGCCGCGGACGTGACCGTCGTCCCGTCCCACAGCGAGTCGTTCGGGCTCGTCGCCGTCGAGTCCCAGGCCTGCGGGACGCCCGTCGTCGCGTCCCGCGTCGGCGGGCTCCGCACCGCCGTCGCCGACGGCGAGTCCGGCCTCCTGATCTCCGGCCACGACCCGGCCGGCTACGCCGCCGTCCTGCGCCGCCTCCACGCCGAACCCGGCCTGCACGCCCGCCTCGCCCGCGGCGCCGTCCGCCACGCCCACACCTTCGGCTGGGACGCCACGGTCGACAACCTCCTGGACGTGTATACCGGAGCCGTGGACATCCGCACCTCGCCGATCCCGGCCGCCCGTAGCGCCGCGCAGGTCACCGCATGAGCGCCGCCGACATCATCAGGACGACCCTGCAGGCCGCCGACCTGGAGTTCGACGAGCCCCGCCCGGACGCGTTCTTCGTCAAGCTCCCCGGCCAGCACAAGCTCGCCACCATGACCTGGCTGATCGTCGGCGAGCACAGCCTGCACGTCGAGGCGTTCTTCTGCCGCCGTCCCGACGAGAACCACGCCGGCTTCTACCGCTTCCTCCTGGAGAAGAACGGCCGCATGTACGGGGTCGCGTTCGCGCTCGACGACGTCGGCGACGTCCACCTCGTCGGCAGGCTCGCCCTCGCGTCGGTATCGCCGGACGAGATCGACCGCCTCCTCGGCTGCGTCCTCACCTACTCCGACGAGAACTTCGACAAGGCGCTGGAACGCGGGTTCAAATCGTCCATCCAGCGCGAATGGGACTGGCGCGTCAAGCGCGGCGAGAGCCTCGCCAACCTCCAGGCCTTCGCCTCCTTCGCCGACCCGGCCAACCGCGGCTGACCATCGCCATGCCGCTAGGCTCTGATCCCATGGCGACCCTGGTATTGCTCCGGCACGGCGAAAGCGTCTGGAACGCGGAAGGACTGTTCACCGGATGGGTGGACGTCGACCTGTCCGCGAAGGGCGAGAGCGAGGCGACCAAAGGCGGCGACCTGCTCCTGGACGCCGACATCACCCCCGACGTGGTGCACACCTCCCTGCTGAAGCGGGCCATCCGCACCGCCAACATCGCCTTGGACGTCGCCGACCTTCTCTGGATCCCCGTCCGCCGTTCCTGGCGCCTCAACGAGCGCCACTACGGCGCTCTCCAGGGCAAGAACAAGGCCCAGACCCGCGAGGAATTCGGCGAGCAGCAATTCATGACCTGGCGCCGTTCCTACGACACCCCGCCGCCGCCCATCAAGGACGACGACCCCCTCTCCCAGGTCAACGACCTCCGCTACGCCGAACTCCCGTCCGAGCTCATCCCCCGGACCGAATGCCTCGCCGACGTCGTCGACCGCATGCTGCCCTACTGGTACGACTCGGTCGTCCCCGACCTGGCCGCCGGAAAGACCGTCCTCGTCGCCGCGCACGGCAACTCCCTCCGCGGCCTCGTCAAGCACCTGGACGACGTCTCCGACGAGCAGATCGTCGGCCTGAACATCCCCACCGGCATCCCCCTCGTCTACGAACTCGACGACGACTTCGCCCCCCTCAAACGCGGCGGCGAGTACCTGGACCCGGCCGCCGCCAAGGCCGCGATAGAGGCCGTGAGAAACCAGGGCGCGGCTCCCACTCCCCCACTCCCCAAGCC
>NZ_SMKT01000069.1 GCF_004348735.1 Actinomadura sp. KC06
CCAGAAACGCTGGGTCCAGCGCTGGAAGCCCGCCCTGAACGCCTTCCAGATCGCCTTCGAAGGCCGCCTCACCCCAACCACCCACTGACCACCCAAACCCCAAATCAGCCGTTAACTTGACACTCCCCCAGGTGGGGTCCGGCCAGTCCACATGCCTGGACTGTGCCGGGTTGCGTTCGAGCAGGCAGCTGCCCGGGGGCTCGGGTGGAGTGGTTCTGATGTGCTGTTCGGGCTTTGCCGGCTCGGGCTCTTGTTGATTGTGGCTGGAGGGTGGCCTGGTCGTCTGGGGGCGGTGAGTTGAGTGTGATCGAGTTACGGCTCCGGGCAGGTCTTTTGGGCGGTCGGGGTGGTCTTCGTCGACTTGGGTGTTCGGTGCTGGTGGTTGTTTGCGGGTCGGTGGGGTGGGCGTGGGATGCTGCAGGGGTGTCGGTTGAGTCTGTCGTGCTGGTCGTTGGTGAGGAAGAGCTGCTCGTTGATCGGGCTATCGGGGACGTTGTCGCCTCGGTGCGGGCGCAGGATCCGGAGGTCGAGGTCATCGATCTGGCGCCGGGTGGGCTGGAGCCGGGGCGGATCTCGGAGCTGACGTCGCCGTCGTTGTTCGGCAGCGGGAAGGTGCTCGTGGTGCGGTCGGCGCAGGATCTGGGGAAGGACCTGGCCGCCGAGGTGCTGGGGTACGCCAAGGCACCCGCGGACGAGGTCGTTCTCGTGGTCGTCCATCATGGCGGGGCCAAGGGGAAGGCGCTCGTGGACGGGCTCACCAAGCTCAAGGCGCGCAAGATCTCGTGCCCGAAGGTCACGAAGGTGGGGGAGCGGGTCGACTTCGTCCGGAACGAGATCCGCGCGGCCGGTGGGAAGATCTCGCCGGACGCGGCGCGGGGGCTGATCGACGCGGTCGGGAACGACCTGCGGGAACTAGCGGCGGCCTGCAGCCAGCTGGTGGCCGATACCGGCGGGAAGATCGACGATGCCGCGGTGGCGCGGTATTACCGGGGACGTGCCGAGGTCAGCGGGTTCGCCGTGGCGGACAAGGCCATTGAGGGGCAACTCGCCGATGCTCTGGAGCAGCTCCGGTGGGCGCTTGCGACTGGCGTTGCGCCGGTGTTGATCGTCAGCGCGCTCGCCCAGGGTGTGCGGGGGCTGGCCAAGGTCGGCGGCGCGCCGCGTGGTGCGCGGGGCGCGGCATTGGCGAAAGAGCTCGGGATGCCTCCCTGGAAGATCGAGCGGGTGCAGAGACAGTTGCGGGGGTGGACGGGGGACGGGGTCGCGCGGGCGCTCGCGGCGGTCGCTGAGGCCGATGAGCAGGTCAAGGGCGGTGCTGCTGATCCTGCCTATGCGCTTGAGAAGACCATTGCTGAGATCGTTGCCGCTCGTTCCCAGAGGCGTGCTTCGTAGTCGGTGAGCTATGCAGCTCGTTCGCAGAGGCGTGCTTCGTAGGCGGTGGGCTAGCGGCGACGGACGCGGTGGATGATCTGGTGCTTGGTCGGTTCGGGTGGCAGGGGGCCGTCGAGTTGTCGTCGCCTGTTGATGAAGACGGCGCCGGCGCGGATGTCGGCGGCTAGGCAGTGGAGAGGGACCGGGTCCAGGTGGACGCGGCCAGGCCCAACTCGGTGTCGTTGGCGCGGGCGGAGTTGCTACAGGGCGTCTCGGGCTCCTCGAAGAGTCGGCTTGGGTGCCGACGAAAGGCAGAAGAGGTGGCGGCGGGTCAGAGGGTTTCGGCTTTGGATTTCAGGCCGTTGGCTTCCATGGTGACGTAGCGGCGGACTAGGCGGCCCGCTAGGAGCGACATTATGGGAGCCAGGGGGCCTTTCTGGTCCAGGGTCAGGTGGACGGAAACGGTGCCGTCGGGATTGGTGACGATTTCGTGGGCGGCGGTTGTGATGACGCCGGGGGAGCGGGACTCCCAGGTGAAGGTCTTGTTCTCGGCGAATGCGGTGATCGTCCAGATGGCGGCGGGGAGTTTTGGCTGGAAGACGCGGGCGCGGCTGGAGAGGGCGACGGGCTTGTCCAGGAGTTCGACGCGGTTTATCGACGCCGTCATTTCGGGCCAGCGTTCGACGTCCTTCAGGATGGTCCAGACATTTTCGGGGGACGCGTCGATGTCGACGGAGGTCTCGAAGTGCACGGTGTTCTTCTCAGCGCGGTTCGGATCGCGGACAGCAGGCCGGTGACCAGAGGATCGTCGGCGCGGTCCGGGAGGTGGAGGGCGTAGTAGGGGACGGCCGGCAGGTCGATGATCTCGCGTTCGACCAGGCCGGGAGGGGCGGTGACGCATCCGTTGACGACCGCGAGGCCGATGTGCAGGGACACGAAGTGCAGGATGAGCGGCCAGCCCTCGGCCTCGACCGCGAGCGTCCAAGGGACGTCGGCGGCGCGGAGGGCGCGTTCGAGGGTGGCGCGGTGCGGGCCGGTGGGCGGGGGGACGACGAGGGACGTCCCCGCGAGGTCGGAGAGGGTGAGGTGGGGCCGCGCGGCGAGCGGATGGTCGTCCGGCATGACCAGGACCTGCGGGTAGGAGGCGAGCAGGACGGTCTCGACGTCGGCGGGCACCACGTCCAGGACGGCGACGCCGAGGTCGGCGCGGCCGGTGCGGACGGCGGTGAGCGTCCGGGCGCGGTCGCCGTTGATGAGGCGGATGCCGGGGTGGACGACGTCGCCGAGCAGGTACAGGTAGGCGCCCTCACCGGCGGCGAGGGTCGGGATGCGGCCGGGGGCGGTGCCGTGGACGGCCGCGAGGAACGCGGTCATGCGGGTGTCGAGGTCGCGGGCGAAGCGGGCGACCTGTTCGCCGGCGGGGGTCAGGGCGAGGCGGCGGCCGTGCCGGGTGTAGAGGGGGCGGCCGAGGGTGTCGGCGAGTTTCCGCACCTTGACGTGGAGGGCGGGCTGGGAGATGTGGAGTTCCTCGGCGGCGCGGGTGAAGTTGAGGTGGTCGGCGAAGACGGCGAACGAGGCGAGCGCGTCGGTGGAGAGGCGGCTCAGGTCCATAGGCAGTGATTATAGGTCGTGGTTTGGTTAATAGTTCTGCTTTAGGGTGCGGTGCCGGAGAGTTGGGGGCATGAATGGCGAACCCAGGCTCGGCGTCGACTTCGGCCGGGTCATTCACGGCGGGCTGCTGGCGCCGGGTGACGACGACACCGTGTTCCTCGGCGGGAGTTTCGAGGAGGCGCTGGCCTCGCCCGCGACGGCGGGGGTGTACGAGGTGCTGCCCGGGCTGATCGAGGCTTTCGGCGGACGGGCCTGGATCATCTCCAAATGCGGTGACCGCGTGCGGAAGCGGACGCTGGCATGGCTCGACCACCATGACTTCTACCGGCGGACGGGCCTGCCCAGGCAGAACGTCCGGTTCTGCAGGAAGCGGCCGGAAAAGGCGCGGCACTGCGAGGAACTCGGGATCACCCACATGATCGACGACCGGCTGGACGTGCATCGCGCCATTCGCGACATCGTCCCGTACCGGTACTTGTTCGGGACGGCGGAAGCGCCCGAATGGGTGCGGCACGTCCCGGACTGGGCGGCCGCCGAGGTCATTCTCGAAGATATTCCGGCGGGACGGAGCCGGTCAGCCACACACCGTTCGCGCTGACGCGGAATTCGTGCCCGTCGGCGGCCATCCGTCCGGCGAGAACGGTCAGGATGACGGGCCGGCCTCGGCGGGCGCCGACGCTCCGGGCCGTTTCGCGGTCGGGGGACAGGTGCACGTCGTGCCGTCCCATGGGCCGAAGCCCTTCGCGCAGGATCGATTCCACGGAACGGCGGACGGTGCCGTGGTACAGGAATTCCGGCGGGGGCGCCGGCGGTAGGTTCAGATCTACCGGGACGGAATGCCCCTGGGCGGCCCTGATCCGGTTTCCGTCCAGCTCATAGCGTTTCTTGTCGTTGGCGGCGACGACGTGTTCGAGTTCGGCGCGTGTCAACGGGAATGAGTGGCGGGTGGCGGCCGCGAGCAGTTCGGTGACGTCGGCCCAGCCTTCGGCGTCGAGGGTGAGGCCGATCCGCTCGGGGTGGTGCCGCAGATGGAGGGCGAGGTATTTGGAGATCCTCGTCGCGCGCCGCTCGTCCATGGGATGTGCGTCCGGATATGCGTCGGGGCCGGCTTCGGTGGCCGGCCCCTTGCATGCGTGCGGGCACCGCGGGCTCTGACCCCCGCAGCTAACCCTGGCCTCGTAGGAGGCCGGTCCGGTGTTGCGGGTGCCGGCCCGGTCGCCTGCCCCGGCTCTTACTTGGCCTGCAGGGCGGCGGCGCGCTTGGCGATCGCCGACTTGCGGTTGGCGGCCTGGTTCTTGTGGATGACGCCCTTGCTGACGGCCTTGTCCAGCTTGCGCGCGGCGTGGCGCTGGGCGGCCGCGGCGGCCTCGACCTCGCCGGCCTCGGCTGCCTCGCGGAACTTGCGGATCGCCGTCTTCAGTTCCGATTTGACGGCCTTGTTGCGCAGGCGAGCCTTCTCGTTCTGCTTGTTGCGCTTGATCTGGGACTTGATGTTAGCCACGTCGTAGTGCCTCAGCTTGGTCGCGATAGTCGCCTGCTCATCCGCAGGCCCTGACGAATGTCTGAACGGGGGCGGGACGGTGCCCCGGGGCACGACGCTACGCCACACGCAAGCGCACAGCCTACCAATCACCGGGGCCCGTCCCAAACCGGGCCTTGCACGGAGCATCGCGCCCGGCATGGGACCATGGGGGTACACATTCATGTCCACCAGTGAGTTTGCGAACGGACCCCGGTGCGAGCGCCTGATCCTGACAAGACCGACCCCGCGATCATCCGCAACTTCTGCATCATCGCGCACATCGACCATGGCAAGTCGACCCTCGCGGACCGGATGCTGCAGCTGACCGGCGTGGTCGAGGAGCGCCAGATGCGCGCTCAGTACCTCGACCGCATGGACATCGAGCGCGAGCGCGGCATCACGATCAAGAGCCAGGCGGTCCGGCTGCCGTGGACGTCAGGCGGCGTCGACCACGTCCTCAACCTGATCGACACGCCGGGCCACGTCGACTTCTCCTACGAGGTGTCGCGGTCGCTGGCCGCGTGCGAGGGCGCCGTCCTGCTGGTGGACGCGGCGCAGGGCATCGAGGCGCAGACGCTGGCGAACCTGTACCTGGCCCTCGAGGCCGACCTGCACCTGATCCCCGTCCTCAACAAGATCGACCTGCCGGCGGCGCAGCCGGACAAGTACGCGGAGGAGCTGGCCGGGATCATCGGCTGCGAGCCGTCGGACGTGCTGCGCGTGTCGGGCAAGACGGGCGAGGGCGTCCGGGAGCTGCTCGACAAGATCGTCGAGGAGGTGCCGGCGCCGGTCGGCGACCCCGACGGGCCGGCCCGCGCGCTGATCTTCGACTCGGTGTACGACACCTACCGCGGCGTCGTCACCTATGTCCGGATCATCGACGGGCATCTGTCGCGGCGCGAGAAGAGCCTGATGATGTCGACCGGGACGGCGCACGAGACGCTGGAGGTCGGCGTGATCTCGCCGGAGCCGGTGTCCGTGCAGGGCCTCGGCGTGGGCGAGGTCGGCTACCTGATCACCGGGGTGAAGGACGTCCGGCAGGCCAGGGTCGGCGACACCGTGACCGGCGCGTCCCGGCGGGCGCCCGAAGCGCTCGGCGGCTACCGCGACCCGAAGCCGATGGTGTTCTCCGGCCTGTACCCGGTGGACGGCGACCAGTACCCCGAGCTGCGGGACGCGCTCGACAAGCTCCAGCTCAACGACGCCGCGCTCGTGTACGAGCCGGAGACGTCGGCGGCGCTCGGGTTCGGGTTCCGCTGCGGGTTCCTCGGGCTGCTGCACATGGAGATCGTCCGGGAGCGGCTGGAACGCGAGTCCGGCCTGTCGCTGATCTCGACCGCGCCGAACGTGGTGTACCGCGTGACGATGGAGGACGGGTCGGAGCACACCGTCACCAACCCCAGCGAGTTCCCCGAGGGCAAGATCGCGGGCGTGTACGAGCCGGTGGTGAAGGCGACGCTGCTGAGCCCGTCCGAGCACATCGGCGCGATCATGGAGCTGTGCCAGGGCCGGCGCGGGGTGCTGCTCGGCATGGACTACCTGTCGGAGGACCGCGTCGAGATCCGCTACACGCTGCCCCTCGCCGAGATCATCTTCGACTTCTTCGACCAGCTGAAGTCGCGGACCCGCGGGTACGCGTCGCTGGACTACGAGCCGAGCGGGGAACAGGAGTCCGACCTGGTGAAGGTCGACATCCTGCTGCAGGGCGAGTCGGTGGACGCGTTCAGCCAGATCGTCCACCGGGACAAGGCGCGCGAGTACGGGCTGATGATGACGTCCAAGCTCAAGGAGCTGATCCCGCGCCAGCAGTACGAGGTGCCGATCCAGGCGGCGATCGGCGCGCGCATCATCGCCCGGGAGAACATCCGCGCCATCCGCAAGGACGTCCTCGCCAAGTGCTACGGCGGCGACATCTCCCGCAAGCGCAAGCTGCTGGAGAAGCAGAAGGAGGGCAAGAAGCGGATGAAGACCATCGGGCGGGTGGACGTCCCGCAGGAGGCCTTCGTCGCGGCGCTGTCCACCGGCGGTGGCGAGCCCACCGACAAGGGCAGGAAGTAAGCCCGGTCCGGGTCTACTTTTTCAGCAGGGGCCAGGCCACTGCGGCCGGGACTCGGCGGAACTCGCCGCGGTTCGCGGCCCGTCCCGCGTAGACGAGGAAGAACATCACGACGGCCGTGAACGCCAGCGGCACCCAGATGAACAGCTCGACGGCCAGCGACAGCAGCCCGAAGACGAACCAGACGGCGATGGCCGCGAGGCTCATGTTGAGGCCCTGCACCGCGTGCTTGCGCGCGAAGGGCGAGCGCGCCTTGCCGACGTAGACGACGGCCGGTGCGATGGCGCTGACGAGGAACTGGCCCACGTACGCCATGAGCGACCACGTTCTCTCGTCGTCGCTGACGGGGCCGAAGTGGCCGGGCAACTGGGCGGTGTGACCGCCCTGAGGCTGCTGCTGCCAACCACCCGGGCCGCCGCCGGGCTGTTGCTGATGCGGCGGGGGCGGCTGCTGCGGCTGCTGCCACATGTTTCCGGGCTGCTGCCAAGGGGCCTGATGTTGCCCTCCGGGCTGCTGCCCTGGGCCGGGCGACGGGGGAGGCCCGTAGGCCATGGCGGACGTCCTCTCCTAGTTCGCTACGCGTTCGCTGTGCGACCTATGGCGAAAGTGTATGACTCCTTGGACGCGCCCGGAGTTCGCTAGGGTTCCCGCCTCCGCCCGGCCCGTGGCCGTTTCGGGTCAGGGACGCCACACCACGGCGGACGGCTTCTCCTGCGTGACCGTCACCGAGCCCTTCCAGTCGATGGACGAAGGCTGCGGCAGATACGAGTCGTCCAGGAAGAATCCCCGGTTGATGGACGTGACCGTGGCCGGTGCGCCATTGTCCCCGGACCCGGTCGGACGGCGAAGGGCCTCGATCGACGCGATGTCGGAGACCGTCGTCCCCTCCGGCAGTTCGACGGTGGTGGCGACGGCGCCGTCACGGTCGATCGACCAGGTCGGCTGGTCGTGGTCGGACCGGTAGAGCGTGGACGGGTCGTCCTTGAGCCGGACGCCGAGCGCCACACCCGGCACCGAACCCGACCCCGTCGGGGAGCCCGTCTTCTTGGCGAACTCGACGAAAAGGTACGTGCGCTGGTCGCCGACCTCGCGTGTCGCCGGGTCGGACGGCGTCTCGATCTTCCCTTCGCGGGCCATCTCCTGCGCCGCGATCCGGTACGTCCACGGCTCGCGGTCCATGACGACCTCGCGGGCGCGGCCGTCCGGGCGCGTCCTGGACGCGTCGAGGAGGAAGCGCAGCGGCGGCTTCGGGGAGATCACGTCGCACATGTTGTTGTTGGACGTGCAGGTCTGCAGCACCGGATGGTCGCCCTCGTAGCGTCCCCGGAACTGGAGCGTCATGTGCATCGGCGCCTGGTACACGGCGGTGCCGTCGACGCGGTCGCCGGACTCGTCCACCTCGACCCGGTAGACCCATTCGATGTCGGTCGTGCGTCCCCAGCGGGCCATCAGCGCGGGCGAGTCGGTGCCGCCGTCCTCGTTGCTCCACACCACCGAGTACTCGATGATCCGGTGCCCGGGCGCGGCGGCGGGCCGCGTCTCGTGCCACGCGACGAGCGGGGTGTCGGTGGTGGCGTTCTGGTACGGGTCGCCTAGCGGCCATCCCGTCCGTCCGACGACGATCGGAGCGTGACGCAGGGCGACGGCGTCGGCGTCCGGCACCTCGACGGCGGGCCGCTGGAGGGTGACGCGGTGGGCGGCGGACGCGCTCCCCCTCGCGAACCGCAGCGTGACCTCGTGCTTTCCGGGACCGACGTGCCCCAGGCCGAGGCTCCGGGACACCGGCTCGGACGACGGGACGACGAGGTCGGTCACGTGCCGTCCGTCCACCGAGATCGCCACGACGGCGGCTTCGGCGCCCTTGCGGGCCCAGGAGACGCCGGGGGCGGAGGCGGCGAAGGAGATCACGGCCTCCCCGTCCCGCGGGGCCGTGAACGGCAGCGACTCCGCGGGCCCGTCGCGATGGACGTTGATCACGCCGGGGGCGCCGGCGGACGCGGGGGAGACGCAGAGGAGGAGGGGAGCGCCGGCGAGGGCGGCGCCGGTCAACGCGAGCACGGCATGACGCGCACGGTTTCTCATGATCAGCGAAACTAGGCCGCGTGTGTTGCGTTCCGGTGAAGTCCCGGTCCCCCGTGGGTGTCGGGTTCATGGTGGTTGCGACCGCACCGCGGCGACGGCTGCGTAGCGTGGCGGCGCGTGCCGGTGTGCGTGAAGATCCGTTTGTGAAAGCGCGACACGGCAGGGGCTGCTTGGTCTGGAGGTATATGTCGGTACGGTCGGACGGGTACCGTGCCGATCAACCACCAATGCCGATCATCCGACTGTGCCGATCCACCACCAGGCCGATCACCCCTGGTGCCGATCGACCACCAGTGCCGATCACAGACATCGCCGATCTCCGGAGGCAGCGTGACCGACCCCGAGCAGGTACTTCGCTCTGCGGAGGAGCGGGAGACGGTGAACGGCGCCGTCCGCGCGCTGCGGACCGCCGCCCCGTCCGGATGGGAGCGGCTCGACTTCGAGTTCCGCGCGACGGTCGGCATCGACAGCGCGTCCCTGGAGGTCGAGGGCCCGGACGGCGAGCGCCGCACGGCCATGCCGCCCGGCCAGGCCGTCGGGAAGATGGACGAGCTGCGCCGCGTCATGTACCGGCAGGGCAAGGGCGCCTGGTTCACCGCCCGCCTCCAGGTCGAGCGCTCGGGCCGGTTCAGTGCCGAGTTCGACTACGACGGCGAACCGGACTTCACGCCGCCGCTCACGTCGTCCGCGTACGCGATGGACCTCGACCGCTTCCCCCGCACGGACGAGCACATCCCCGACTGGCTCCGCGAAAAACTCAGCGACGCCTAGCCTGACCTGACGAGGAGACCAGCGTGACGGGACGGGGCAGGGGGTTGGGCAGGGCAGACTTGAAGCGTGCCCTCGACCCTTCCTGACGGCGAACCCGTCCCCGCGGACGGTGCATTGCCCCGCCGCTCCCTAGACGGCCTTGGAACGCGGCCGTTCGCGTTCTACGTGCATGTGCCGTTCTGTGTGACGCGCTGCGGGTACTGCGATTTCAACACCTACACGGCTACGGAGCTGGGTCCGGGGGCTAGCCGTGACTCCTACGCCGAGACCGCCGTCCAAGAGGTACGGATGGCCCGGCGGGTGCTGGGCGACGTTGACCTGCCCGTCGAGACGGTTTTCGTGGGCGGTGGCACTCCGACTCTCCTGCCGGCCGACGATCTGGGACGCGTCCTGGACGCGATCGACACCGAGTTCGGGCTCGCACCAGGCGCGGAGGTCACGACGGAGGCCAATCCCGAGTCGGTGGACGAGAGATACGTGGGCCGCCTGCGGGAAGTCGGGTTCACGCGCATTTCGTACGGGATGCAGAGCGCGCGCGAGCACGTCCTGGCCGTCCTGGAGCGCGCGCATACGCCGGGACGCGTTCCGCAGGTAGTGGACTGGACGCGACGGGCAGGGTTCGAGCACATCAACCTGGACCTCATCTATGGGACGCCAGGCGAAACCGACGACGACTGGCGGGCCTCGGTAGAAGCCGCCCTGAACGCTGACCCCGACCACGTGTCGGCATATGCGCTCATCGTCGAAGACGGCACACGCCTGGCCGCGCAGGTCCGGAGAGGCGAACTGACGGCGCCCGACGACGACGCCATGGCCGACCGCTACCTGATCGCGGACGAGATGCTGTCCGCCCACGGCCTGCACTGGTACGAGATCTCCAACTGGGCGACGAATCCCAGCGCCGCCTGCCGCCACAACATGCTGTATTGGACGGGCGCCGACTGGTGGGGCGTCGGGCCGGGCGCGCACAGCCACGTAGGCGGAACCCGCTGGTGGAACGTCAAACACCCCGCCGCCTACGCAGCCCGGCTAGCAGAACGCACGACCCCCGCACACGCCAGAGAGATCCTGGACGACGACGACCGGCGCATTGAGCGCATCATGCTCGAACTGAGACTCGCCAAGGGCTGCCCCACCGACTTGCTGGACGACAAGGCCGTCCGCAAGGCGATAGACGACGGCCTCCTTGATCCCGCCCCCTACGAGCAAGGCCGCGCGGTCCTCACCCTGCGAGGACGCCTCCTAGCCGACGCCGTAGTCCGCGACCTGACCTGAACTGGGTCAACACGTCACGAAATCGATGAGTTCTTCCACGCGGCCTAGGAGGGCGGGCTCCAGGTCCGTGTAGTTGTTCACCGAACCCAGGATGCGTTTCCAGGCCGCGCCCGTGTCGTCACCCCAGCCCAGCTCGGCGACCACGCCCTCCTTCCACGGAATGCCACGAGGGATGCGCGGCCAGGCGCGGATGCCCACGGACGCGGGCTTGACCGCCTCCCAGATGTCGATGAACGGATGCCCGGTGACGAGGACGTGCGGCGACGAGACCCGCGCCGCGATCCGGGACTCCTTGGAGCCGTCCACGAGATGGTCGACGAGGACGCCGAGGCGGCGGTCGTCGTCCGGGCCGAACTCCTCGACGATGGCGGGCAGGTCGTCCACGCCTTCCAGGTACTCCACGACGACGCCCTCGACCCGCAGATCGTGGCCCCAGATCTTCTCGACCAGCTCGGCGTCGTGGACGCCCTCCACGTAGATCCGGCTCTCCTTGGCGACCTTCGCCCGCAGCCCCTGGACGGCGATCGACCCCGACGCGGAACGCGCCGGCCGTCCGCCCGGCCGTCCGCTGGGCGCCGCGCTGGGCCGGACGAGCGTGACGGGCTTGCCGTCGATGAGGAATCCGGACTTGGTCAGCGGGAACACGCGCCGCTTGCCGAACCGGTCCTCCAGGGTGACGCCGAACTTGTCGCAGCCGACGACGGCGCCGCAGAAACCGCTGTCGGGGTCTTCGGCGACCAGGCCGTGCTCGGCCGGGACCTCCGGGATCTGGCCCTTGCGGGGCCTGCGCCAGTCGCCGGCCAGCACATCGTTGCCGTATTTCTTACTCCGCACGGGTCCGCACATTAACCCGGCGGGACGCCCGTCCGGCGTCGCCCCTCGTCCCTCGGCGTGGCGCGGGTGCTCCACGCTGGAGCCGGGCGGGTCCTCCGGGTGCGGGGCGGGCGCGTCCTACGGGAATGGGAGCCTGTGTCCGGAACGGATAGGATCGCGCAGCCGTGCGGCGAGTCCGCGCGGGCACTCCAGACGGGGCCTGCGGGCCGTACAATTGGCACTCGGGAGTATGGAGTGCCAGCGGCGCGGGGGGCGCCGGCGGCACGGGCCCGGCGGGACGAAGGAGGTGACCAGGTGCTGGACGACCGGAAGCTCGCCGTCCTGCGCGCCATCGTGGAGGACTTCGTCTCCACCAACGAGCCGGTGGGCTCGAAGGCGCTGGCGGACCGGCACAACCTCGGCGTGTCCCCGGCCACCATCCGCAACGACATGGCGGTGCTGGAGGAGCAGGGGTACATCACCCAGCCGCACACCAGCGCCGGACGCGTCCCCACCGACAAGGGCTACCGGCTGTTCGTCGACCGGCTGTCCACGATCAAGCCGCTGTCGGTCGCCGAGCGCCGCGCGATCGAGACGTTCCTGTCCGGCGCGTACGACCTCGACGACGTCGTCGGCCGGACGGTGCGGCTGCTCGCGCAGCTCACCCGGCAGGTCGCCGTCGTGCAGTACCCGTCGCTGACGCGCTCGTCGGTGCGGCACGTCGAGCTGGTCCCGGTCGCCGAGGGGCGGCTGCTGCTCGTCCTGATCACCAACACCGGCCGGGTCGAGCAGCGCGTGATCGAGGCGGGCGGCACGGTGTCGGAGGAATCGATCGGGCACCTGCGGGCGTTGCTCAACACGTGCCTCGACGGGCTGGGCCTCGGCGACGTCCCGACCGCGGTCGCGGACCTGCCCGACAAGGTGGGGCCGGACGAGCGCCCGCTCGCCGCGGCGGTGCTGTCGGTGCTGCTGGAGACCCTCGTCGAGAAGCACGAAGAGAAGATCGTCTTCGCCGGTGCGGCCAACCTCGCCGCGGTGGACTTCTCGCAGAGCCTGAGGGAGGTTCTCGTGGCGCTCGAAGAGCAGGTGGTGCTGATGCGGCTGCTCGGCGAGACCGGCGATTCCTCTAAAGTTACGGTGCGGATCGGCACCGAGAACCCCGATCTGGGGCTCCGGTCGACCTCGGTCGTCGCCGCCGACTACGGCGTGGGCGACCTCACACTGGCCCGGCTGGGAGTGCTCGGGCCTACACGCATGGATTACCCCAGCACGATGGGAGCGGTACGGGCAGTGGCACGCTACGTGGGACAGATCCTGGCGGGGTCGTAAGTGGCCAACGACTACTATGCGACCCTGGGCGTCCGGCGGGACGCCAGCGCCGACGAGGTCAAGAGGGCCTATCGCCGGCTCGCGCGGGAGCTCCACCCGGACGTCAACCCGGATCCGGAGACCCAGGACAGGTTCAAGGAGATCACCCAGGCGTACGAGGTGCTCTCCGACCCGAAGAAGCGCGAGATGTACGACCTGGGCGCCGACCCGTTCGCGCCGGGCGGCGGGGCGGGCGCCGGCGGCTTCGGCGGCGCCGGGTTCCCGTTCAGCGACATCATGGACGCGTTCTTCGGCACCGCGACGTCGCGGGGCCCGCGGACCCGGGCGCGGCGCGGCCGGAACGCGACGCTGCCGGTCGAGCTCGTCCTCAGCGAGACCGCGTTCGGCACGACCCGCGAGCTGTCCATCGACACCGCCGTGGTCTGCACCGGCTGCGAGGGGTCGGGCTGCGCGCCCGGCACCCACCCGGACACGTGCGAGACGTGCCACGGGCGCGGCGAGGTGCAGCAGGTCCAGCGGTCGTTCCTCGGCCAGGTCATGACGGCCAGGCCCTGCCCGGCGTGCGGCGGGTTCGGCTCGGTGATCCGCAACCCGTGCACCGAGTGCTCGGGGGACGGCCGCGTCCGCACCCGCCGGACCGTCAAGGTCAAGATCCCGGCGGGGGTGGAGAACGGCATCCACATCCAGCTCGCCGGGGAGGGCGAGGTCGGTCCCGGCGGCGGCCCGCCCGGCGACCTGTTCCTGCAGATCGTGGAGAAGCCGCACCCGATCTTCGAGCGGGAGGGCGACGACCTGCACTGCACGGTCGAGATCCCGATGACGGCGGCGGCGCTCGGCACCAGCGTCACCATCGAGACGCTGGACGCCGCCGAGAGCGTCGACATCAAGCCCGGCACGCAGTCCGGGCAGGTCATCACGCTGTACAACCGGGGCGTCCGGCACCTCAACGAGAGCGGCCGCGGCGACCTGATGATCCACGTGAACGTGGAGACGCCGAACCGGCTCGACGAGGAGCAGGAGGAGCTGCTGCGGCAGCTCGCCGCCCTGCGCGGCGAGGAACGCCCGCCCGGCAAGTTCGCGCCGGGGCAGCGCGGCATGTTCTCCCGCCTCAAGGACGTCTTCAACCAGCACTGAAGAGCAGCGGCGGCGGCCTACGAGGAAGGCCGCCGCGGCACCTCAGAGCGTGGAGACGAGTGAACCTGGACGACCCGTGAGCCTGGACGATCACTGAATCCGCAGGGGGACGCGCATGAGCCCGCCGGTCTTCCTCGCCGCTACGGACGCGCTGGAACGCGACGGCGTCGTCCTCGACGGGCCCGAGGGGCGGCACGCGGCGACCGTGCGGCGGCTGCGGCCCGGTGAGCGCGTCGACCTGACCGACGGCGCGGGCCTCCTCGCCGAATGCGTCGTCGCCGAGGCGGGCCGCGCGTCCCTCACGCTGGACGTGCTGGCCCGGCACCGGCAGCCGCCGCCCTCGCCGCGCATCGTGGTCGTCCAGGCGCTCCCGAAGGGCGACAGGGGAGAGTTGGCCGTTGAGACGATGACCGAGGCCGGGGTGGACGAGATCGTCCCGTGGTCGGCGGCGCGGTGCGTCACGCAGTGGCGTCCCGAACGCCGCGAGAAGGCCCTCGGACGCTGGCGCAACACCGCACGCGAGGCCGGTAAGCAGGCGCGCCGCAGCCGCTTCCCCGAGATCGCCGACCTTGCGTCCACCGGTGACGTGGCCGGACGGGTCGCCGCCGCGTCCCTGGCGCTCGTCCTGCATGAGGGGGCCGAGGCGCCGCTCAGCGCCGTCGAGCCGCCCGCGCAGGGCGACATCATGGTCGTGGTAGGCCCCGAGGGCGGGATCACGGAGGAGGAACTGGAGCGCCTCGCCGAAGCGGGCGGACGCCCCACGAGGCTCGGCCCGACCGTCCTGCGCACATCGACGGCCGGAGTGGCGGCCGCGGCGGTCCTGCTAGCGGCGACCGGCCGCTGGTAACGCGCCCCGCCGTATCTGGTAGCCGCCCCGCTGCTGGTAGCGCGCCCCGTCGCCGGCAGCGCGTCCCGTCAGGAGCCTGCCGGGCCGGGGGCCTGGGCGGGTTCGCTGGTGACGGACGGGGTCGGCTCGTCGGTCGGGTCGGGGTCGGGCGTGGACGTGGTCGGCGTCGGCGACGTGGTCGGCGTCTGCGACGGCGTCTGGCCCGGGCAGGGCGTGGTCGACGGCGCGGGCGTCGGGTCCGCGCCGGGCGACGTGGCCGCGGACGGCGGGCTGGCCGGCGGCGGGATGCGGCAGGCCGAGATCCCCTGCGAGGGGCTGGCGCTCGGCGACACCGCGGCGCTCGGGTCGCCGCTCGTGCCGGCGCCGGGCGACGACGGGTCGGGGAACTGCGGGTCGCCGCCCGCGCCGGTGCGGTCGCCGCCGGCGGGGTCGCGGTCGCCGTCGGCCGTCCCGTTGCTGCCGACCGACTGCTGGATGAGGTCGATGGTCTGCGGTGCGGTCACGCCCAGCCCCGCGATCGCCACGGCCGCCGCCACGGCGAGGACGGGACGCGCCCAGTTGACGGTGAACCGGTCGAACCCGAGCCCGTAGCGGGCGAGGCCGAAACGTCCGAGACCGAACCGGCGGTTGGGGCCGTCGGTTATGCGGGCCCGGATGCGCTCCAGGCCGTCACCTGCGGGGTTGACCGTCTCCGCCTCCGCGTTCAGGGCGCGGCGGAGGACCTCGCCGTGCTCGTCGTGGGGGTCGGTGGTCATGAGAATTGCTCCAGGACGTTGCGTAGCGACGTCATTCCACGGGCCGTGTGGCTTTTCACGGCGCCGCGGGAGATGCCCATCGCGTTGGCGATCTCCGCTTCGGACAGGTCGGCGTAGTAGCGGAGGACGAGCGCCTCACGCTGGCGTGCGGGCAGCCGGGACAGCGCGTCGATGACCGCCGAGCGTTCCAGCTCCCCGATCGCCCCGGCCTCCGCGCTCGGCGCGTCCGGCAGGCCCTTCGGGGCGTACTTCTCGACGACGGCGCGGTGCCGGAGCACCGATCGCGACCGATTCACCACCGACTGGCGCAGGTAGGACAGGGCCTTGTCCGGGTCGCGCAGGCGCCGCCAGCCGCCGTGCATCGCGACGAACGCGTCCTGGACGACCTCTTCGGCCGTCCCCGCGTCCCGGACGAGCATGGCGGCGAGCCGCACCAGCGAGCGGTAGTTGGCGCTGTACAGCGCCGTCACCGCCTGGTCGGCGTCCCAGGCGACGGCCACCGCGCCCGCCGTGCCCCTGGCCACGAGGGTCTCGGTCACGTCAGTGGGACGCGTACCCTCGTCGCTCGGTTTACGAAAGGGCATGTCCTGGTTTGCCTCGGTCACCTATCCGCCGCCTTTGCCGTCCCCCGGCCGTCCATTCGGATGGTCCTGCGGAGCGGCGTGGATCGGGCGATCCCGGCCCCGGTCCGAGCGCGTCGCGATGCGGGCGCCAGGCGGTATGCCTGTCGCCGAGCGCCGCGGACCGGGGGGTACGCCTTGAGCTGACAACCTTAACCATTGGCCGGTCGGAATGCCGCCGGCATTGGAAGGTCGATCGGGCACCGATTCTATCGACTGCGGGACGCCGCGAGTGACGTTCGCGCGCGCCTCGATAGGATTCCGGGGCGGTCACGGTGCGTCCGCGTGCGTCCGCGAAGGGCGAGCGCGCCCCCCGAGGGAGGACGGGCCGCCGCCGGCGAGGGGAGACAGATGACCGACTGCCTGTTCTGCAAGATCGTTTCCGGAGACGTGCCCGCCAAGATCGTCCGCGAGTCGGCGGGGACGGTGGCGTTCCGCGACATCAACCCGCAGGCGCCGACGCATGTGCTGGTCATCCCGCGGGTCCACCATCCGACCGTCGCGGAGCTCGCCGCGTCCGACGCGGAGCTGCTGGCCGAGCTGGTCCGCGAGGCCCACCAGGTCGCCGTCGGCGAGGGCGTCGCCGAGACCGGGTACCGCGTCGTGTTCAACACCGGCGCGCAGGCGGGCCAGACGGTGTTCCACGTCCACGCGCACGTGCTCGGCGGCCGTGGCCTCAACTGGCCGCCCGGCTGACCCGTCCGCCCCGTCCGACCCGGCTGCCGACCCGGCCCGGCCGCCCGACCTGCGCCTGCGCGCCGTCCGCGCCACGCGGAAAATCCAACGGCGTCCTGTCGGGGGCGGCCAGTACGATGGAACCGACACACCTGGACACCCGGAGCAGACAGAAGGCAGGTCGGAGAGGCCGCAAGGCCCGGCTGATGGTCGAATCAACTCACACGAGGTCCACCCCCGCCTCGCCCCGGACGGGACGCGACGACCAGGACGGCTCGCGTTCCCAGATCAAGATCGTGGTGCCGGACGACCATTCGATGGTGAGCCTGCTCGGCTCCCGGGATGAGCTCCTCCACGCGATCGAGGGCGCGGTCGGCGACGACCTCGACATCCACGTCCGCGGCAACGAGATCACCGTGACCGGCCCGGAGGCCGAGACCGATCTCGTCTCCCGGCTCTTCACCGAGATGCTCGAACTGCTGAAGGGCGGCACGCAGCTCACCCCCGACGCCGTCGAGCGCAGCCTCGCGATGCTGCGCGGCGAGACCGGCGCGCGTCCCGCCGAGGTCCTCACGCTGGACGTGCTGTCCAGCCGCGGCCGGACGATCCGCCCGAAGACGCTGAACCAGCGCCGCTACGTCGACGCGATCGACAAGCACACGATCGTGTTCGGGATCGGCCCCGCCGGCACCGGCAAGACGTACCTGGCGATGGCCAAGGCCGTTCGCGCCCTGCAGGACAAGCAGGTCAACCGGATCATCCTGACGCGCCCGGCCGTGGAGGCGGGGGAGCGGCTCGGGTTCCTGCCGGGAACGCTCTACGAGAAGATCGACCCGTACCTGCGGCCGCTGTACGACGCGCTGCACGACATGGTCGACCCCGACTCGATCCCGCGCCTGATGGCCGCCGGCACCATCGAGGTCGCCCCCCTCGCCTACATGCGCGGGCGGACGCTCAACGACTCGTTCATCATCCTGGACGAGGCGCAGAACACCTCGCCCGAGCAGATGAAGATGTTCCTCACCCGGCTCGGGTTCGGCTCGAAGGTCGTGGTGACCGGCGACGTCACCCAGGTCGACCTGCCCAACGGGCAGCTCAGCGGGCTGCGCGTCGTCCAGGACATCCTCGACGGCGTGCAGGACATCCACTTCTGCCGGCTCGACAGCCGCGACGTCGTCCGGCACCGGCTGGTCACCGACATCGTCGACGCCTACAACCGCTACGACGAGTCGCGCGTCCCGCAGATCAAGCAGGGCGCGGCGGGCCGGGACGGGTCACGCAAGCGGAGGCGGTAGTGAGCATCGAGGTGCTGAACGAGTCCGGCGTGCCCGTCGACGAGAAGGCCATCGCCGGGCTGTCGCGCCACGTCCTGGACGGGATGCGCGTCCACCCGCTGGCGGAGCTGTCGGTCCTGCTGGTCGACGAGGCCGCGATGACCGAGCTGCACGAGAAGTGGATGGACGAGCCGGGCCCGACCGACGTGCTGTCGTTCCCCATGGACGAGCTGCGCCCCGGCCACATGTCCGGCGGGTCCGGCGGCTCCGACGAGGAGGGCGAGACCGACCCCGGGCTGCTCGGCGACGTCGTCCTGTGCCCGGCGGTCGCCGCGAAGCAGGCGCGCAAGGCCGGGCACAGCACCGGGGACGAGCTGGAGCTGCTGTGCGCGCACGGCATCCTGCACCTGCTCGGCTTCGATCACGCCGAGCCGGAGGAGCACCGGGAGATGTTCGGCCTGCAGGCCGAGCTCCTGACCTCCTGGCGGGAGAAACGCGGCGGCTGATGAGCACCGCGCAGGCGTGGCTGTCGGCCCTTGCGGTGGGCCTTGTCCTCATGGCGGGCCTGCTGGCCGGCGCCGAGGCGGCGCTCGCACGCGTGTCCCGCGTCACCGTCGAGGAGGTCGTCCGCGAAGGGCGGCGCGGCGCGAAGAAGCTCGCCGAGGTCGTCGCCGACCCGGCCCGCTACGTCAACATGGTGCTGCTGCTGCGCATCGGCTGCGAGCTCGTCGCCACCGTGATCGTCGCCGACCTGTGCATCTCCTGGCTGGACGAGACGTGGCGCGCCTACGTCACCGCCGCCGCGATCATGATCGTGGTCAGCTATGTGGTGATCGGGGTCGGGCCCCGCACGCTCGGCATCCAGCACGCCGACCGGGTCGCGCTCGCCGGCGCCGCCGTGATCCACCCGGTGACGCGGGTGTTCGGGCCGCTGCCGCGCCTGCTGATCCTGCTCGGCAACGCCCTGACCCCCGGCAAGGGGTTCCGGGAGGGCCCGTTCGCGTCCGAGGCTGAGCTGCGCGACCTGGTCGACCTCGCCGAGCAGCGCAGCCTGATCGAGCCGGTCGAGCGGGAGATGATCCACTCGGTGTTCGAGCTGGGCGACACCCTCGTCCGCGAGGTGATGGTGCCGCGCACCGACATCGTGTTCATCGAGCGGGGCAAGACGCTCCGGCAGGCGATGTCGCTCGCGCTGCGCAGCGGCTTCTCCCGCATCCCGGTCGTCGGCGAGAACGAGGACGACGTCGTCGGGATCGCCTACCTGAAGGACGTCGTCCGCCGCAGCCAGGAGCACCGCGAGGGCGAGTCGGTGGAGACGGTCGACTCGGTCATGCGGTCCGCCACGTACGTCCCCGACAGCAAGCCGATCGACGAGCTGCTCCGCGAGATGCAGGCCCGCCGCATCCACCAGGCGATCGTCATCGACGAGTACGGCGGCACCGCGGGCCTCGTCACCATCGAGGACATCCTGGAGGAGATCGTCGGCGAGATCACCGACGAGTACGACCGGGAGACCCCGCCCGTCACGTGGCTGCCGGACGGCGCCGTCCGCGTCACCGCCCGCCTCCCCGTCGAGGACCTCGCCGAACTGTTCGACGTCGAGATGGACGTCGAGGAGGTCGAGACCGTCGGCGGTCTCCTGGCGCACGCGCTGGGGCGCGTCCCGATCGAAGGCTCCACCGCCGAGGTCCGCACCGACGACGGCGGCCCCGTCCTGTCCCTGAAGGCCGAGACCATAGCGGGCCGCCGCAACCGCGTCGGCACTGTGCTGGTCCGGGTGGGCGGGTCTGCCCGGGGGAGCGACTCCCCGGACCCCCCGTCACGAGCCGGTCGATCCTCACGCCACGGCTCGGGCCCGTCCTGACCGTGCGGGTCGCGTCGTGGCGCGGTAACCCGTGACCCGGCCGGAGTATCAGTCGAGGGTGTTGGTGAGGGTGCCGTTGGGGGCGGCGACCAGGATGGGGGCCTTGGGGCCCAGGTCGCGGACGGCGGTTATGTCGGACGCGTCCGGGGCGTCGGCCTTGGTGACGACGGCGGCGGCCTCCAGGTCCTCGGCGCCGCTGGACACGGCCATCGCGACGGCCACCTTGAGGGCCGACAGCTTCAGGGACGGCAGGTCGACGCTCGTCGCCGAGTAGGTGCGGCCCGTCTCGTCGCGGACGGCGGCGCCCTCGGCGGCGCCCGTCCGGGCCCTCGCCGACCTGGCCAGGGTGATGATCTTCGCGTCCTCGGCGTTCAGCTCGCTCACGCCCCAAGCGTACGGGCATCGCAGCGTACGGGCACGGCGCGGGCGCCTCGCAAGTGAGCGCCAAGTGGACGGCAAGAGCGGCGCGCGATCCTCGGAACGGTCGGACAGTGCTGTCCGGAAGACGCCGTATGGGGGAGAAGAGATGTCCCGTCTGCTTTACCGCCTTGGCAAGGCCGCGGCCTTGCGTCCGTGGCGGTTCATCGCCGTCTGGCTGGTGCTCATCGGCGTGGTGGCCGGTCTCGCGGGCACCGCGGGAGGTGCGCTGCACGACAACTACACACTGTCCGGGACGGGGTCGCAGCGGGCCACGGACCTGCTGGAGGAGCGGTTCCCCGCGCTGTCGGGGGCGGACGCCCGAGTGGTGGTGCACGCCGAGTCCGGGAAGGTGGACCAGGCGGCGCTGGCGACGGCGTCCGGGGAGTTGCGGAAGTTGCCGCACGTCAGCACGGTCGACTCGCCGCGGCCGAGCGCGGACGGTGCGACCGCGCTGATGACCGTCCGGTATTCGGTGCCCGTCACGGAACTCGAGCCGAAGCCGACGCTCGATCTCCTGCGGGGGGCCACGGACAACCTGGACGACGCCGGCTACCAGGTGGAGTTCGGCGGCCAGGTGCCGGAGAACGTGACCGCGCCGGGCGGCGTCGCCGAGGCGATCGGGGTCGTGGCCGCCCTGGTGATCCTGCTGCTGGCGTTCGGCTCGGTGGTGGCGGCGGGCCTGCCGCTCGTGGTGGCGCTGGCGGGGCTCGGCGCCGGCGTGTCGGGGGTGACGCTGCTGGCGGCGTTCACCGACGTCGCGACCACGGCGCCGACACTCGCGATCATGGTGGGGCTGGGCGTCGGCATCGACTACGCCCTGTTCATCCTGACCCGGCACCGGGAGGGGCTCGCGGCGGGGCTGGACGTCCCCGAGGCGGTGGCGCGCGCCAACGCCACGGCCGGCCTGTCGGTGATCTTCGCGGGGTCCACGGTGCTGCTGGCGCTGTGCGGGCTGGTCCTGTCCCGCGTCCCGGTCTTCATGACGATGGGCTTCACCACCGGGCTCGTCGTCGCGACGACGGTGCTGAGCGCGGTCACGCTGCTGCCCGCGGTGCTGGGCCTCGCCGGGCGCCGGGTGCTGCGCCGCCGCGACCGGGCCGCCGGCGCGACGATCACCGTCGAGTCGCCGCGGGTCAGGCGCTGGGCCGAGCACGTCGGGCGGCACCCGTGGCCGTGGCTGCTCGCCGCGTTCGCGCTGATGCTCGCCCTCGCCGCGCCCGCGCTCGGCATGCGCACGTGGCCGAGCGACGCCAGCAGCGAGCCGACGTCCAACACCGTCCGGCAGGCGTACGACCTGGTCGAGGACGGCTACGGCGCGGGCGCCAACGGCCCGCTGCTCGTCGCCGTCGACCTGACCAAGGTCGACCGGAGCGCCCTGCCCGGCCTGGGCGAGCGGCTCGCGAAGACGGACGGTGTCACGTCCGTCGCGCCGCCGCAGGTGTCCCCGAAGGGCGACGCCGCCGTGATCATGGTCACGCCGGAGTACGGGCCGCAGGACGAGCGGGTGACCGGCCTCGTCGACCGGGTCCGCGCGGACGCGCTGCCGCCGGGCGCCGAGGTCACCGGGCTCACCGCCGTGTACACGGACCTGTCCCGGGTGCTGTCCGACCGGCTCTGGCCGGTGATCGGCGCGGTCGTCGCGACCTCGTTCATCATGCTGATGATCATGTTCAGGTCGCTGCTGGCGCCGCTGAAGGCGGCCGTGATGAACCTGCTGTCGATCAGCGCCGCGTACGGGGTGCTGACCGCCGTGTTCCAGTGGGGGTGGGGTGCGAGCCTGCTCGGGCTCCCGCACAGCGTCCCGGTGTCGAGCTTCATCGTGCTGCTGATGTTCGCGGTCCTGTTCGGGGTGTCGATGGACTACGAGGTCTTCCTGCTGTCGCGGATCAGGGAGGAGTGGCAGCTGCACGGCGACGCGCGCGCCTCGGTGTCCACCGGCCTCGCCGCGACCGGCCGGGTGATCACCAGCGCGGCACTGATCATGGTGGCGGTGTTCCTCGGCTTCGCCGCCGATCCCGGGCTGGTGATCAAGCAGATGGGGGTGGGCCTCGCGGTCGCGGTGGCGCTGGACGCGACGATCGTCCGGCTGGTGCTCGTCCCGGCCACGATGTCGCTGCTCGGACGGGCCAACTGGTGGCTGCCGAGGCCGCTCGCCCGCGTCCTGCCCGACATCGACCTGCACGGCGGCGCCGCGCCCGCCGCCGAGTCCGAACGGGAACGGGAGCCCAGCCCCGCCTGATCCGGGGAGTTGATCGCAGCGGTACGGGATGTCCCGGTTAGGCTGATCGGGACATGTCGACCGTGGTACGCGTTCTCGGGGCCTTCGGCGCCGAGGTGGCGGGTGTGCCCGCCGACCTCGGCGGGCCCCGGCAGCGCTCGGTCCTGGCCCGTCTCGTCGCCGCGCGGGGCCGGATGGTGCCCGCCGACACGCTCGTCGAGGACCTGTGGGCGGGCACGGCCCCGTCCCGCGCCGCCGCCGGGCTGCAGTCGTTCGTGTCGCATCTGCGGCGGGCGCTGGAGCCGGACCGCCCGCCCCGGACGCCCGCGCGGATCCTCGTCACCGAGCCGCCCGGGTACGCGCTCCGGCTGCCGGACGGGAACGTCGACGCGTGGCGGTTCGAAGCGCTGATCGACGAGGCCGCCGACCTTCTGGACGCGGCCCCGCAGGAGGCCCGCCGCCGCGCGGAGCGGGCGCTCGCCGAGTGGCGCGGCCCCGCCTACGCCGAGTTCGCCGACCTGCCGTGGGCCGCCGCGGAGGCCGCCCGGCTGGACGAGCGCCGCCGCCTGGCCGTCGAGCGCCGCGCGGAGGCGATGTTGAAGCTCGCGTCCGCCGCCGAGGCCGTCCCCGACCTGGAGACCCACGCCGCCGCGAACCCGCTGCGGGAGGAGGCGTGGCGGCTGCTGGCCCTGGCCCTCTACCGCGCCGGACGGCAGGGCGACGCGCTCGCCGCCCTCCGCCGCGCCCGCGCGGCCCTCACCGAGGAACTCGGCGTCGATCCGGGTCCTGCGCTGCGGCGCTTGGAGGCCGACATCCTGGCCCAGTCGCCCGCCTTGGGGGAGCCCGGGCCGGTCGAGGAGCCGGAACGGTCCGTCCTGCGGCTGGCGCCCGAGCCCGGCGACACGCCTGAGAGCGCGTTCGTCGGACGGGTCCCGGAGCTGGCCCGGCTGGAGGACGCGGCCCGGGACGCCGTCGCGGGCTGGGGCGGCGTCGTCCTCATCGGCGGCGACGCGGGCATGGGCAAGACCGCGCTCACCGAACGGTTCGCGCGCGGCCTCGCCGACCAGGGCTGGACGTGCGCGTGGGGCCGCGCGCCGGAGACCGGGGGAGCGCCCGCGGCCTGGCCGTGGGCCGAGCTGCTCCGCGAGCTGACGGCCGCCGCGCCGCCCGACGACGTGCTCGCCGCCCGCCTCGCCCCCCTCCTGGACGACGGCGTCATCGGAGGCGCCGGAGCCGACGTCAGCACGGGACGGTTCCGCCTCCACCTCGCGGTCGGCGACTACCTCACCGGGCTCGCCGACACCGCGCCGCTGCTCCTCGTCCTGGACGACCTGCACTGGGCGGACGAGGAGACCCTCGCGCTGCTCGTCCGGCTCGCCGGGCGGCTCCGGGAGCGTCCCGTTCTGCTGCTGACCACGTTCCGGAGCACTGAGGTCCCCGAACGGCTCGCGACCGCGCTCGCCGCGCTCGCCCGGCACGAACCGGCGCGCATCGACCTGCGCGGGCTGTCGTCGCCCGAGGTCGCCGCGCTGGTCCGCGGCACGTGCGCCACCAGCGTCGGCGACGCCGAACTGGAGGTGATCGCCGAGCGGACCGGCGGCAACCCGTTCTTCACCCGCGAGACGGCCCGGCTCCTCGACGCCGAGGGCCTGCCCGCCGCGACCCGCCGGGTGCCCGCCGGCGTCGGGGACGTGCTGCGCCGCCGCATCGCCCGGCTGCCGAGCCCCGTCCAGGACGTCCTGCGGGACGCCGCCGTCGTCGGCCGCGACGCCGACCTGCGCGTCCTCGCCGACCTCGCCGGGGACGAGGACACCGTGATCGACGCCGTCGAGGCGGGCCTCGCCGGCGGCCTCGTCACCGAGCCCGGGCCGGGCCGGATGCGGTTCGCGCACGCCCTCGTCCGCGACACCCTCTACGAGGCGATCTCCCGGGCCCGCCGCACCCGGCTGCACGGCCGCGTCGCCGCCGCGCTCGAACGGCACGCGCCCGGCGAGGTCGCCGCGATCGCGCACCACTACCTGGAGTCGGGCGCGGACCCCGCGAAGGCCGTCCGGTACGCGCGGCGCGCCGCCGAGGCCGCCGAGGCCCGCTTCGCGCACGGCACCGCCGCCGGGCTGTGGGTCCGCGTCGTCGAGACGCTGCGCGCCGAGGGGCCGGGCGCGACCCGCGACCGGCTGGCCGCCGAGGTCTCCGCGATCCGCGCCTCCGCCCTCGCCGGGAACGTCGTGGACGCCCGCGAACGCCGCCTCGCCGCCATCCCCGACGCCCGCGCGCTCGGCGACGTCCGGCTGCTCGCCCGGATCATCGCGAGCTTCGACGTCCCCACGCTGTGGACGAGCCGCGAGTACGGCACCCTCGACAACGACATCGTCGACGCCACCACCGAGGCGCTCGCCCGGCTCCCCGCGGACGAGCCCGAGCTGCGCGTCCGGCTGCTGACCACGCTGGCGATGGAGCTGGAGGGGGAGCCGCACGACCGCGGCGTCACCGCGTCCGCGGCGGCCGTCCGGACGGCCCGCGACCTCGGCGTCCCCGAGCTGATCGCCGTCGCGCTGAACGGCGCCTACTTCAACTCCTATCGCACCGCGGAGGGCCTGGCCGAGCGGCGCCGGCTCGCCGCCGAGCTCCTCGACCTCGCCACCCGGCACGACCTCGGCGCCTACCGCGTCCTCGCCCACCTGCAGGTCCAGCAGGCCGCCGTCGCGGAACTCGACCAGACCGCCGCGTACCGGCACCTGGAAGAGGGACGGCAGCTCGCCGACCAGTACGGCCTGCCGCTGCTGGCGGAGATCGGGTTCTGGGAGGCCGAGCTCATCCACGCGTTCCGCGCCCCCCTCGACGAGGCGGAGCGCGTCTACGAGCGGCTGAACGGCACCATCGGCCGGATCAGAATCTGGTCCAGCGAGCGCGGCATGGGCGTCCTCGGCCCGTTCTGCGTGCGGCTCGTGCAGGGCCGCGCCGGGGAGATGGTGGACGAGGCCGCCTGGCTGCACCGGCAGTGGAGCCACGTCGGCGCCACCGCCGACCTGCACGCGCTCGCGCTGGTCGGGGCGGGCCGCACCGCCGAGGCCCGCCGCGTCGTCGCCGGGGCCGGGCCCGTCCGGCCCGACTACTTCTTCGACCTCACCATGCCGGTGCGGGGCCTGCGCGCCATCGCCCTAGGCGACCGCGACCTGGCCGAGGACGTTTACGCGGCGCTGCTCCCGTACGCGGGGCAGTTCTCGGGTGGCGCCACGTCCGTCGCCACGGTGGGCCCCATCGCGCAGCTCCTCGGCGACCTCGCCCTGTTCCTCGAACGTCCCGCCGAGGTCGCCGCCGGGCACTACCGCCAGGCCGCCGAGGTCGCCGGCCGCGCCGCGACCGCCCACTGGGTCGAAGAGGCGAACGCGTCCCTCGCCCGCCTCGGCACCCCCGCCGCCTGACCGTCCTCCAGCTCCCCACCCACCGCGATCCCCGGATGGCGGGAGCCCGCCGTCCCGTGCGCGACAATTGGGGGGTGACGACATGGGAAGACGGGGCGCCCGAGGGGCACCGAGCGGGGTTCGCGTGCTTTATCGGGCGGCCGAACGTCGGCAAGTCGACCCTGATGAACGCCCTGGTCGGGACCAAGGTCGCGATCACCAGCAGCCGTCCCCAGACGACGCGGCGGGCGATCCGGGGGATCGTGCACCGCCCGGACGCGCAGCTCGTCGTCGTCGACACCCCGGGCCTGCACAAGCCCCGGACGCTCCTCGGCGAGCGGCTCGACAGCCTCGTCCGGTCCACGCTGACGGAGGTGGACGCGATCGGCTTCTGCGTCCCCGCCGACCAGCCCGTCGGCCCCGGCGACAAGTACATCGCGCGGGAGTTGGCCGCGGTGAAGAAGACGCCGGTCGTCGCGATCGTGACCAAGACCGACCTCGCCTCGCCCGAGCAGGTCGCCGAGCAGCTCCTCGCGGTCGGGCGGCTGGGCGAGTTCGCCGACATCGTGCCGTGCTCCGCCGAGCGGGGCTTCCAGGTCGACCTGATCGGCGACCTGCTGATCTCCCATCTGCCGGAGGGCATGCCGCTCTACCCGGAGGGCGACCTCACCGACGAGCCCGAGCAGATCATGATCGCCGAGCTGATCCGGGAGGCGGCCCTGGAGGGCGTCCGGGACGAGCTGCCCCACTCCATCGCCGTCGTCGTCGACGAGATGAACCCACGCGAGGGACGCGACGACCTCATCGACATCTACGCGCACCTGTACGTCGAGCGCTCCAGCCAGAAGGGGATCATCATCGGGCACAAGGGCTCGCGGCTCCGGGAGGTCGGCGCGGCGGCGCGGCGGCAGATCGAGGCGCTGCTCGGCAGCAAGGTCTTCCTCGACCTGCGCGTCAGCGTCCTCAAGGACTGGCAGCGCGACCCCAAGCAGCTCCGCCGGCTCGGCTTCTACGACTGATCCGTCTTGGACTCGCCCGTTTCAGCCTTCGGTTCGTCGGCCTTCGGGGCGTCCTGGTCGTTCGCTCCAGATTCCTGCTGTTCAGGTTCGTGGCGTCCCCAAGCCTGGTCTTCCTGAGGCCAGGCGGCGTACGGGTCGGCTTGATCCTGCTGGCCCGTGTAGGTGTAGTACTGCTGACCTTCGTAGTACTGCTGGCTCGCGTAGTTCTGCTGGTCGGCGTACTGCGGGTAGTACTGGTCCGGACGGCTGCGCGGCTTCGACACGCGCTCGCCGATCGGACGGGCCAGGCTGAACCCGACCACCAGCAGCGACGCGATGACCGCGAGGTACCAGCCGTAACGGACGGTGATCTGGTAGCCGACGTCCAATCCCGTCCGGGGGAGGTTGTCGCGGACGTCGCCGAGCCGCAGCACGAACAGCCCGCAGACCAGCAGGGTGAGCGTGCCGGGGATCGCGGCGAGGCCGCCGATCCGCGCGTCCCGTCCGGCCAGGTCCCCGAACGCGAGCGCGATCGCGACCACCGCCAGGACCGGGACGGCGAGGACCATGTCGTCGGCGTCGATGCCGGCCACGCTGCCGAGGTCGCGGCCGATCGGCTGCCCGAACAGCTCGACGACGACCTGCGCGCGCGCCCACGGCATGAACGCCGACACCAGCAGCGCCCCCGCCGCGACGATCATGGCGATGATCCAGGCGAGGCCGCGCGCCGGCGGCGCCGGAAGCGGTGCGGGGACGGCCTCCGCCGGGTCCTCGCCGGCCGGCGGATAGCCGTCGACGGGCGGCAGGAAGGACGGGCGCGCGCGTGCGCGTCCCGCGTCGGAACCCAGGTCACCGGTCATGGACCCAGCGTAAATGCACCGACGGCATTGCCCGGGACGGCCACGTCGGGGCCCGGCGGTCGGTAGTTTGGAACGAAGTCCGTTATGGGAGGGAGAGCCCCGGTGTTGCTCGTTTTCGGCCTGACGGCGGTGTTCCGCACGGTCAGCGAGGGGACGTTCCACTGCCCGCAGTGCGGCGGTGACCGTGCCTACCGGAGGCGTACCGGGCGGCGCTGGCTCTCGGTGTTCTTCGTCCCGATGGTGCCGCTGTGGCGGCTCGGGGAGTCCGTGACGTGCCGGACGTGCCGGGGCCGCTTCCCGGTCTCCGCGCTGCGGACGCCGACGTCCCAGCAGATGGCGGAGACCCTCGCCGCGGGCATGCGCGCCGCGGCGGCCCTGGTGCTGCGCGCCGGCGACCCCGCGGACGCGGCAGCCCGAGCCCGCGCCGCCGAGACGGTAACCGGCTACGGCGAGCCCGAGTACGACGGGGACGCCATCGACGCCGACCTCGCCCTCCGCCGGACGTTCCTGGAGCGGGAGGTCGCCCGCGCCGGCGCCCAGCTCGCCGTGGAAGCCAAGGAGTGGTTCCTCGCGCAGGCCGTCCGGATCGGGCTGGCCGCCGGGCCGCTCGGCGAGGGGGAGCGGCGCGAGCTGCACGGCGTCGCCGACCTACTCGGCATGTCCCCCGCGTACGCGCTGGGCGTGATCGTGACCACCGAAGGGGCGTCGCGCTGACATGAGGCCCGCCGGCGCGCCCGCGGCCAGCCCCGCGGAGACGTTGAGACCCGCGGGAAGGGCGCTGGTCCGCCCGCCCGGCCCCCGGCTGGCGGACGCGATCGTCACCCACGCCGCCCGCCGTCCCGTGGACGTCGCGCTCGCGGCGCGCCAGCACGAGGCGTACGTCGCGGCGCTGCGGTCGGCGGGCTGGCGGGTCGGCGCCGTCGCGGCGGCCGACGACCAGCCCGACGCCGTGTTCATCGAGGACCCGCTGGTCGTCTGCGGCGACGTCGCGATCATCGGCCGGTCGGGCGACGCGCGCCGCCGGGGCGAGGCGCCGGGCGCGGAGCGGGCCGCGCGGGAGCTCGGCCTGCGCGTCGAGCGCATTGAGGAGCCCGGCACCCTGGACGGCGGGGACGTCCTGCAGGCGGGCGACACCGTCTACGTGGGACGCGGCGCCCGGACGAACGAGGAGGGCATCTGCCAGTTCGCCCGGCTCGTCGGCGGCCGGAAGGTCGTCCCGGTCGCCACCCGCGGCTGCCTGCACCTGAAGTCGGCGATGACGGCGCTCCCGGACGGCGGCCTGATCGGCCTGCCGGACCTCGTGGACACGTCGGTGCTGCCGGGCCTGCGGGTCGTCCGGGAACCGGCGGGGGCGCACGTGGTGGTCCTCGGGCCCGATCACGTGCTGATGGCGGCGTCCGCGCCGCACACCGCGGCGCGGCTCGCGGCGGACGGTCTGCGTGTCACCAGTGTGGACATCAGCGAGTTCGAGGCCCTCGACGGCTGTGTGACCTGCCTCTCCGTCCTCGTCCCGTGAAACGGGCGCGTCTCAGCATCTGGACGCCGGTTACCGGAACACGGATGTCATCTGTTAGCTTGACGACCGTGTTGCGCGAGCTGCTCCTCCTTAGCGGCCGCAGCGGGGGCCTCTGACAGGCCGGCTCCCTCGCTGCGGGACTGCGACGTGCACGTCGGCCGCGAGGTTCGAGCAGAAGGATCCCACCGGATGTATCCGCAACAGCAGTCTTCGGGCATGCCCGTCCACCGCTACCGCCCGTTCGCCCCGATCAAGCTCGCCGACCGCACCTGGCCGGACGCCGTCATCGCCGAGGCGCCGCGCTGGTGCGCGGTCGACCTGCGGGACGGCAACCAGGCCCTGATCGACCCGATGGACGCCGATCGCAAGCTCCGCATGTTCGAGCTGCTGGTGCGGATGGGCTACAAGGAGATCGAGGTCGGGTTCCCGGCGGCCAGCCAGACCGACTTCGACTTCGTCCGGCAGATCATCGAGGAGGGCCGCGTCCCCGACGACGTGGTGATCCAGGTGCTGACGCAGGCCCGCCCGGAGCTGATCGAGCGGACCTTCGAGTCGGTCCGCGGCGCGAAGCGGGCGATCGTCCACCTGTACAACTCCACGAGCACGCTGCAGCGCCGCGTCGTCTTCGGCCAGGACCGCGACGGCATCACCGCCATCGCCGTCGAGGGCGCCAAGCTGTGCGCCAAGCTCGCCGAGGGCATGGACGACACCGAGATCTACTTCCAGTACTCGCCGGAGTCGTTCACCGGCACCGAGCTGGAGTACGCGGTCGAGGTCTGCAACGCCGTCAACGACGTGTGGAAGCCGACCCCGGACCGAAAGGTCATCGTCAACCTGCCCGCCACCGTCGAGATGGCCACGCCGAACGTCTACGCCGACCAGATCGAGTGGATGAGCCGCCACCTGGCCTACCGCGACTCGGTGATCCTCTCGCTGCACCCGCACAACGACCGCGGCACCGCCGTCGCCGCCGCGGAGCTGGGCTACATGGCGGGCGCCGACCGCATCGAGGGCTGCCTGTTCGGCAACGGGGAGCGCACCGGCAACGTGTGCCTGGTCACCCTGGGGCTGAACCTGTTCACCCAGGGCGTCGACCCGCAGATCGACTTCTCCGACATCGACGAGATCCGCCGCACGGTCGAGTACTGCAACCAGCTGCCCGTCCACGAGCGGCACCCCTACGGCGGCGACCTGGTCTACACCGCGTTCTCCGGCTCCCATCAGGACGCCATCAACAAGGGCCTGGACCACCTGCGGCGCGACGCCGAGGCGGCCGGGGCACCGGTGGACGAATACCGCTGGGAGGTCCCGTACCTGCCGATCGACCCGCACGACGTCGGCCGGACGTACGAGGCCGTGATCCGCGTCAACAGCCAGTCCGGCAAGGGCGGCGTCGCCTACATCATGAAGACCGAGCACTCCCTGGAGCTGCCGCGGCGGCTGCAGATCGAGTTCTCGCGCGTCGTCCAGCAGCACACCGACGACGAGGGCGGCGAGGTCACCGCCGAGCTCATGTGGGACATCTTCCAGCGCGAGTTCCTCACCGGCGGCCCCCGCGTCGGCCTGCTCGCGCACCGCACGACCTCGCGGGTGGACGAGAAGGACGCGATCAGCTGCGACATCCGGGTGGACGGCGAGATCCGCGAGATCGAGGGCGTCGGCAACGGCCCGGTGTCGGCGTTCGAGGACGCCCTCGCCACGGTCGGGATCGGCGTCCGGGTCCTGGACTACGCCGAGCACGCGATGAGCGCCGGAGGCGACGCCCGCGCCGCCGCCTACGTCGAATGCGACGTCCGGTTCGGCGACGGCCCCGGCACCACCGTGTGGGGCGTGGGCATCGACGGCAACATCGTCACCGCGTCCCTCAAGGCGATCCTGTCGGCCGTGAACCGTATCGCCCGCGCGCAGGAGAACTGAACGCCAAGGGGCCGCGGGCACTCCCGCCCGCGGCCCCACCCCGGTCCACCTGCATGATCCGAACCCCGCCCCGCCCCCGGCAGATTGAACCTCAACCACCGGCCACGGGCATGCCCGTTGCGCTCGCAGGGCTCGCTCCGCGTGCCTGCCCGGCGCGCCGCGTCCCCGCAGCGCCGCGTCCCCGCAGCGCCGCGTCCCCGCAGCGCCGCGTCCCCGCAGCGTAGGGAGCGCCGGCGACCGGAGCGAGGAGACCCGTGCCGCGCAGCCGGGGGTCTGGGGGTCGCCCCCCAGATCAACTGCGCCCGAGGACGTGGTGGACCAATTCGCGCAGAGGGCCGTTGAGTTGTGCTTCGCCGACGGTGGCGCGGTCGCCGTCGATGTCGATTTCGTACAGGAACTGGTCGGGGATTCGGCCCGGCGGCGGGATCGCCTTCAGATCCACGCGGCCGACGAGCCTCGTCAGCATGGGATCGCTCGCGCTGTCGGACTCGGCGCGGCGCTCGATCCCCGCGAACCCCCCGCTGCGGACGACTGTCACTTTCACTGTGCTATCCGTTCGCCTCCGTTTGGACGCCTACCCCCGTCCAGGCCCGGTTCACCGCCTTCGTCTCGGCCGCGGCGGCCCCGTAGAGGCGAGTCGCGGACTGGACGGTCGCGGCGGCGAACTTGGCGAAGTCGACGTCGGTGGCCAGCGTGCCACCGGTGAGAGTGTCGTACCAGATCCGACCCGCTTTCTCCCAGGCATTCCCGCCGATCTCGGTTGCGGCGAGGTAGAAGGCCCGGTTCGGGATGCCCGAATTGATGTGGACGCCGCCGTTGTCGCGGTAGGTCTCGACGTAGTCGTCCATGTGGCCGGGCTGCGGGTCCTTGCCGAGCTGCGGGTCGTCGTAGGCGGTGCCGGGCTCCTTCATCGAGCGGAGCGCGACCCCGTTGATGCCCTTCGCGAGCAGGCCCTGCCCGATGAGCCAGTCGGCCTGGTCGGCGGTGTGCTTGTGGTGCCACTGCTTGATGAGGGAGCCGAACACGTCCGAGAGGGACTCGTTGAGCGCGCCGGACTGGCCGTAGTACTCCAGGTTGGCGGTGTACTGGGTGACGCCGTGGGTGAGTTCGTGGCCGGTGATGTCGATCGGGCCGGTGAACGACGTGAAGACGACGCCGTCGCCGTCCCCGTACACCATCTGCTCGCCGTTCCAGAAGGCGTTGTCGTACTTGTCGCCGTAGTGGACGGTCGAGATCATCTGGAGGCCCGCGCCGTCGATCGAGTTGCGCCGGTGCGCGGCCTCGAAGTAGTCGAAGGTCGCGCCGAGCCAGTCGTAGGCCTGGTCGACGACCTTGTCGCCGGTGGCGGGCGCCCCCTCCGCGCGGACCGTCCGGCCGGGCAACTCCTCGCGGTTCCCCGCGTCCTTGATCGTCCGGTTGGGGACGAAGTCCTCGGAGGGGGCGGGGGCCGTGGCCGGGAGCGTCCGGCGTTCGGTGGCCTGCAGAGAGCTGAGGGCCAGGGTTCGGCGGGCGCGGGCGCGCAGGGCCGGATCATCGGCGTCGTGGGCGATGCGTTCCAGCATGTGCGGCGGCACGATGTGGCATCTCATGCCACAACGCTGCCAGCTCCCTGTGATTCGAGCCACAACTTTCCACATGACGCTACGGCCGAATCCGGTCACGGTACGTAATTGTTATACGGCGCTGTGGGCACGGGCCGGGGGACTTGTGGAGATGCTGGGGAGATGCCCCGGCTTGGCGGCGAGTCACGCGGTGACGTGCGTCAGAATGAACGGGTGACCCTCTACCGCGACGAAGGCATCGTCCTGCGCACCCAGAAGCTGGGCGAGGCCGACCGCATCGTGACGGTGCTGACCCGGCGCACCGGCCGGATCCGCGCCGCGGCCAAGGGGGTCCGCAAGACCAAGTCCCGGTTCGGCGCGCGGCTGGAGCCGTTCACCCACGTCGACCTGCAGTTGTACGAGCGGCGCTCGCTCGACCTGATCACGCAGGCGGAGACGCTGCGCCCCTACGGGGAGGCGCTCGTCGCCGACTACCCCCGCTACACGGCGGGGACGGCGATGCTGGAGACCGCGGACAAGCTCGCCGGCGAGGAGGGCGAGCCCGCGCTGCGGCAGTTCCTGCTCCTCGTCGGCGGGCTGCGGACGCTCGCCGAGCGCGCCCACGACCCGCGGCTCGTCCTGGACGCGTACCTGCTGCGCTCACTCTCGGTCGCCGGCTGGGCGCCCGCGCTCGACGAGTGCTGCCGCTGCGGCGACCGCGGCGGGCTGCGCGGGTTCGCCATCGCGGCGGGCGGCGCGGTCTGCGCGACCTGCCGGCAGCCGGGCGCCGCGACCCCGGCGCCGCCGACGTTCGCGCTGATGCTGGCGCTGCTGCGCGGCGACTGGGAGTACGCCGACGGCAGCGAGCAGCGGCACCGGACGGAGACCAGCGGCCTCGTCGCCGCCTACCTCCAGTGGCATCTGGAGCACGGCATCCGCTCCCTGCGCCATGTAGAACGTGACGACGGGACCACCGACACCACCAGGGAGAGAGTTTGAGAAGGGCCGTTTCGCCTCCGGAGCCGCATCGGGACGGCGCCGTCCCGCCCCCGATCCCCTCGGATCTGGTGCCGCGGCACGTCGCCATCGTCATGGACGGCAACGGCCGCTGGGCCAAGGAGCGCGGGCTGCCGCGCACCGAGGGGCACAAGCGCGGCGAGGACTCGCTCTTCGACGTGATCATGGGCGCGATCGAGCTCGGCGTCCCGTACCTGTCGGCGTACGCGTTCTCCACCGAGAACTGGAAGCGCTCGCCGGACGAGGTGCGCTTCCTCATGGGCTTCAACCGGGAGGTGATCCGCCGCCGCCGCGACCAGCTCCACTCGATGGGCGTCCGGGTCCGGTGGGCGGGCCGGCGGCCGCGGCTGTGGCGCAGCGTGATCAAGGAGCTGGAGACGGCCGAGGAGATGACGCGCCACAACGACGTCCTCACCCTGCAGTTCTGCGTGAACTACGGCGGCCGCGCCGAGATCGCCGACGCCGCCGCGGCGATCGCCCGGGACGTCCGGGACGGCCGCCTCAACCCCGACAAGATCACCGAGAAGGTCTTCGCCCGCTACCTGGACGAGCCCGGCATCCCGGACGTGGACCTGTTCCTGCGCTCGTCGGGGGAGCAGCGCACGTCCAACTTCCTGCTGTGGCAGTCGGCGTACGCGGAGATGGTCTTCCTCGACACCCTCTGGCCGGACTTCGACCGCCGCCACCTCTGGCACGCCTGCGAACTCTACGCGTCCCGAGACCGCAGGTACGGCGGCGCTGTGCCTAATGCAGTGGGTGCGGTTCAGGCGCCTGGGGGCGCCTGAACCGCACCCACTGCGTGCGATCGCTGCATCGCTCCGGCTCGCCTGGCGGCTCGCTGCGCGATCAGGTTTCTCGCAAGCTCGAAACCTGCCTTCGGACGCGATCGCGACGCTTCAGGTCGGCGCGTGGCCAGGGAAGCGGCTGGGCTTGGTGCGCCAGCTCTCCCGGCCGGGCTATGCGATCGGGGTTAGACCAGGGCGGCGTCCAGGGTGATGGTGGTGCCCGCTAGGGCTTTGCTGACCGGGCAGCCGGCCTTGGCGTCCTGGGCGGCCTTTTCGAAGTCGGCCGCGGACAGGCCGGGGACGCTCGCCCGGACGGTCAGGTGGATGCCGGTGATGCCCTCGCCCGGCTGGAAGGTGACCTCGGCCTTGGTGTCCACCTTCTCCGGGGGCGTCCCGGCGCCGGCGAGGCCGTGCGACAGCGCCATCGAGTAGCAGGTGGAGTGCGCGGCGGCGATGAGCTCCTCGGGGCTCGTCCGGCCGTCCGGCTCCTCGGACCGCGATGCCCAGGTCACGTCGTAGGTGCCGAGCTTCGAGGAGTCCAGCGAGACGGTCCCCTGGCCGCTGAGCAGCGGCCCTTCCCAGTGTGCGTTTGCGGTACGTGTCGTAGCCATGCCCCCGATTCTGTCGCATGGCCACGGCACGCAGATCATGAACCACCCGATAGGGGCCCGGGGGCGTTCCCGGGCCCCTATCGGTGTCTAGCCGACGTTGACCGCCGACCAGGCGGCGGCCACGGTGCTGTACTGCGCGCTGCCCGCGCCGTACAGGTCTTTGGCGGCGTTCAGGGTCGCGGTGCGCGCGCCCTTGTAGTCGGTCGAGGACGTCATGTACGTGGTCAGCGCCCGGTACCAGATCTTGGTCGCGGCGTCCCGGCCGATGCCCTTGACCGTGGAGCCGTTGGACGTGGGGCTGTTGTAGGCGACGCCGTTGATCGTCTTCGCGCCGCTGCCCTCGGCCAGCAGGTAGAAGAAGTGGTTCGCGACGCCCGACGAGTAGTGCACGTCGACGTTCTTGGTCTCCGACGACCACGCGTCATGGGAGCTGCCGTCCTTGCTGGGCTTGTCCATGAAGCGCAGGGCGCGCCTGCCGAATCCGGGCAGGACGACCTCCTCGCCGACCAGGTAGTCGCCGACGTCGGCCGGGTTGTTCGCGTAGAACTCGACGGCGGCGGCCATGATGTCGGACGTCGCCTCGTTCAGCCCGCCGGACTCGCCGCTGTAGGTGAGGTTCGCGGTCGCGCTGGTGACGCCGTGGCTCATCTCGTGCGCGGCGACGTCCAGGGACGTGAGCGGCCCGAGGTTGGTGCCGTCGCCGTCGCCGTAGGTCATGCAGAAGCACGAGTCGTCCCAGAAGGCATTGGCGTAGCCGTCGCCGTAGTGGACGCGGTTGAACGACCCCTTGCCGTCGCCGTTGATGCCGCTGCGGCCGAAGACCTTCTTGTAGAAGTCCCAGGTCATGCTGGTGCCGTACTGGGCGTCGACGGCGACGGTGGCGCGGTGCGCGGTGGTGCCGCTGCCCCAGTGGTTGTCGGCGTCGGTGAAGACGGTCGCCGGGGCGCGCCGCAGGCACCAGACGAGGACGCAGAGGTCGGTCTGGTTCTCGGCGTCGCCGGTGTAGGTGCCGCCGCGGGACGGGTCCTTCAACTGGTACGTCCCGCCGGACTTGGTCGTCTCCAGCGGAACGGTCCCGCTGTAGAGCGACCTGCCGTCGCCCGCCTCGGTGCGGATCATCTCCTCGCGCAGCAGGACCTTGCCGGTCGCGGCGTCCACGGACGTCAGGACGCGGCTGGGCGTGCCGTCGGCCTGCCTGCCGACCGTCTGGACGCGCCAGGCCAGGCGCGGCTTGTGGTCGGCGGTGCGGGCCTCCACGACGAGCGCGGGCGAGCCCTCGGCCTTGCGCTGCCCGGTGACCGCGCGCTTCTTGGCGGTCGAGGCGCCGACCTCCGGACGGGAGTCGGCCGGTTTCGCGGCGAGCGAGCCGCTGCTGCCGCGCCACGCGCCGGACGCCGACTGGTGGACGACGATGTCCCCGCCCAGCACCGGGAGCCCGTCGTACGTGCGCGTCATCCGGGTGTGCGAGTCGCCGTCGCGATCCAGGAGGACCCGGACGACCTTGAACGCCTGGCCGTCCCCGGCGCGGATCTCACCGGCGTGGCCGGCGAGCGCGTCCAGCGCCCGTTCCGCGGCCCGCACGGCGGCGGACGAGTGCGGCCCCGGCGGGGACGGTGCTTTCGCAGTGATGTCGGCGGAGGCGGGAACGACGGTACCGGCGGTCGTCAGCAGGGTCGCCGCGGCCAGCAGGACGGTCCGTCGGCTGGTGAACGCCCGTCTTGTCATGAACGCCCTCTCGTGCGGGCGCCACGCCCCCCGAAGGGCCCGCCGTCGGGCCTTGCCGTGGCGATGAGGACATTTATGACATAGGCGTACTCATAAGTAGATGTAGCAATGTGCCAAGGATCGCCTACGGAGGGTGTGAATTCCGAACCTTGTTCGGTGGCGGGGCGTCACCTATCGGGTGCACCGCGTGTCGTCGCCGGGGCGATCTTCAGACGCGCGTCGCCGGGCGTTCTTGAGGCCCGCGCGCCGCCGGGCGGTTCCTCCGGATCGGCGCGTCAGCCGGACTTGGCGATGCAGTCGGCGCAGGTGCCGAAGACCTCGACGGTGTGCGTGATGTCGCTGAAGCCGTGCTCCGCGGCGATCGCCTCGGCCCAGCGCTCCACGGCCGGGCCCTCGACCTCGATCGTCCGGCCGCACCCGCGGCAGACGAGATGGTGGTGGTGCTGCTCGGTGCGGCAGGCCCGGTACACGGCCTCACCCTCGTCCGTGCGCAGCACGTCGACCTCGCCCGCGTCGCTGAGCGCCTGCAGCGCCCGGTAGACCGTGGTCAGGCCGATCTTGGATCCGTCGGCGCGCAGATCGGCGTAAATGTCCTGCGCGCTGCGGAAACCCTCGGATCCGGTCAGCACCTGCCGCACCGCGTCCCGGCGGGCCGTCGTCATCCCCCAAGCACCTCCGCGTCATCCCCCCATCACCTCGGCGTCCACGCGCGTCTCGACGCCGGAACCGGCCGCCGCCGGGACGGTCTCCCCGGACGGGCCGGTCCGCGCGCGTCTTCGGCGCACCAGCGTGCCCCCGGCGACCGCGGCGACGAACAGCGCGAGCGCCAGCAGCACGATCGAGGGGCCCGGAGGCAGATCGTACTGGAAGGAACCCGCCAGGCCCGATACGGCCGACAGTACACCGGTCGCCATCGCGACCAGCATCGTCCCACGGAATCCCCGCGTGAGCTGCTGCGCCGCCGCCACCGGGACGATCATCAGCGCGCTGACCAGCAGCAGCCCGATCGCCCGCATCGAGATCACGACGGTGACCGCGGCGGTCGCGGCGATCAGCACGCTCAGGAACCGGACGGGCAGCCCCGACGCGCGCGCCACTTCTTCGTCCTGGCACAGCAGGAACAGCTCGCGGCCGAACAGCGCGACGATCCCGAGCACCGCGGCGGCGAGGCCCGCGACCACGTACAGATCGGTGACGGTCACGCTGGTGATCGAGCCGAACAGGTACGACTGGAGGCTCGTCCCGCTGCCGCCGTTGGCGTTGGTGAGGATCACGCCGCCCGCCAGCCCGCCGTAGAACAGCAGGGCCAGCGCGACGTCCGCGCCGCTGCGGCTCCGGGCCCGCAGGACCTCGATCGCCACCGCGCCCAGCACCGACACCACCAGCGCGCCGAGGACGGGCGAGGTGCTCGTGAGCAGGCCCAGCCCGATGCCGGTCAGCGCGATGTGGCCGATGCCGTCGCCGAGCAGCGACAGCTTGCGCTGGACGATGAACGTCCCCACGGCCGGGGCGGTCAGCCCGATCAGCACCGCCATCACCAGGGCGATGCGCATGAAGTCGTACTGCAGCATGTCGCTCACACGGGCCTTCCCGTAGCCGTGTCCTGCGTTGGGTACTCCCGGACGGCGGTCTCCTGGACGGCGGTCTCGCGGACGATGCGTCCGTGCCCCAGCTCGACCGTGCGTGTGATCAGCGGTTCCATCGGGCCGAGTTCGTGGGTCACCAGGACGACCGTCCGCCCGGCCCCGGCCAGCTCGTGCAGCGCGGAGGCGAGGGCGGCCTGGCTGTGCGCGTCCACGCCCGCCGTCGGCTCGTCCATCACGAACACGTCGGGCTCGCCCGCGAGCGCCCGTGCGATCAGCACGCGCTGCTGCTGGCCGCCCGACAGCAGATGCGCGGAGTCGCGGGCGTGATCGGTGAGCCCGACCGTCGCGAGCGCGCGATCGACGGCGGCCCGGTCGGCGGCCCGGTCGTTGAAGACCGCGGGCCTCCAGCGGGACCGCCGCCCCACCCGTCCGGACGACACGACCTCGCGGACGGTGGCGGGCACCCCGCCGCCCATCGGCAGCCGCTGCGGGACGTACCCGATCCGCCGCCAGCCGCGGAACCGCGCCGGCGGCGTGCCGAAGATCTCCGTTCGCCCGGCGGCCAGCGGGACCAGCCCGAGCAGCGCCTTGACCAGCGTGGACTTGCCCGCGCCGTTCGGCCCGAGGACCGCGAGCACATCGCCGGTCTCGACCCGCAGGTCGACTCCGGCCAGGACCTCGCGGCCGTCCCGCCGGACGAGACCGCCCGTCATCGCGAACGGCGGCGCGTGATCGGGCGGCGGCGCCTGATCGGGCGCCTCCTGGCGGGACGGGGGATTCGGGTCGTCTTTCATGAGCACTCCAGCGCCGGACGCAGCGTCCGCAGGTTCTCGGCCATGATCGTCATGTAGTCGCCGTCCGAGCCGTCCTCGATGCCCTCGACCGGGTCCAGCACGGCCGTCCGCACGCCCGCCTCCCGCGCCAGGGACCGCGCGACCTTCGGGCTGACCAGCGTCTCGGTGAAGATCGTCGTCGCGCCGATGGACGACACCTGGCGCGTCAGGGCGGCCATCCGCTTCGGGGACGGCTCGCTCGCCGGATCGACGCCGGCGACCGGGATCTGGCGCAGGCCGTAGCGGTCCGCGAGGTAGCCGAACGCGCCGTGCGCCGTCACGATCTCCCGGCGCTTGCAGGACGCCAGGCCGTCGCGGAACTCCCGGTCGAGCGCGGTCAGCCGGGCGGCGATGGCCTCGGCGCGCTGCCGGTAGCCGGGCGCGCGGGCGGGGTCGGCGGCGGCCAGCCGGTCGCCGAGCGCGGTCGCGATGGCCGCCATGCGGCTCGGGTCGAGCCAGATGTGCGGGTCGTAGTCGGCCTCCTCGTGGCGGACGCCGTCGTGGGCCTCTTCCTCGCTCTCGGTCTCCTCCGGCGGCGGCAGCTTCCGGACGACGCTCGCCGCGTCCAGCGACCTGCCCTTCGCGTGCAGCCGGACGGCGTCGTCCACGGCCGGCTGGACGCCCTTGACGTGGACGGCGTAGTCGGCGTCCGCCACGTTCGCGACCTGCCGGGCCGTCAGCTCCAGGTCGTGCGGCTCGGTTCCGGGCTCGGTGAGCGTCCGGACGAAGACGTCGCCGCCGCCGACCTGCTCCGCCAGCCACGCCACCGGGTAGAACGACGCGACCACCACGGTCTTGCCGGGCGGGACGTCGGCGCCCGCGTCCGCGCAGCCCGTCAGCCCGGCCGCGAGCCCGGCCAGGGCCAGAGCCGCTGCGGGAAGGGCACGCCGGGGGTCACGGTAGCGAGGCACCCGCCGATTATGGCGACGATGAAAATGGTTGTCAAAATCGAGAGTGCCTGGTCAGGGGCCAGGTCAGAACTGCCCGATGCCGCGCCCCAGCGCGAACGCCACCAGGAGCGCCAGCGCCGCGACGCGCAGCGCCTTGCCTGAGCCGTCCAGCGCGGGCCAGTTCAGGAAGGCGAACCAGGCCAGCGCCAGCGCCAGGACCAGCACCGCGGCGGCCGCCACCCAGCCCGTCCCGACCATTCCGATCACCAGCAGCACGAACACCGCGACGAGCAGCACCCACCGCGGCAGCCGGTGCAGGAACACCACCGGCGCCGCGCTCCACCGCTCGACCGCCGACCGCAGGCCCGTGCCCTGCTCACCTCTCGTCTCCACGTGCCCAACGTAACCGAATCCATTTCATCCTCGGTGGTTGAACGGCTCGGGCGCTGAGAAAGGCCGGATGAGATAAATTCGCTGCCCCTCGCCCTGCCAGGATGGTCCGATGATCGCGATAACCCGGTACCGCGTGCCAGGCGAGGACGCCGACGGCTTCGCCGAACGCATGACCGCGGTGCTGACGGCGCTGTCCGCCAGCCCCGGATTCCGCTCCGGGCGCCTCGGCCGGACCGTCGACGACCCCGGCCTGTGGGCCCTCGTCACCGAATGGGACGGCGCCGGGCACTACCGCCGCGCGCTCGGCCAGTACGAGGTGCGCCTCCAGTTCATGCCGCTCGCCGTCATGGCCGTGGACGAACCGGGCGCCTACGAGATCATCACCTCCCGCTGAGACGCCACCTCCCTTGAGACGACACCTCCGTTGAGAGACAGCGCGTCCGGTCGACGGCACGTCTTGATCAAGGTGCGTCTGCATAGGGGAAACGGCGGGGCAAGAAGCGTTCCGGGCCGGTTTCGCGGCGTCCGGTCAAGGTCATCTTTGCCGCATCACGATCATGCCGTGCCCGTTCGGGGGAGATGTGATGCGCCATGCCGTCCAGTCCAGCGCCGTCTGGTCCCGTGCCGCCCTGTTCGGCGGTCTGGCCGTGCTGGCGGCCGTCCCGCCCGTCGTCGCGGCCGTCAGGACGTCCTCCGCGCGGCCCGCGTCCCACCAGGCCGCCGCGCTGAGCGACAGGCCACGGGTGGACGTGCCGCGCGTCGTCGAGTACCGCGGGCTGCGCGTCACCGTCCCGGCGGGGTGGGAGGTCCACGACCTCGACCGGGATCCGGCGCGCTGCGTCCGCTACGACCGGCACGCCGTCTACCTCGGCCGCCCCGGACCGCAGCCCGACTGCCCGGCCCGCCTGGTCGGACGCACCGAGGCGGTCCACATCCAGCCCGCGGACCGCACGCGGACCGCCGGGCACGGGCGCGCGTCCCGGACGGTCGTGCACGGCTCTCAACTCGCCACGTTCGAACTCCCGCAGACCGTCGACCATGAGGCGCGGCTCACCGTCCCCGAGGCCGACGTCACCATCGCCGGCGTCTACGGGACGGACCCCGCCGCGCTTCAGCAGATGCTCCGCAACATCCGCCTGTCCGCCGCATCGAATGTCGGCTCGCGTGCGTCCATGCCGTCCATGCCGTCCGTGCCGTCAACGCCGTCAACGCCGTCACGGCCGTCCGTGCCGCCTGTACCGGACGTGCCGCCTGTGCCATCGGTGCCACCCGCGCCGCCCGCGCCATCGATGGCTCGCGCGGGATTGGCGGCGCCCGTGCCGTCGGTGCCGCCACCTCCGTCCGTGCCCTCCGTGCCGTCCATGCCGTCTGAGCAGGACATGCCGCATGGAAGGCCCGAAAAGTCGGACGCCGCTGCTCCGCCGCTGCTCGACCGCCGTCCGTGGGTGCGGGGCAAGGGGTTCGACACCTGCACGGCCCCGTCCCTGGCGGCCATGAAGGCGTGGCGGCCCTCGTTCAAGGTCACCAACATCTACATCGGCGGCGCGGCGCGCGGGTGCGCGCAACCCAACCTCACCAAGAGGTGGGTGAGGGAAGTCCGCGATATGGGCTACCGCATCACGCCCACCTACGTGGGGCTCCAGGCGCCGTGCAGCAGCCGTCCGCAACAGTTCACCGCGAAGAACGCCGCGTCACAGGGCGCCAGGTCCGCCGTGGACGCCGCACGCAAGGCCCGGAGGCTCGGCATCCCGAAGGGCGCCCCCATCTACTACGACATGGAGGCGTACAAGAGCAAGAACCCCGGCTGCAAGGCCGCGGTCCTGCGATTCGTGGACAACTGGGTCCGGAGGTTGAAGAAGACCGGGTACGAGCCCAGCCTTTACAGCAGCGTCAAGTCCGGCATCCGGGACGTGGGACGCGCCGACGGCATCAGCAAGCCCGTCGCCGTCTGGTTCGCCAACTGGGACGGCAGGGCCAAGGTGTACGGCGACCCGTTCATGCCGGACCACTGGTGGAGCCCGCACCGCCGCATCAAGCAGTACCGCGGCGGCCACAGGGAGACGCACGGCGGCGTCACCATCAACATCGACAGCAACATCGTCGACGGACGCGTCTACTAAGCCCACCCGGCAAGCCC
>NZ_SMKT01000006.1 GCF_004348735.1 Actinomadura sp. KC06
CTCCGGCCTCACGGCCTGGTCCTGGCCCTGTTCAACGGACTCGTCCACGGTCGCGGACGGCTCGGCGGTCTCGGTCATGTGGCGTCTCTTCCTTGATCGTTAGATCCGCCGTTATTTGTACAGTCCCCCCCTGGCCCCCTTCCTTGGGTTCGGCGGGTGCGTTGGTGCGGTTGTGGCGTGGTTAATAGCCTTGGGGTATGCGTTCTGTGGTTGGGGCGGGGCTCGATGTTGTTGGGGTGCTTGTGTTTGTTGCTGTTGGACGGGCTACGCATGATGAGGGGGGCGGGGTCTCCGGGTTTGTTGAGGCTGCTTGGCCGTTTCTTGCGGGGGGCTGCGTTGGGTGGGTTGTTAGTCGGGGCTGGCGGCGGCCTGAGGGGGTTTGGCCTGTTGGGGTTGTTGTTTGGGTGACTACCGTGGGTGTGGGGATGGTGTTGCGGGGGGTTGCCGGGCAGGGCACTGCGGTCGTGTTCGTGGTTGTGGCGTCCTTGTTCTTGGGGGTGGTGCTGCTCGGGTGGCGCGGGGTGGCGGCCTTGTGGGACGTCTCCAAATGACCGGGCGGTCTCTTTGCTGATCGGCGCGATTGACTCTGGTGGGGCGTCCCTGATGAAGTTACCGGCGAGTCACGTCGGTGAAAGGGACACGGATGGCATCTGCGCTGCGCGACTGGCTGGACGAGCCGAACACCGGACGCGGCGTTCACCTGGCTACCGACGACGGCTGGGAGTACCGCGGGTACGGGGAGCTGGCGTCCGCCGCGCGACGCACGGCCGGGGCGCTGATGGAAGAGGGTGTGCGGCCCGGTGATGTGGTCTGTGTCGTCCTGCCTACTGATTTCACGTGCATCGAGACGTATTTCGCGGTGTGGGCTGCCGGGGCGACTGTTTGTCTGATCACGCCGCCCTTGTTCCAGGACGGGGACGACTACGTGGCGCATGTCGCGGCGATCCTGCGGCAGGCGGCGCCGGCGCTGGTCATCGCGTCCAAGGATCTGAACGACTACGCCGCGCGCGCCATGGACCAGGCGGGGCTTAGCGGGGAGCCGTGGCAGCCGCGGCAGGCGGGCGAGGCGGCGGCGGTGCAGCCCGCCGGGGAGCTGGCCCTGTTGCAGTTCACGTCGGGGTCGAGTGGGGCGCCCCGTGGGGTGATGGTCACTTGGGAGAACCTTCAGGCCAATACCGAGCTCATTGCTCGGGCGGCCGGGTTCGCGGACGACGACTCCGTCGCGTCGTGGCTGCCGCTGTACCACGACATGGGGCTGATCGGGTGCTTCCTGACGCCCATCGCGCGGCAGGCCACGCTGAAACTGATGCGGCCCGATCACTTCATCCGGGACCCTGCCCGGTGGATCCGGTGCTTCGGGGAGGCCGCGCACACCGCGGCGCCGCCGTTCGCCTATTCCTACTGCGCGCGGCGGGTCAAGCCGGAGCAGCTGGAGGGGGTCGACCTGTCCGGGTGGCGGACGGCGATCGTCGGCGCCGAGCCCATCGACCCGCACGCGCTGGAGGTGTTCGCGCAGCTCGTGGAGCCGTTCGGGTTCTCGCGGGCCGCGTTCAAGCCCGCCTTCGGGATGGCCGAGACGACCCTGCTGGTCACGATGGACGCCGAGCGCCGCGACCCGCTGGCGGTCCGGCCCGATCCCGAGGGGCTTTCCTTTGGGGAGCCCGTCCGGATTCTGGAGGAGCACACGCTCGGGGCGGAGTCGCGCGGCGCGAAGGCCGGGTGGGTCGTCGGGTGCGGCACGCCGGAGGCGGGCGTGCCCGTGGCGATCGTGGACGATTCCGGGCGAGAGCTGGGGGAGGGGCTGCTCGGGGAGATTGTTGTGGGCGGCCCTTCTGCCTGTCCTGGTTATTACGCGGGAGCTGAGGGGAAGTCGACTCGGTTCGCGGACGGGAAAGTCTTCACCGGGGACGCCGGGTTCTTTCACGCCGGGCAGCTGTTCGTTCTCGGGCGGATGGGCGACAGCATCAAGGTTCGCGGGCGGTCCGTCTACGTCGAGGATCTTGAGGCGAAGATCGCCGAGGCGAGCGGGCTCGGGAAGGGGCGCATCGTTGTGGTGGGCGTTCCCGGCGCCGGACGCAAAGGGCTTGCACTGTTCGCCGAGACGCAGGACGAGTCGTGGACGGGCGACATCCGCGAGATGCTGCGCCGCAGGCTCGGCGGCGACGTGGAGCTGACGATCGTGGTGGGCACCGGGCTGATCCACCGGACGTCCAGCGGCAAGCCGCGCCGCCGGTACATGTGGGAGCGGCTGCGGGCCGGGCAGATGGAGGGAGCCCGCGTCATTCCCTGATCTGCGTTGCCGGCAAGATCAGTGGAATTGCTAAAGGCGGTTACGGCAGGACACCATGGCCGTTGACGCTGTGAGAGGTCGACGATGCCGGCTGTTGCGAAGACGCTGTTCCGCCTGGGCGCCCGCCTGGGATCCACCGCCCAGAACGCCCTGGAGGTCGCCCGGTTCGGCGGGTTCGACACCGACGAGGACGCCTCCCCCTGCGAGGTGGTGACCGAGCAGCGGGTGTACCGGCTGCGGCACTACTTCCCGGACGGCGGGGACGGGCCGGTGATGCTGCTCGTCCCGCCGCTGATGATCACCGCGGAGGTGTACGACATCTCCTCGCGGGTCAGCGCCGTCCGGGTGCTGCGGGACGCCGGGGTCGATCCCTGGGTCGTGGATTTCGGCGCGCCCGAGCGGGAGCCCGGAGGGCTTGAGCGGACGATCACCGATCATGTGCTGGCTGTCAGTGACGCGGTGGATCGGGTTCGGAAGGCCACTGGGCGGGACGTCCACCTTGCCGGGTATTCGCAGGGCGGGATGTTCGTCTACCAGGCTGCGGCTTACCGGCGAAGTGAGGGCATCGAGTCGGTGGTGACGTTCGGGAGCCCGACCGATACGAGCGTCGCGTTGCCGTTCGGATTGCCTGCGTGGCTCGCGTCCGAAGGGGTTGGACGGGTTCCCGATTGGGTGCTCGGCGGGTTCGCGGTTCCGGGGTGGGTGACGCGGCTCGGGTTCCAGTTGCTGAGCCCGGTGAAGTCGGTGCGGTCGCGGGTCGATTTCATCCTGCAGCTGCACGACCGCGAGCGGCTGGCGCCGAGGGAGCGGCAGCGGCGGTTCCTGGAGCGGGAGGGCTGGGTGTCGTGGCCGCGGGCCCGCGCTGGCGGAGTTCGTCCGCCAGTTCGTCCAGCACAACCGCATGCTGACCGGCGGGTTCGTCATCGGGGACCGGCTCGTCACGCTCGCCGACATCACCTGCCCGGTGCTGACGTTCGTCGGCGAGGTGGACGAGATCGCGCCGCCGCCGATGGTCCGCGGGATCCGGCGGGCCGCGCCGCGCGCCCAGGTGTACGAGGCGTCCCTGCGCGCCGGGCATTTCGGGCTCGTCGTCGGGAGCCTGGCGATCGCGCGGACCTGGCCGGCCGTGGCGGAGTGGGCGAAATGGCGGGCTGGTGAGGGCGGGCTTCCCGATATTGTCGCGCCCGTCGCGGGTGATGAGGAGGCGGAGCCCGCGGGGCTGCCGGGGGGTTCGGCAGGGTATGGGCTCCAGCTTGTGATGGGTGTTGGCGGCAGCGCGGCGCGGTCCGCCTACCGGACGGCCTCGCGGGCGATTCACGGGACCCGGCAGCTCGGCGGCGAGGCGGCGCAGAACCTGCCCCGGCTGGCGCGGCTTGAGCGCATCCAGTCGGACACCCGCATGTCCATGGGGCTGCTTCTGGACGAGCAGGCCCGGCGGATGCCCGATGAAGTCTTCTTCCTGTACAAGGGGCGGCCTTACACGCATGACGCCGCGAAGCGTCGGGTCGACGCCGTTGTCCGCGGGCTGATCCACATCGGAGTGCGGCGGGGCGACTCGGTCGGCGTGCTCATGGGTACGCGGCCCACGGCGCTCGCGCTTGTGGCGGCGTTGAGCCGGCTGGGCGCCGTCGCGGTGCTGCTGCGGCCTGATGGCGACCCGGCGGCCGAGGCGCGATTGAGCCGGGTGGGCCGGGTGATCGTTGATCCGGAGCATGCGGCGCGGGTGGCGGAGATGGAGGGTGTCGAGGGGTTTCTGCTGGGCGGTGCGGGGCGTGGTGAGCGCGAGTCTCTCATGGACATGGAGACCATCGATCCGGAGCTCGTCGAGGTGCCGGGGTGGTTCAGGGCGAACCCAGGGCGGGCCGGTGACCTCGCGTTCGTCGTGTTCAGGGGTGAAGGGGAGCTGCTGCGCGCGCACCGGATCACCAACCGGCGGTGGGCCCTGTCGGCGTTCGGGACGGCGTCGTCCGCGGCGCTGTCGCCGTCCGACACCGTGTACAGCATCACGCCGATCCATCATCCGTCCGCGTTGCTGATGAGCCTGGGTGGTGCTGTCGCCGGGGGTGCGCGGCTGGCGCTGGCGAGTGCGTACGACCCGGAGACGTTCTGGGACGAAGCGCGTCGTTATGGCGTGACCGTCGCGTCCTATACGTGGATGCTGCTGCGCGACCTGGTGGAGGCGCCGCCCAATCCGGCGGAGCGGCACCATGCCGTGCGGCTGTTCATCGGGTCGGGCATGCCGCGCGGGCTGTGGCGGCGGGTGGAGGACCGGTTCGCGCCGGCGCGGGTGCTGGAGTTCTACGCGTCGACCGAGGGCGAGTCGGTCCTGGTCAACCTGAGCGGCAAGAAGCCAGGGTCGCTGGGACGGCCGCTGCCCGGCAGCGCCGAGGTGCGCCTCGCCCGGTACGACCTGGAGAACGGGCGCCTGGACGAGGGCGCCGACGGGCTGGCCGTCGAGTGCGAGCCGGGTGAGATCGGGATGCTGCTCGCGCGTGTGCGGCTCTCCGCCGTCGGGACGGCGGGGCGCTGCGTGCGGGGCGTGTTCGCGCCGGAGGACGCCTGGACGATCACCGGCGACCTCTTCCGCCGGGACGCGGACGGAGACTTCTGGCTGGCCGGGCGGGAGGCCGAGCTGATCCGGACGGGGGAGGGGATCGTCCCGCCGGGCCCTGTCCGGGATGCGCTCGGCGATCTGCCTTATGTCGACACCGTTGCCGTCTACGGGATCCCGGTGGGGGAGACGGAGCTCGCCGCTGCCGCGGTGAGCCTGCGCGGCGCCGCGGAGTTGAAGCCGCTGGACATCTCCGAGGCGCTGCTGCGGGTGGAGCCGGGGTTGCGGCCCGCGATCGTCCGGGTCGTGGACGAGGTGCCCGTCACGGCCGGCGGACGGTTGCGGACGGCCCCGCTGCGCGAGGAGGGCGTCCCGTCCGCGGGCGAGGGCAGGGCCTACTACCGGGACAAGGCGGGGGCGTACCGGCCGCTGACGGACGCGGCCCGCAGGCGGCTGCTCAAGGCGCCGGCGGCCCGCGAGGCGCGGTGACCAGGGAGTCACAAGTCACGAGCGATAAGTCTGGACTTACTGGCATTCGCTACGTTACAACGAAGCGACGGAGTGCATCATCTGTCGCACGCGTCCGGAGGGGTCATGACGAGCGTCCTCGCGCCGCCACCGGCGGGCAGCGGGCTGAAAGCGGTCCCCGGGGTGGGTGGCATCCCCTACATCGGCAGCACGATCGCCGTGATGCGCAACCCGATCGGGACGGCCAGGAAACGGTACGCCGAGCACGGGCAGGTCTCCTGGGGATGGCTGCTCGGGCAGCGGACGGTCACTGTCCACGGCCCCGAGGGCGCCGAGGTCATCCTGGTCAACCGCGACAAGGCGTTCGCGAGCGGGCCCGCGTGGAGCTACTACATCGGGCCGTTCTTCAACCGCGGCATCATGCTCCTGGACTTCGAGGAGCATCTGCACCACCGGCGCATCATGCAGCAGGCGTTCACCCGTCCCCGCCTGCGCGCCTACATGGACGCCATGGCCCCCGGCATCGTCCAGGGCGTCGAGGCGTGGGAGCCCGGCGGCGCCTTCAAGGTGTACGACCACGTCAAGCAGCTCACGCTCGACCTCGCCGCGGACGTGTTCATGGGCGTCGAGCTGGGGGACGCCGAGCGGGCGCGGGTCAACGGCGCGTTCATCGACGCCGTCCGGGCCGGGACGGCGTACGTGCGTTTCCCCGTCCCGGGGCTGCGCTGGCACCGCGGCCTGCAGGCCCGCAAGGTGCTGGAGGAGTTCTTCTACCGGCACCTGCCCGCCAAGCGCCGCGACGGCGGCGACGACCTGTTCGCCGCCCTGTGCGCGGCCGAGTCCGACGACGGGGAGCGGTTCACCGACGAGGACGTCGTCAACCACATGATCTTCGCGCTGATGGCCGCGCACGACACGACGACCATCACGCTGACGTCGATGGCGTACTACCTCGCCAAGTTCCCCGAATGGCAGGAGCGGCTCCGGGACGAGTCCCTCGCGCTCGGCAAGACGGAACTTGACTACGCCGACCTTGACGCCCTCACCGGCATGGACCTGGTGATGAAGGAGTCACTGCGGCTGATCGCGCCCGTCCCGGCGCTGCCGCGCAAGGTCGTCAAGGACACCTCCGTCCTCGGCTTCCACATCCCCGCCGGGACGATCGTCGTCGTCCCGATGCTCAGCAACCACCGCATGGCCGACTGGTGGCCCGACCCGGACGCGTTCGACCCCGGGCGGTTCTCGCCGGAGCGCCGCGAGGACAAGGTCCACAAGTACGCGTGGTCGCCGTTCGGCGGCGGCGCGCACAAGTGCATCGGGATGTACTTCGCCGGGATGCAGGTGAAGTCGATCCTGCACCAGGTACTGCTGAGATACCGCTGGAGCGTCCCGGGACGGTACGAGCTGCCCCTGGACACCACGTCCCTGCCGTCGCCGAAGGACGGCCTTCCCGTCCGCCTCGACCGTCTGGAGCAGAGCCGATGAGCAAAGCCGTCGCGATCACCGGGGCCGCGCGCGGCATCGGCCTCGCCACCGCCCGCGCGTTGAAGGCGAAGGGCGCCGCCGTCGTCATCGGGGACATCGACGAGGCGGCGGTCACCGAGGCCGCGGAGTCGCTCGGGGTCACCGGCCTCGTCGTGGACGTGACGTCCCGCGAGTCGTTCGCCGCGTTCCTCGACCGCGCCGAGGAGGCCGCCGGGCCGCTCGACGTGGTGATCAACAACGCCGGGATCATGCCGATCGGGCCGGTCACGGACGAGAGCGACGCCGACGCCCGCCGCTGCATCGACATCAACGTGCACGGCGTCATGCTCGGCACCAAGCTCGCCCTCGACCGGATGCTCCCGCGCGGCGGCGGGCACGTCATCAACATCGCGTCGCTGGCCGGTGTCACGTTCACGCCCGGCCTGGCGCTCTACAACGCCAGCAAGGCCGCCGTCGTCGGATTCACCGAGGCGACCCGGCTGGAGGTGCAGGACCGGGGCGTGCACGTCAGCACCGTCCTGCCGACGTTCACCAACACCGAGCTGATCGCCGGGACGCGCAGCCCCAAGGGCATGAAGAACTGCGAGCCCGAGGACATCGCCGCCGCCGTGGTGGAGCTGATCGGGCGCCCGCGGGCGCAGGTCGTCGTCCCGGCGAAGCTCGCCCGGCAGGTCCGGCTCGGCTCGCTGCTCCCCGACCGGGTCAGGCAGGCCATCGCGCGCCGTTACGGGCTCGACCGGATCTTCCTCGACTTCGATCCGGACGCGCGGAAGGCCTACGACGCCCGGATCCGGACGTAGCGGGGCGCGTTCGCACGCGTCCGCGTCCCGTAGGCTCTCCTGGTCGAACTTCGTTCTAGGACCGGGGGGTCGCATGCGACGGGGGACGGTCGTTCAGACGGCCTATGGAAAGGTTCGCGGCACCACGCGGGACGGCGTCACCGCGTTTCTCGGCATCCCGTACGCGGCGCCGCCGTTCGGGCCGAACCGCTTCCGGCCGCCGCGCCCGCCGGAGCCGTGGGACGGGATTCGCGACGCCGCCGAGTACGGGCCGACCGCGCCCAAGCCCGGCTACCCGCACCCCTACACCCGGCTCCTGGACGACCCCGACATCCCCGGCGACGACTGCCTCAACCTGAACGTATGGACGCCCGGCGGCTCCGGACTGCCGGTCATGGTGTGGATCCACGGCGGCGCGTTCCGCAACGGGTCGGGCGCGCTGCCCGTCTACGACGGCCGCAACTTCGCCCGCGACGGCGTCGTCTGCGTGACGATCAACTACCGCCTCGGCGTGGAGGGCTTCGCATATTTTCCCAGCCCCCCGGGCCGGCCCGGCGCCCCGCCGAACCGGGGCCTGCGCGACCAGATCGCCGCGCTGGAGTGGGTCCGCGACAACATCGCGGCCTTCGGCGGCGACCCGGATCGCGTCACCGTGTTCGGCGAGTCGGCCGGGGCGATGAGCGTCACCACGCTGCTCTCCCTCGACCTCGGGCTCTTCGGCCGCGCGATCGCGCAGAGCGGCGCCGGCGCCGTCGCGCAGGACCCGGACGACGCCATGCTCGTCACCCGGGAGATGGCCGCACGGCTCGGCGTGGAGCCGACCGCCGAGGGGTTCGCGGCGCTGGAGCCGGCCGCGATCCTGCCCGTCCAGTCGGCGGTCGCCGCCGAGGTCGCCGCGCTGCCCGACCCCGGCCGGTGGGGCGCGACCACCGCCGCCAGCGGGATGTCGCTCATCCCGGTCCTGGACGGCGACCTGCTGCGCCGCCGGCCCGAGGACGCCATCGCCGGCGGCGCGGGCCGCGACGTGGACCTGCTCATCGGGTACACGACCGAGGAGTTCCGGTTCTTCCTGATGCCGTCCGGGCTCGCCGCCGAGTTCACCGAGGAGCTGATCGGCCTCGTCGCGGCGGGCATGGGCCTCCCGCCCGGGGTGCCCGCCGGGTACCGCGACCACCATCCCGCGATGACGCCCGGCGAGCTGATGGCGGCGATCATCACCGACGGCATGTTCCGCATCCCGGCCGACCGGGCCGCCGCCGCGCACGCCTCGTCCGGCGGCCGGACCTGGATGTACGAGTTCGCCTGGCGGTCGCCCAACCACGACCTCGGCGCCTGCCACGCGCTGGAGCTCGGCTTCGTGTTCGACAACCTCACCGGCGACCCCGAGGGCCTCGCCGGGCCGAACCCGCCGCAGGGGCTCGCCGACCGGATGCACCGCGCCTGGGTCGACTTCGCCGTGCACGGCGACCCCGGCTGGGCGCGGTTCGACCCGTCCGCCCGCGCGGTCAAGATGTTCGATGGGCCGGGGGACGACGTCGTCCACGACCCTCACGGCGACGACCGCAAGCTCTGGGACTAGGCCCTCAGAAGCCTCCGGTCACGTGCTCCGCGATCGCGAGAGAGGACGTCGCGGCCGGAGACGGGGCATTCCGGACGGTGACCACCGGGCCGATCCGCCCGATGCGGAAGTCGTCCACGAGGGAGCCGTCGGCGTCCACGGCCTGCGCCCGGACGCCCGCGGGCGCGGCGACGACGTCCGCCGCGGTCAGGTCGGGGACGAAGCTCCGCGCCTCGGCGACGAACGCCCGTTTCAGCGCCGATCCGTACAGCTCCTTCGCGCCCGTCCGCCAGTGCGTGCGGGCCAACCGCCGGAAACCGGGCCAGCGGACGGTCTCCCACACGTCCGCCGGACGGACGTCCCGCCACCGGTACCCCTCCCTGGCCAGGGCCAGGACGGCGTTCGGGCCGATGTCGACGCCGCCGTCCACGCGGCGCGTGAAATGCACGCCGAGGAACGGGTAGCGCGGGTCGGGCACGGGATAGATCAGCCCGCGGACGAGATCCGTCCGGGACGGGACCAGCCGGTAGTACTCGCCCCGGAACGGGACGATCGCCGGTTCGGGAGAGTCGCCCGCCAGGCGGGCGACCCGGTCGGAGTGCAGGCCCGCGCACACCACCAGCCGGTCGAATGTCAGCTCTGCGTCCGGGGACGCGACCGTGACCCGCTCGCCTGAGCGTCCCAGCCGGACGACCTCGAATCCGAGCTTGACCTCGCCGCCCGCCTTCACGACGTCGTCGGCGAACGCCCGCGCCACCGCCGGGAAGTCGACGATCGCGGTGGTGGGGGAGTGCAGCGCGGCGACCCCCGCGGCGTGCGGTTCGATCTCGCGCAGTTCGGGGCCGGTCAGCCGCCGCAGGCCCGGGACGCCGTTCGCGGTCGCGCGGCGCTCGATCTCGTCCAGAGCGGCCGTTTCCGCCGTGTCGCGCGCCACGACGACCTTGCCGCGCTCCTCGTAGGGGAGATTCCGGTCAGTGCAATATTCCTTGAGCAGGCCGATGCCGCGCCGGCACAGGGTCGCCTTCAGGGAACCCGGCGCGTAGTACAGGCCCGCGTGGGCGACGCCGCTGTTGCGGCCCGTCTGGTGCGCGGCGACACGGTCCTCCTTGTCGAGGACCGTGACCTTCACGTCCGGGCGCGTCTCCGCCAGGCGGCGGGCGACCGCCAGCCCGAGGATGCCGGCGCCCACGACGCCGACCCGCACCTCCGCCACACCCGCACCCTAGCGGGAGGGCTCAGCTCCCCAGGCGCTTGCGGCCCTGCGCGCGGACGCGCTTGCGCTGGGACGGGTCCAGCATCAGGTAGCCGGCGACCGGCGCCCCGAGGACGCCGAGAATGATCAGCGCGGTCAGCCACCAGGGGAAGATGAACAGGGTCAGCAGGCCGACGACGACGCCGCCGATCACGAACTTGGTCTGGGTCGACATCCGGGTACCTCCGTAAACGGGCCGCCTGTATGTACAACGGCCGCCCCGCGACCGCTGTTCCACGATATGTCGCGAGTCCGCCCGATGGAACCATGATCCGGGCCGGGTCACCCGGATCCGCCGGTCCATCCGGCCGGGTCCGAGGCGCTCAGATGCGCAGGGAGAGCTGGCCGCCGCCGAGCGTGCGCAGGACCTCGGCGTGCAGCTTGCCGTTCGTGCAGACGACGCTGCCGCCGTCCGGGCCCGGCACGCCGGACAGGTCGGTGAACATGCCCCCGGCCTCCTCCACGATGACCTGGAGCGCCGCGAGATCCCACAGCGACACCTCCGGCTCGGCGGAGATGTCGATCGCGCCCTCCGCGACCATCATGTGCGACCAGAAGTCGCCGAACGCCCGCGTCCGCCACACCTCGCGGGTCAGGTCGATGAACCGGCTGAGGCGGCCCTGCTCCTCCCAGCCGCTGAGGCTGGAGAACGACAGGGACGCGTCCGCCATCGCCGTCACCGACGACACGGTCATCCGGGACGCGCGGGTCAGGCTCCGGCCCGTCCACGCGCCGCCGCCGCGCGCCGCCCACCAGCGCCGCTGCAGCGCGGGCGCCGACACGACCCCGACGACGATCTCCTCGTTCTCCATCAGCGCGATCAGCGTCGCCCACACCGGGACGCCCCGGACGAAGTTCTTCGTCGCGTCGATCGGGTCGATGATCCAGCAGCGGTTCCCGAACCCGGTCCTGCCGTACTCCTCCCCGAGCACCGCGTCGCGCGGGCGGGCCCGCTTCAGCGTGCCGCGGATCTGCTCCTCGACGCTGCGGTCGGCGTCGCTGACCGGCGTCAGGTCCGGCTTGGTCTCGACGCCGAGATCGAGGGCACGGAAACGCCTGGTCGTGATGTCGTCGGCCCCGTCCGCCAGCACATGAGCGAGACGCAGGTCATCGGAATAGCCCGCCACGGCGTGCAACGCTACCCTGATCACGCCCGGTCCAGACACACTTACCCGGCCGTTCCGGCTTTTCGGTCGTCCGGCTGAGGCGCGCCGGGACGCCGCCGGCCCGTCTCCCGTGCGGAGGCGAGCCCCCGCACCCCCTGGAATAGCCGGTGCCGCGCGCCCGGTGATGGCAGCATGGGCGCATGGCGCACGACCTTCCCGCATGGGTGGCCGAGCTGACCGACCCTCGCCGGGCCGAGACGCTCGACGAGCTCGCCGATCGCCTCGTCCCGCTGGCCGAGCACGCGATCGACGTGTCCCGCCGTCTGCAGGCGCAGCTCAACGAGCTCAACGACCCGTTCAAGCGCGAGGCCCTCTACGGGCGCGTGGAACGGCTGAAGGCCCGCGTGGGCGAGGCCATGGAGGAGATCACGGCGGAGATCGCCGCGTCCGGGGAGGAGCGCATCGAGCGCGTCGTGGCCGACTGGGCGGAACGGGCCGGGCCCGGCGAACGCGGCGCGCGGGAGCGCGAGGTGCGCCGCAGGCTGGACCGCGACATCGTCCCGGTGCTGTCCAAACGGCAGCAGGACGTCGCCGAACGGGTCGCCGAGCGCACGTCCACGGCGCTGGAGGCCGCGACGCAGACGCTGCTGACCCGCGTCGAGGAGCTCGCGAAAGCGGTCACCGACCTGATCCACGACGTGCTGCCGCTGGCCCGGGAAGGGCTGGCGCTGGCCGGCCGCATCTCGACGCTGTCCGGCCAGGCCCGCAAGGCGGGGCGTGGACCGGTCCCGGACGAGATGAAGGACGCCGGCGCCGAGACGGCCCGGGCGTTCGACGAGGCCGTCGCGCGGCTGGAGCTGGAATGGGCCGCGCTCGGCGCCCGCTCCGCGAGCGTGCGGGCGGCGCTGCGCGGCGCTGAGGAGACGGCGTTCAGCTGGGTCACCGAGGAGATGACCCGCTGCGTGGAGGAACTCGCGCCCGAGCACGTCAAGGCGCTGAACGAGGCCGAGGCCAGGGCGCGCAGCCTGTTCGAGGAGCCGTCGAGCGGCTAGAGCGCTTGGGGAAAGCGGAACAGCCTTTCAGGGTCGTGGGCCGCCTTGGTCTTCTTGAGCCGGTCCAGGTTGGGGCCGTAGTAGGCGGTCGCCCAGCCCTTGAGGTCCGGGTCGATGTAATTCACATAGGCGGTGCCGCCCATGGACGGCTCCATCGCCGCGTGCGTGGCGCGAAGCCAGGCGTTGTCGGGGGCGAGGTACTGGACGCAGAACAAAGCCTTCCTGTGCGGGAAGGCGGTGTCGCCCGGCCCCACGCGGCCTATCGCGCCGCCCAGGGCGTCCATCAGGACGGAGCGGTTCTGGACATCGTTGCCCTTGTCGAAGCGGTCCAGGAGAGCGCTGATGGCGTTGTCGGGCAGTGGCTTGTAGGCGATGTGGGATTTACCGGCGTAGTTCGTCCTGGGAAAGGCACCGGTGGGGCGCTGGCCGGGCAGTGTGCCTTGGACGTGGCATTGCTCGACAGTCTGTCCCGCGCATCCGCCCATGACTTTCATGGCGTCCAGGTAGGGCAGGCTTTGGGAGGTGGACGACGTCGGGTCAGCGCCCGTCGCGGCTGTCAGCGCGTTCATGTGGCGGGTGGCGTCCGCGAGTGCCACGCCTATGACCTCGATGCTCGGGGTCGCCTGGCCGGGTTGGGTGTCGAGGCGGAGGCTCGTCCATGCCTCGTCGGGCGCGGCCGGCGCCCAGCGCTGCCAGCCGCGGATCACGTCGGCCGCATCGGACCAGGCCCACCGCACGCTGAACGGCGTGACCTCCGCGATCTCGTGCGCGCGGAACGTGAACGAGACCACGGCGCCGAAGTTGCCGCCGCCCCCGCCCCGGCAGGCCCAGAACAGGTCGGGGTTCTGCTTGCCGTCGCAGGTCAGGACCCGTCCGTCCGCGGTGACGACCTGGACCGACACCAGCGCGTCGCAGGACAGCCCGTACGCGCGGGACGTCACGCCGATCCCGCCGCCCAGCGTCAGCCCCGCCACCCCGACCGTCGGGCAACTGCCGGACGGGACGCCCACGCCGTCATCGGCGAGCCCGGCGTACAGGTCGATCAGCCGTGTCCCTGCGCCCACGACCGCGTTGCCGCCGTCGCGCTTCACCGTGTCCATCGGGGAGACGTCGACGACGAGGCCCGTGCCCGTCGACCATCCCGCGTAGCTGTGGCCGCCGCAGCGCATCGCGACCGGCATCCGCTGCTGCGTCGCGAACGCTATGCATTCGGAAACGTCCTGCGGGGTCTTGCAGTACGCGATGCCTGCGGGCTCGATGCCGTCGTAGCGCGGGATGTAGAGGCGGCGGGCCTGCGCGTAGGAGGCGTCGGACGGACGGATCAGCGTCCCGTCCAGGCCGCGTTCGAGCGCGTTCCAGTCGGCCGGGCCGGTCGGACGCGGCGGCCGGGAGGGGCGATCGCCGGACGCGCCGCCGCCGGACGGCTTCTCGTCGGAGCACCCGGCGGCGGCCAGGGGGCCGAGGACCGTCGCCTTGAGTAACCTTCGCCGGTCCATGGCGTCAGGACGTGCTTCGCAGCGTGCTGAGGAACGTCTCGTAGGCCGGGACGGCCCCGTCCCAGTGCGCCTGCCCGGCGGCGAGGACGACCTGGTAGATGGCGCCGTCGAACTTGAACACCCGGATGCGGACCCGGCCGGGGATGTCGTTCTTGACGAAGGTGAACTGGGCTTCGGCGGCCGTGCCTCCCTGGTAGGCGACGTTGCGGTCGAGGCTCTCCTGCTTGAACTCGGGGTACTCGGCGGTGTCCGCCTTCATCTTGCCCATCGCGTCCGCGAGGCCGTTCCCCGGATCGGCGAAGTCGGTGTTCGAGACGCGCTGGATCACCAGGCCCCGCCGCACTCCCTGCGCCGGGTCCGTGAACGACACGTCGTCGCCAGAGCTCTCGTCCTTCCAGCCCTGCGGGACCGCCGCGACGAACGCCGACCCCCGGTACAGGCGGTAGCCGGAGGGCACGGCGACGTTCGGCGACGACGAGGGCGACGAGGACGATCCCGCCGAAGACGTCGGCGGGTCGTTGCCCTTCTGCTCGTTGCCGTTGCTGGTGAACACCACGACCGCGATGACGGCGACGGCCAACGCCGCCGCGAAGATCCCGCCCGGGATGATCAGCGGCCAAGGCGGGCGCCGCGGCGGCCGCGGCGGACCGCCGAACGGGGGCTGCGTCGGCCACGACGGGGACTCGATCGTCGGCGCGGCGGGCGGCGGCAGCGTCAGGTTGTGCGGCGGCGTCACCCCCGGAAGTGGAGGCTGCGGCTGGACGGCGGGCGCGGGCGTCTGCGCGATCTGGCGGAGGAGCCGTCCGGCCTCGTCGGGGCTCATCCGCTGATCCGGGTCCTTGCGGAGCAGGCCGTGCAGGACGGGCGTGAGCGGCCCGGCGAGCTGGGGCGGATCCGGGTCGTCGGACAGGAGAGCGGCCATCACGCCCCACACGTCCGGCCGCTTGTACGGGGGACGGCCCTCGACGGCGGCGTACAGCGTCGCGCCCAGCGACCACAGGTCGGACGCGGGCGTGGCCTTCTGGTGGCGGGCCTGCTCGGGCGCCAGGTAGGCGGGCGACCCGACGATGGCGCCGGCCTGGGTGAGGGTCTCGTCCCCGGCGACGGTCGCGATGCCGAAGTCGGTGAGCACGGCCCGGCCGGGCGGTAGCAGGACGTTCCCGGGCTTGACGTCCCGGTGGACGACCCCGGCGGCGTGCGCGGCGCACAGCGCGTCCAGCAGGTCGGCGCCGATCGACGCGACCCGGCCCGGCGGCAGCCGCCCCTCCCGCGCGATGACCTTGTCAAGGCTCTCGGCCCGGACGAGCTGCATCACGATCCAGGGCCGGCCGCCCTCCTCGACCACGTCGTGGACGGTCACGATGCCCGGATGGTCCAGCCGCGCCGCCGACCTCGCCTCCCGGAACGTCCGCGCGTACGTCCGCTCGACCTGCGCCGCGTCCAGGCCCTGCGGCAGCGACACCTCCTTGACCGCCACCTCGCGGTCGAGCGTGCGGTCGCGGGCCCGCCACACGGCGCCCATCCCGCCGCGTCCGAGCACCTCCACCAGCTCGTAGCGCGCTGCGATCGTCCGGACCATGAGGGCGACGATACCGACGCGAGCCGGGCGAGGTGCGGCCTATGCCCGGCTATGCCGGGCTATTCAGCGTCGCCTTCGCGGCTCGCCAGGAGGCGGCGCAGCGAGTCGAGGCGGGCGCGGCTGGCGCGGCCCTCGTCCACCCACCCGTCGAGCCCGCAGTTCTCCTGCAGATGATCGCAGTGCGGCGGGCAGCGTTCGGCGGCGCCGTCCGCCAGGTCCTCGAACGCGTTGATCACGTTCTTCGGGTCGACGTGCGCGAGGCCGAAGCTCCGCACGCCGGGGGTGTCGATGATCCAGCCGTCCCCGCCGGGCAGCTCCAGCGCGATCGCCGACGAGGACGTGTGCCGCCCGCGCCCGGTGACCGCGTTGACCTCGCTGACGGCCCGCTCCGCGTCCGGGACGAGCGCGTTCACCAGCGTCGACTTGCCGACGCCCGAATGCCCGACCAGCACGCTCGTCCGCCCGGACAGGTGGCCGCGCAGCTCGTCCAGGTCGCCGCCGCGGCTCGTCACGACGTAGGGGACGCCGAGCGGCGCGTACTCGGCGACCAGGTCGGCGGGGTCGGCGAGGTCGGCCTTGGTGAGGCAGAGCAGCGGGTCCATCCCGGCGTCGTAGGCGGCGACGAGCTGCCGGTCGATCATCCGGGGGCGGGGCTCCGGGTCGGCGAGGGCCGTGACGATCGCGAGCTGGTCGGCGTTCGCGACGACGATCCGCTCGAACGGGTCGGTGTCGTCGGCGGTGCGGCGCAGCGACGACGTCCGCGGCTCGACCCGGACGATCCGGGCCAGGGTGTCGGGGTCGCCTGACACGTCCCCGACCAGCGCCACCCGGTCGCCCACGACGACGCCCTTGCGGCCCAGCTCGCGGGCGCGCATCGCGGTCACGCCGCGCTCCTCGGCGGTGCCCGGGTCGACGAGGCAGCGGTACCGGCCCCGGTCCACCGCGGTCACGAACCCGGACGAGGCGTCCTCGTGCGCGGGACGGCGGCGGGTGCGCGGACGCGACCCGCGGCGCCCGGGCCGCACCCGGACGTCGTCCTCGTCATAATCCTGTGTTCGTCGTGCCAGTGATCCGTTCCCTGCGCTCAGGCGGGCGCCGCCATCGACGCCCACAGCTCGGTGAAGTTCGGAAGAGTCTTGCCCACGGTGCCCGGGTTCTCCACCTCGATGCCGGGAACGGCCAATCCGAGCACGGCCGCCGCCATCACCATCCGGTGGTCGTCGTAGGTGCGGAACACGCCGCCGCGCAGCGGGCGCGGATTGATCTCCAGGCCGTCCAGCAGCTCCCGGACGTCGCCGCCCAGCCCGTTGATCTCGGTGACCAGCGCGGCGAGCCGGTCGGTCTCGTGGCCGCGCAGGTGCGCGATCCCCGTCAGCCTGGACGGCGACTCCGCCAGCGCGGCGAGGGCGGCGAGCACGGGGGTCAGCTCGCCGACCTCGTGCAGGTCGGCGTCCAGGCCCTGGAAGCCGCCGGAGCCGCGCACGGTGAGGCCGTCCGCGCCGTGGGAGACGTCGGCGCCCATCTGAGCGAGCAGGTCGCGCAGCGCGTCGCCGGGCTGGGTCGTCTCGGACGGCCAGTCCGGCACGGTGACGCGGCCGCCGGTGACGAGCGCGGCGCCGAGGAACTGCGCCGCGTTCGACAGGTCCGGCTCGATCACCCGTTCGCCGCCGCGCAGCGGGCCAGGCGCGACACGCCACAGGTTGTGCTCCGTCTCGACGGTCGCGCCAGCGTCCCGCAGCATCTGGACGGTCATCGCCAGATGCGGCGCCGACGGCACCGGCGGGCCCTCGTGCCTGACCTCCACGCCCTTCTCGAAGCGCGGCGCGGCCAGCAGCAGCCCCGACACCAGCTGCGACGACCCGGACGCGTCGATCACGACCTGGCCGCCGTTCACCGCCCCGGTCCCGCGCACCGTGAACGGGAGCGCGCCGCGGCCGCCGTCCTCGATGTCCGCGCCGAGGGCTCGCAGCGCGGTGATGATCGGGCCCATCGGACGCTCCCGGGCGCGCGGGTCGCCGTCCACCGCCACCTCGCCGGACGCCAGCGCCGCGACGGGCGGAAGGAACCGCATCACCGTCCCGGCGAGGCCCACGTCCACGCGCGCCGGGCCCGCCAGCTCGCCCGGCAGGACCTGCCAGTCCTCGAAGTCCTCGCCGATGCCCACGCCAAGCGCGCGGAGCGCGTCCGCCATCAGCTCGGTGTCGCGGCTGTGCAGCGGCCGGACGATCGTGGACGGGCCGTCGGCGAGCGCGGCCAGGATCAGCGCCCGGTTCGTCATCGACTTCGACCCGGGCAGCGGGACGACGGCGTCCACCGGGGCATGGGCGACCGGGGCGGACCAGTGCGGAGAGGGCATGACCCAAGGCTATCCGGGCGGAGCCGCCGCCCGATGATCAGAGCGGGATCGTCAGCAGGGTCCCGCCCTCGTCCAGGCGCACCTCGAAGCGGCTGATCTCCGGACGGGTGAGGCCCGTCCCGCCCTGCATGACGAGCGGCTTCGGCTGCCCCGGCACCCCATACCCCTTGTCCGGGACGCGCCAGCCCGCGACGACGGTGCGCTCACCGTTCTTCGACACGGCCTCCAGGTGACACCTCAGCGGGCCCTTGATGCCGTGCAGCTCCAGGCTGACCTGCGTCCCCCAGCCCTTGTCGATCAGGCCCACGGTGCCGGACGCGCCCGTCTCCGGGTTCGTCCTCGTGAACCGCTCACCGGTGATGGGAGCCGGCTCCGGGGTGGTGCCGCCGTCATCCAGCGCCGTCCCCACGCCGATTCCCGCGACCAGCGCGCCTGCGGCGGCAGCGGTCCCGATGACGAGGACCGCGCGGCGCGACCGGCGGTCGGCTCGCCGCCTGCGCCGCATCATGTCGATCACCGGCGCCGGGGGTGTGGACGGCTCCTGCTCGTCCGGCTCCCCGGCCCCGAGCGCCGTGAGGACGCCCGCCGTTCCCGACATCTCCCGCAGCTCCGCCTGGCACGTCCCGCACCCGTGCAGATGGGCCTCGAAGGCCCGCCGGTCGCCCTCTTCGAGAAGGCCAAGCGCGTACGCGCCGACGTCGGTGTGCTCGACCTGGGAGCTCATGAGGTCACCCCCCTCTCCTCCAAGGCGACGCGCAGCGCGCGCAACGCGTAATAGACGCGGGACTTGACCGTCCCCACCGGGATGCCGAGGTACTCGGCGGCCTGGTTCACCGTCCGGTCGCGCAGCACCGTCTCCGTCAGCGCCTGCCGGTGCGCGGGGGAGAGCGACTCCAGCGCCTCCGTCACGACGACCTTGCGCAGCAGTCCGTCCAGCTCATCCGCCATCGGCAGGTTCTCCAGGGGGCCGTCGCCGACCTCCGGCGGCCGGACCTCGCGATGCCGCCGGTGGTCGATCACGATACGCCGGGAGACCGTGGCCAGCCAGGGCATCAGCGAGGACGTGCGGTCGTCGAGCCGGTCCGCGCTGCGCCAGGCCCGGATCATGGTCTCCTGCACCACGTCCTCTGCCCACGGGCGGTCACCGCCGGTCAGCCGGAGGACGAACGCGAGGAGCGGCCGGTGGTACTCGCGGTACAGCTCGGCGACGATGTCCTCGTCGCGCACCGCCCTGTCGTGCTCGGCGGGCCGCGCCGCGCCGGGTCGGCGGAGCAGGCTCCGCAACCCGCCGGTCTGGCGACCGGTCGATCCGGGAACTGCCATGGCCCTGGCGTCTCCGTTGCTGGTCGGTCGGGGTCACATGGCAGTACGGGACCGTCCACGGCCGTGGTTCAACGGATTTGAGACTCTCTTAAGGTTCTCTTCGGGAAGTCAGCGCTTGACGGCCTGCCGGACCCGGCCCGCCTGGACGGCCGTTCCCGCCTTCACCGTCCGTCCGGCCTTCATCGCCCTGGCCGCCTGCGTCGCCGTCCCCGCCTTGACGGTCTTGCCCGCCCGCGCCGCCCGGCCCGGCTTGGACGCCCGGCCCAGCCGGAACGCGCTTCCGGCGTTCTTCAACGCGCCGCTGCCCGCCTTCACAGCGCCGCCCGCCTTCCCCGCCGCGAACGCGCCGCGCGCCTTGGCGCCCTTCGCCGACCTGGCCGTCTTCGCGGCCTTGCGCCCGCCCTCGGCGCGGGCGGTGCGCACCTGCCGAGCGGCCTCGCGGCGCGCGTCCCGCAGCGTGATGGCCGCCTCGCGGCGCAGCGCCTTGGCCTCCGCCGCGCTCTTGATCTGCGCCTCCCTGGCCTGCCGCCGCACCTCCGCCGTCCGCGGCGCGCGGCGCGGCTCGGAGGCCACCATCAGCAGCGCGCCGAACAGCCCGGCGTTCTTCAGCAGATGGGACCGCTCGCTGGCGCGGCGCTCGGGGTCGTCCTCGGTCCAGTAGCGGTGCTCGGTCGCGAGCGCGGGCAGCAGCTGCGCCGCGAGCAGCAGCGTGGTGAGCCGCCGGAACCTGCCCGTCAGCAGCAGCGCGCCGGTGCCGAGGCTGAGCGCGCCCTCCATCCGGACGAGCGTCTCGGCGTCCTTCGGCAGCCAGTCGATGCGGTCCGCGACCGGCTTGACCGCCGGGCCGACCCGCTCGGCGCGCTCGCGCGGATCCCGGACCGCGTCCAGGCCGTTCATGATGAAAGGGGCCGCCACGAACGGGCGGGCCAGAGTCGTGAAGGGTCGCATGACCCGCTACATGCCCAGCGCGCCGCGCCTCAAGCGCGGCAGGATGGGAGGCATGTGCGGACGCTATGCCACCACCCGCGCGCGTCAGGAGCTGCTGGACGAGTTCCAGGTCCAGCTCGACGCCGTCGACGGGGACATCCAGCCCGATTACAACGTCGCCCCGACCAAGCAGGTCCCGGTCGTGCTGAACCGGCGCCCGAAGGACGCGCCGGAGGAGGAGCCGGCCGTCCGGCAGCTGCGGACGGTCCGCTGGGGGCTCGTCCCGTCCTGGGCGAAGGACATGTCGATCGGCTCGCGCATGATCAACGCGCGGTTCGAGACGGTGCACGAGAAGCCGTCGTATCGCCGCGCGTTCGCGCGGCGGCGCTGCCTGCTGCCCGCCGACGGCTACTTCGAGTGGTACACCCTGCAGGACCAGGGCGACACGCCCGATCCGGCCGAGGGCGAGAAGAAGGCCAAGAAGAAGAAGCCGCAGAAGCAGCCGTTCTTCATCCGTCCCAACGACGGCGCCATCATGGCGATGGCGGGTCTCTACGAACTGTGGAAGTCGCCCGAGGACGAATGGCTCTGGACGTGCACGGTGATCACCACCGACGCGCCGGACGACCTCGGCCGCATCCACGACCGGATGCCCATGATCGTCGAACCGGACCGCTGGGACGCCTGGCTCGACCCGGCGCTGACCGACGCCGAGCAGGTCCGCGGCCTGCTGGTGCCCGCGATGGCCGGGACAATGGACGCCTATCCGGTGTCGAAGGCCGTCAACAGCGTCAGAAACAACGGTCCGGAACTCATAGAACCGGCGACTTCTGGGGATAGTTCTGGAAACCATTCCGGCAGTTTGTTCTGACCGCGGCCGCTGCGGCGGCGGTCGGATCCCCGACCCTCGCATCGCCCGGAATCCCCACCGGGAGGAGTTCGCAGCATCGTGGACACCGCCGTAGCCCGCTCCCGCCTGGAGTCCATGCTCGACGACCTGGACCGTTCCATCGCCATCCTCCGGGGGGAGAGCCCCGAGCGCGACAGCTCGCCCGCCGACGCCGGGGCCGGCCTCACCGCCCACGACCGGGTGGAGGCCGCCCTGGACTCCCTCGAACGCCACCGCCGCGCCGTCGCCGAGGCGCTGGAGCGGATCGGCGCCGGCACCTACGGCCGGTGCGTCGGCTGCGGCCGTCCCGTCCCGGAAGGCCGCCTGGAGGCCCGCCCGGACGCCGCCCGCTGCATAACCTGCCAGTCCGCCCACGACCGCAGCGGTCGTTGAAGGTCACGCTTTGGCGCGGCGGCGGGCGCTGGCCAGCAGGTGAATGCCTAGGGACTCGTCGGGGTTCGGGGCGTTCAGTTCGGTGCGGACGAGCCGTGCCAGCGCGCGTGGGGAGCCGGCGAGGACGTGTTCGACCATCGAAGGGGACAGGACCGTGCGCGGCCTGACCCATTCGACTTCGAGGCCCGCGTCGGCGAGGAGCTCGCGGAGCTGGTGGGCCGAGAACGAGCGCGTGATCGTCCCGTCCGGCCAGGGGACGAGGACGACCTCGGCGCTCGGGACGTCGGACAGGTGCGCCCAGTAGTTCCGCTCGGCCAGCAGCGCCATGCCCAGCGTTAAGGAGTCGACGCACAGCAGGACGCGTCCGCCGGGTCGCAGCACGCGGGCGATCTCGGCGACCGTGGACTCGGTGGCGAGGTGCCGCGACAGGACGCGGTTCTCGGCGATCACGGCGTCCATGGACGCGTCGGCGAGGAAGGCGAGCGTGCCCGTGTCGCCGATCAGCGGGATGGCGGTGCCCTTGGCCGGGCGTTCCCCCGCGTCGGCCCGCCCCGGATCGCGCACTTCGAGGACGGTGTGGCCGGCCTCGGCGGCCTGCGCCGCGCAGCGTCCGCCCGAGACGTCCAGCACGCGGGAGGGTCTGCGCGGCAGCCACCGGGCGAGCTGGGCGGCCGCGACCGCCCAGTAGAACGTCCAGTAGCGCGCCAGGGAGTCCCCGGAGACGTCACGCAGACTGGCGATGGTGGGCTCGGAAGGTTGCGCCGGTAGCACCGGTTGCACCGCTTGCTCCTGTTCTCGCCGTATATGTCAGGTCTTCCCCGTCGGGGGAGATCATCACCCTCCGTGCAGGACGGGGGTGCGCGGGGGCGGTTCGTTTCGTCACTTCCTGACGGGGAATCGGCGGCGACGTTGCGGTGTTGCACCGTCTCACAGGCAAGTACAGCGGAGGTGCACACCGATGACCACAGCCGTTGCCGATCTGCAGCGGACACCGCGCGGCGACGCGTCGGCACCCGCCCGCCTGAGCAGGCCGCGCGGGCCGATATCGTCTGTGGGGAACGACGCCGACGGCCGGATCAAGGCCACTGGCGCCACAGCCGAGGGGGTGGGTCAGGTACAGGGCACCACGGAGACCGTGGAGCAGCGCCAGGAGCGGTTCCAGCGCGACGTGCTCCCGTTCTTGGACCAGCTGTATTCGGCCGCGCTGCGCATGACGCGCAACCCGGCGGACGCCGAGGATCTCGTCCAGGAGACGTTCGCCAAGGCGTTCGCGTCCTTCCACCAGTTCAAGGAAGGCACCAACCTCAAGGCGTGGCTCTACCGGATCCTGACCAACACGTTCATCAACTCCTACCGCAAGAAGCAGCGCCAGCCGCAGCAGGCCGCCACCGAGGACATCGAGGACTGGCAGATCGCCCGCGCGGAGTCGCACACGTCCAGCGGGCTGAAGTCCGCCGAGGCGGAGGCGCTGGAGCACCTGCCCGACACCGACGTGAAGCGGGCGCTGCAGGAGCTGCCGGAGGAGTTCCGCATCGCCGTCTACCTCGCCGACGTCGAGGGCTTCGCCTACAAGGAGATCGCCGAGATCATGGGCACGCCCATCGGCACGGTGATGTCGCGGCTGCACCGCGGCCGCCGGCAGCTGCGCGGCATGCTGGAGGACTACGCTCAGGACCGGGGCCTGACCAGGGCGAGCGGAGGTTCCACCAAATGAGCTGCGGCAACCACCATGAGACTCCCTGCGACGAGGTGCTGGCGCGGGTCTACACCTATCTCGACGGCGAGCTCGACCAGGGCGGGTGCGGTGAGGTGCGCGAGCACCTCGACGAGTGCGGCCCGTGCCTGCGCGAGTACGGGCTCGAAGAGGCCGTCAAGAAGCTGGTGAACAAGTCCTGCGGCTGCGAGCCCGCGCCGGGCGACCTGCGCGAGAAGGTGCTCGGCCGCATCGAGGAGATCTGCGGCGAGATCAAGGCGTCCGGGGCGGCGGAGAAGTCCGAGACGTCCGGAAGCGCCTGACCCCGGTATCGTTCTGCGGGTGCTCGTTCTCGTCACCGGCGCGGCCGGTTTCATCGGTTCCCATCTCGTCGACCGGCTGGTCGCCGACGGTCATGAGGTCATCGGCGTGGACGATCTGTCGTCCGGCGCGAACGTCCGTCCCGGCGTGGAGCTGTGGGAGATGGACGTCGCCGACCCGGCGCTCGCCGAGAAGGCCGCGGTACGGCGGCCCGAGGTGATCTGCCATCTCGCCGCCCAGGTCAGCGTCCGCGCCAGCGTGGCCGACCCGCTGCACGACGCGCGCACGAACGTGGTCGGGACGGCGAACGTCCTGGAGGCGGCGCGGGCCGCGGGCGGGCGCAAGGTCGTGTTCACGTCGAGCTGCGCGGTGTACGGGGTGCCGGACGCGCTGCCCGTCCCGCCGGACGCCGAGCTGCGGCCCGCGTCCCCGTACGCGGCGTCCAAGGTGTCCGGCGAGGTGTACGCGCAGACGTACATGGCGCTGCACGGCATCGACTTCACGACGCTGACGCTGGCGAACGTGTACGGCCCGAGGCAGACCCCGGAAGGCGAGGCGGGCGTCGTCTCGATCTTCACGGACGCGCTGCTGGCGGGCCGTCCGACCAAGGTGTACGGCGACGGCACCCAGACCCGCGACTATGTGTACGTGCTGGACGTGGTGGACGCGTTCGCCCGCGCGGCCGGCGACAAGGGCGGCGGGCTCCGGCTCAACGTTGGCACCGGCGTCGAGACCACCGACCGCGACCTGCACACCGTGGTCGCGGAGGCGGCCGGCGCCCCGGACGACCCGGAGTTCGCGCCGCCCCGGCTGGGGGACCTGCCCGCGATGTCCGTCGACCCGCGCCGGACGGGCGAGGCGCTCGGCTGGACGCCCGAGGTGGGCCTGCGGGAGGGCGTCGCCGAGACGGTCGCGTGGGCGCGGGAGCGGAACGCCCCGGCTCGCCGCTGAATGCCTCGCTCGCCAGGTGTCACCGTTTTCGTCCACTTTCCCCGTGCATATTCGGATGGAATTGCGGCTGCACGTGCATTGCCGGTGTCGCCCAATATTGTCCGCATACGAAACGCGCATTCGGGCCGGTCAAATGATCACCTAAGGTGACGATAGGTTCACGCTTTGCTCACGTTTCCTCGCATGCCTGTGTGGCCTGGGCAGTCCACGTTAGGCTTGTGCCGAAATCAGCGACGGGAGCACGTGCATACCCGTGAATTCGGGGTATGTGCTCGGCCGGAAGCCTGGACCGTCCCGGTCCCGGCGACCGGCCGCGAGGCCGGACGGCCCGGATCGCGGGGGGAGGCAAGGAGCCATGCTCAAGCGCGTGACGCCGGCGGGACACGTCCGGCGCCGGTGCGCCTCGGCGTCGTCGCTGATGATGCCCGAGGGCGTGTCCTGGGTGTAGGCGCGGATGCCGAGAGGCACGCGCCGACCCGGTGACGGCCCGCCATTTCGTCACTGAACACTCCTCGTCCCCGGCCCGCCCGCACCGGACGCGCCGTCGCGGACAGGCCGGATGGGGCGTGTTCCCTCCCTGAGGGGCGGCAATGCGTGGTCTACCTCTCGCTGCCTGGGCGTACGTCTGTGGCGTGGTCGCCCTCGCGGCCGGCCTCATCGCCACGTCGTCATTCGCCGACATCGACTGGGACCAGCTCGCCGTGCTGGCCCTGCTGTTCCTCATCTGCGACTCCGCGCCCGCCCGGCTGAATCTGGCCCGAGCGCGGGTGTCGATGAGCTTCGCCGCCAGCCTCGCCTCGGTGGTGCTGCTCGGCCCGGCCGGCGCCGCCCTCCTCGGCTTCTGCGCCGTCGTCACCGGCCAGCGGTTCTTCGCGCCGGTCAAGCGCATCTTCAACGGCGGGCAGCTCGCGCTCTGCGGCTTCATCGCCGGGACGGTCTTCGAACTCCTCGGCGGCGACCGGTTCCATCCCGAGCAGGCCCGCTGGGTCGAGAACGTCATCGGCCCCTTCCTCGGCGCGCTCGTCACCTTCGTCCTGGTCAACCTGACCCTCATGGGCGGCGTGCTGCTGCTCGCCCGGCAGGCGACGCCGCGCGAGCTGCTGCACGAGAGCGGCCGCCTCGCCGTCGGCTGCCTCGGCTACGGCATGGTCGGCCTGCTGATCGCCGGGCTGTGGCCGCGCGTCGGGCCGTTCGCCGCCGTCCTCGTCCTGCTGCCGCTGCTCATCGCCCGGTGGGCGATGGACCAGGCGTACGTGCAGCAGCAGGCGCACTCCGCCACCCTTGCCGCGCTGTGCCAGGCCGTCGAGACCAAGGACTACTACACCCGCGGCCACTCCGAGCGGGTCTCCCGTGGCTCCGTGATGATCGCCCAGGAGATCGGGATGCGCGCCGACCGGGTCGAGGCCATCCGCTACGCGGGGATGCTGCACGACGTCGGCAAGCTCGGCGTCCCGACGAAGGTGCTGCAGAAGAACGGGCCGATGACCGAGGAGGAGTTCGCCGCGATCCAGCTGCACCCGATGCGCGGGCTGGAGATCGTCCGCGAGATCGGGTTCCTGGACGAGGCGCTCGCCGGCATCATGCACCACCACGAGAAGATGAACGGCCGCGGCTACCCGATGGGCCTCGCCGGGGAAGAGATCCCCGAGTTCGCCCGGGTCATCGCCGTCGCCGACGCGTTCGACTCGATGACGTCCACCCGCTCCTACCGGCCCGCCCGCAGCGTCGAGGAGGCCGTCGCCGAGCTGCGCCGCTGCATGGGCGACCACTTCGACCCGGAGATCGTCGAGGCGTTCCTGCGGGCGCTCGAACGCGACCCGTGGGTGCCGCCCGACCCGGTCGTCCTGCCGGACGACGACGTCGTCGAGACCACCCAGCAGGACCACGACGACCCGAGCGCGCCCCTTCGCGTCGCCGGGGACGGGGTCCGGCCGAGCGACGAAGTGCGGCGGTGACGGGGCGTCCCATGAGCGGTCAGACATGAGCGGTCACGGCCGCGCCCGGGAGCGGGCCGCGTGGCAGACGATCGACTCCGGCCAGCTCCTGCTGATCGCCACCGCCGGGCTGTTCGTCGTCGTCGCCATCGCGCACGTCGCCACCGTCGGGCTCCGCCAGCCCAACATCGCGATCATCTTCGGGGTGCTGATCGCGCTCGGCGAGCTGTTCCGCATGGTGATGCCGGGCAACCGGGAGGTCGCGCCGATCGCCAGCGCCGGCGCGATGGGGTACGCGCTGCTCGTCGGCGTCGGCCCCGCGGGCGCGCCGCCGGACGCGCGGCTCGGCGTCGTCGCGGCCGACCACTCGGCGCTGCAGGTCGTCGCCGTGACCGCGGTCGGGATGCTGATCGGGTCGCTGCCGCACATCGCGGTCGGCCGGTCGCCGCGCCCGGACGCGATGGCGCGGCGGCTGTTCAACGTCACGGTCGTCGCGCTGTGCTTCCGCCCCGTGCTGTCGTTCGACACGCCCTGGCAGCTGGTGCTGGCCGTGATGGGCGTCGTCGTGATCGCGTCGTGCTTCACCGACGTGCTGATCGCCGCGGTGATCCGGGCGGAGGCCGTCCGGGCGCGGTTCGGCATCGCGCTGCGGGACGAGGTCGAGGCCAAGATGGCGCTGTGCGCCGCGACCAGCGCCACCGCCATGCTGATCGCGGTGGCGACGACCGCGATGGGCGAGGCCGCGCTGCTGATCTTCACGGTGCCGATCCTGGTCACGCAGTTCGCGTTCCGCCGCTACGCCGGGATCCGCGCCACGTACCTGCAGACCGTCCGGGCGCTGTCCCGGGTCACCGAGGTCGGCGGCTACGTCGAGACGGGGCACTCGCACCGGGTGTCGCAGCTCGCGGTCGCGATGGGGCGCGAGCTCGGGATGTCCGAGGAGGAACTCCTCGAACTGGAGTACGCGGCGCTGATGCACGACATCGGGCAGCTCTCGCTCGGCGACCCGATCCCCGGCGGCGCGACCGTGCTGGCGTCCCCGGCCGAGCAGCGCCGCATCGCCGAGCTCGGCGCCGAGGTGATCAAGCAGACCGGGGTGCTGGACCGGGTGGCGCACATCGTCCAGCTCTCGTCCCACCCCTACCGGACGGGACGCGAGCCCCACGCCGACGATCCGTCCGGCGACTCCGCCGCCCCTGACCGGCCCGCTCCGCCGCCGCTCGCCGGACGCGTCATCAAGGTCGCCAACGCCTACGACGACCTGGTCGGCGACTCCTCCGACCGGGACCGCGGCGCCGCCGTGCTGGAGCGGCTCAGGCTCGACTCCGCCGCCGAGTACGACCCGACGGTCGTGGAGGCGCTGAGCCGCGTCGTGGACCGCCGTCCGCGCCAGTAGGCCCAGAGCGCGGGGGCGAGCGTGATGGCGGCGGTGGCCGTCCAGAGGAGCAGCGCGCCGAGGTGCTGGTCGTCCTGGGGTGACGCGCCCCATCGCCTGCCGAGGTCCTCGTACCAGTTGCCGTGGACGGTCCCGTCCCGCATGAGCGCCACGCCCGCGATCACATGCAGCGGCAGGACGGCGACCGGGATGAGCGTCCCGGCCGTCCCGTGGAAGTACGCCAGCCCGATGATCAGGAAGCAGAGCATCGCGAGCGAGTGCAGCGCGTGGTTGGCGAGGGACGCTCCGAACAGCGGCGACACGTACCACGCGTAGAGGCTCAGCAGGAGCAGCGCGGAGGCGATGGCCGGATGCGACAGCGCGCGGAGCCCGCGACTGCCCGCCGCTGCGGCCAGCAACTCCGCGCCTTCACCCCGCATGGCTCGTAGTGCCAGGCGCAGTGGCTTGCCGTAGAGGAGCAGCAGCGGGGCGACCACCCCAACAAGGATGTGCTGAACGGCGTGGGCGCTGAACAGGACCATGCTGTACCGGGAGATGCCGCTGCCGGTGGCGAGCAGCACGACCAGCAGCCCGGCGGCCCAGGACGCGCTGCGCTGCCACGGCCAGTCCCGTACGCGCGCGACGCCCACCCCGTAGAGGACGGCGCCCACCGTGATCAGCACGAGGAACAGCGGGTCGATCCACCAGTCGCGCAGGTAGGGGCCCGGACCGGCCGGGCCCGGCAGTGGGAAGCCGAGGCGCAGCGCCACCACGTCGAGCGTGCCCGGCGGGTTCTCGGGCGGCGGCGTGCGGGCGAGCCCGGTCGCTAGTGCCATGGTCGCCGCCATGATGAGGATCTCGACGGTGCCGAGCCGCACGAAAGGCCGCATTCCCCGGCCGTCCCGCAAGGCGGGGATGGTGGCGCGGCGGTGCCACCATCCCAGCGCGCCGAGGACGGTCAGCGCCGCGATCTTCGCCACGACCAGCGCCCCGTACCGCGACCCGAGCTGGACGCCGCCGAGCCGCACCCACGCGTTCACCACCCCGCTCACCCCGACGACGGCGAACGACGCCAGCGCCAGCCCGCTGTACCGCCTGACGACCCGCGGGAGCCTGCCGGGGACGTCCGGCGCGACGGTGATCAGCGCGATGAGCCCGCCGATCCACAGCGAGACGCCGGCGACATGCGCGACCAGGCTGTGCACGGCGAGCGCGTGGTTCGCGGCGTTCGCCGCGTGTCCGGTGAACAGCGGCGGCAGCAGGCCGAGGAGCGCGCCCGCCAGCAGGTAGCCCGCGCTGTTCTCGGCACGCGGGACGCTCGCCGCCACCGCCAGCGCGATCGCGACGGCGAGGACGAGCAGCAGCGCCCGGCCCTGCGGGAGTTCGACGAGGAACGTCCGCATCATGTCGCCGGTGACGCCGGTGAAGCCCGTCCCGAACAGGTCGAGGACGGAGAACACGATCAGCGCCAGCGTGCACAGCGCCCATGCCAGCGCGGTCAGCGACACGGCGCGCAGGCAGCGTCCCGCCGTGGGCGACGGCGGACGGACGAACACCGCCGCGACCAGCAGCCACCCGACCGTCAGCACCGCCGCGACGTTCATGCCGAGCTTCGCGACCGAGAGGCCGACCTTCGTCAATGCCCCGGCCTGTGACAGCCCCGGCGCCGCAGCGGGGCCGAACGCGCCGCCGAGCCGCACCACCATCGCGAGGACGACCAGCGCGATCGCGGCGGCTCCGATCGCGAGCATCGTCCTGTCGGTCGCGAGCGCCTGCCGCTCGGCCGGGGGAGCCTGCCGCACACGTGTCGTCACGGTCGGAGATACGAATAAACGCGTCCGAAAGGTTCAAGCGGCAATAAGGTACCGCCATTCGATCAGGGCGTGAGGGAGCGAGATGAGCGGTTCCGACCAGGGCAACACGTATCTGGAGAAGGTCGTCGCACAGCAGGCGGTGCTGGAGGACGACCTGCGGTCCAGGCGTTCCGCGCCGCCCGCCCCGGCGGGCATCGCACCGCCGCCGCCCGGGCCGATCGCCAAGCGCCACCAGGCCCTCGCCGGCGCGCCCGCCGGGGACGGGCCCGCGCCAGGCCCGGTGGACGTGCGCATCAGCGGCTTCTGGCGGTGGAAGAACGTGCTCGTCCCGCCGAACGCGTTCGTCGTGCACACCCGGCGCGGGCGGGACGAACCGCTGCACATCGGGCTCGGGGTGTCGTTCCGGTTCAACCCGTCCACCGACTCGTTCCTCGTGGTGCCGGGCGCGGCGCAGACGATCCTGATCAACGCGTACTGCATCTGCCGGGAGCTGCAGGGCGTGCTCGTCCAGGGCTACGTGCAGTGGATCATCCAGGACTTCGGGACCGCCTACCGCAAGCTCGACTTCGCCGCCGCGGACGACCCGATGCGCCTGGTCAACCTGCAGCTCCGCGAGCAGGCGGAGGCCGCGATCAAGGACAAGGTGTCCACGATGGGGGTGCGGGACGTCCTCAGCGACAAGCAGCCCATCATCGAGGAGCTGACCGCCCGGCTCCGCGCGGTGGCCGAGGGCGAGGACACCAGCGACCAGGGGCTCGGGCTCCGGATCGTCACGGTGCAGATCAAGGAGGCCGTGGTCAGCTCGTCCCGGCTCTGGGAGAACCTGCAGAAGCCGTACCGGGCCGAGCAGGGGCAGATCGCGCGGCTGGCGGAACTGGAGGCGGAAGAGGCCGTCGCGCAGCGGGAGATGGCGGCCGCGCGGATCAAGGAGACGCAGCGGCTGGAGCACGAGCGGGAGCTTGCGGAGTTGCGCGCCCGCAACGAGTCGCAGCTGTTCGACACCGAGGCGGCGGAGAAGCTGCGGCGTACCAAGCGGGAGCACGACGACTCCCGCGAGGTCGCCGAGCTGCAGACCGAGACGACGCGGCACGCGCTGCGGATGGAGCGGGAGCGGCACGAGGAGGAGGCCGAGACGGGACGGCTCCGCGCCGAACGCGACCACGAGCTGGCCCGGCTCCGCGCGGAGGGCGAGAACGCGCTCGCCGGGATGCGCGCCCGGTCCCGGCACGAGCAGGCGCTGCTGGACCTGGAGCGGGAGGGCGCCCGCGCGGCGATCGAGAACGACCGGACGCCCGCCGCCGTGCAGACCCGGCTCATCGCCTCGCTGCCGGACATCATGGCGAAGCTGCCGAAGCCGGACGAGCTGCGCACCGTCACCGTCAACGGCGCCGACCAGACCAGCGTGGCGGGCCTGCTCACGCAGCTGACCGCCGTCGTCGGCGCCCTCCGCGCCGCCGCGGACGGTACGGCTACGGACGGCCGGGGGCCGGGGGGAAGGTGACGGGGAGGGCGGTCAGGGCGCGGTGGAACGCGCCCGGCCGCCATTCCAGGTCCCCGGGCGCGACGGCGAGCTCCACGTCGGGGAGGCGGTCGAGGAGCTTCTCGATCGCCACCGACGCGATCAGCCGGGCGTGGTTCTTGGCCGGGCAGGTGTGCGGCCCGCCCGCGAACGCCAGATGCGCCCGGTTGCCCTTCCGGTTCGCCGACGACCGGGACGGGTCGTCCTGGGTGGACGACCCCCCGGAACGGGTCGGGTCGGTGTTGGCGGCGGTGTAGCTGATGATGATCGGCTGGTGGGCGGGCAGTCGGTAGCCGTGGAAGTCGACGTCCTGGCGGGGGAACGTCGGGCCGTAGTTGGAGATCGGCGGGTCGGTCCAGAGGATCTCGTCAAGCGCGTCCTCGACGGGGAGGCTGCCGCCGGACAGGTCGCCGCCGAACCGGTCGTCGGACAGCAGCAGCCGGATGCCGTTGGCGATCAGGGAGTTCTCCGGCTCGGTGCCGGACGCGAGCAGCAGCCCGACCTGGTTCATCACCTCCTCGTCGTCCAGCCCGGCGGGGTGCCGCAGCATCCAGGACGCGATGTCCGCGCCCGGCTTCGCGCGCTTGAGCGCCACCAGGTCCCGGGCGGCCTGCTCCAGCATTGCGAGCGACTCCGCGGGATCGTCGACGCCTTCGAGCATGCCGGTCATGCCCTTTTCGAGCCGGCTCGCGATCTCCTGGGGGCAGCCGAACAGCTCGGTGAACACCAGGAGCGGGATCGGGCGGGTGTACTGCGCGATGAGGTCGGCCTCGCCGTCGCCGGCGAACGCGTCGATGAGGCCGTCCGCGGCGTTCTCGGCGTACCGGCGCAGCGCGGCCGGGTGGACGCGGCCGAGGCCGTCGACGATCACCGACCGGAAGCGGGCGTGCACGGTGCCGTTGGTGAACAGCGCGTTCGGCCGGGCCTGCAGCATCGGCAGCACCGGGCAGTCCGGCCCCACCTCCTGCTCCCACACCTCGCTGCAGCGCGGGAACCGGTCCGGGTCGCGCAGGATCTCCAGCGCCGCGTCATAGCCCAGGACCAGCGTCGCCGGGACGCCCGGGACCAGCTCGACGGGCACGAGGTCGCCGTGCGCGCGCATCCGGTCGTACACGCGGTCGGGCGTCTTGGTGAACTCAGGCCCGTACAGCGGGAACCGCTCCGGCTCCGCGGGAACGCGCTGCTGCTCTGGTGCGGTGGTCACTGCTGCTCCGTGTCGAGGGTGAGGAGGTGGTCGACGAGCGAGATCAGCGCCTCGGTGGACGACCTGCGGTCGCGGGCGTCGCAGGTGACGAGCGGGGTCTCCGGCGCGAGGTCCAGGGCCTCGCGCACCTCCGCCTCCGGGTGGGACGGCGACTCGTCGAAGCGGTTGACGGCCACCGCGTACGGCAGGCCCTGCTTCTCCACGATGTCCATGACGGCGAACGACTGCTCCAGGCGGGCCGTGTCCACGAGGATCAGCGCGCCGAGCGCGCCGCGCGCCAGGTCGTCCCACAGCCGGCTGAAGCGCTCCTGGCCCGGCGTCCCGAACAGGTAGAGGACGATGTCGTCGGTGAGCGTGAGGCGGCCGAAGTCCATCGCGACCGTGGTGGTCGTCTTGTCCTTGATCCCGGCGAGGTCGTCGACGGCGACGCCGGCCTGCGTCATCCGCTCCTCGGTGCGCAGCGGGCGGATCTCCGACAGCGTCCCGATGTAGGTCGTCTTGCCGACCGCGAAGTGCCCGACGATGAGGATCTTGACCGACGTCCGAACGGTGTCGGGCAGGTGGGGCGGCGGCTCAGAGGCGAGCGCGGAGTCCATCGAGCACCTCCTGAAGGAGCCTGACCTTGGGTGCCGGGGCGGCGGGTGCGCCGGCCCGGGTGGTGAGATGGCCGCTGTCGACGAGGTCCGACAGCAGGACCCTGGTGATCCCGACGGGCAGGCCGAGATGCCCGGAGATCTCCGCGACCGACAGCGTCCCGCCTAAGCACAGCTCCACGATCTGGACCTTCTCGGGGGTGAGGCCGGTGCGCGGCAGGTCGCCGGTGGCGGTGACGAGGGTGACGACTTCGAACACGTTCCGGGACGGCCGCGCCCGCCCGCCGGTGACGACGTGCGGGCGGACCAGCGCCCGCTCGTTCCGGCGGGCCGTCATGCCGGACGGCCCGCGCCCGGACGCGGCGGGCTGGTCATCTCCTTGCCCAGCCGCTGCACCAGTTCCTGGAGCCGGAACGAGACCGCCTCCATGTCGACGTGCTGCGTCGCCGACACCGCCAGGTACGCGCCGGGGCCCGCGGCGACGAGGAACACGTACCCGTCGTCGAACTCGTTCACGGTCTGCCGCCAGGTGGTGCCCGGGTCGCCGCAGAACTCCGCGGTGCTGCGGGCCAGCGACTGCAGGCCGGACATGCCCGCGGCCTGCCGTTCCGCGTCGTCTCTGCCGATCCGCTCGGAGTGCGCCATGAGCAGGCCGTCGGCCGACAGCAGGATCGCGTAGCGCGTCTCCGGCATCCGCAGCGCGTCGTCCAGCATCCAGCCGAGCCGGTTCGTACCGTCGTCCATCGCGCTCTTCCGCCCCTTTGTCATCGCCGCTGGTCCTCGTCGTCGGTGGCGGGAGCCGTGTCGTCGGGCGGTGTCGCGGCGCGGCCGGACCGCGTCCCGCGCTGCCAGGCGCCGAGGCCCGCGGCGGTCTCCCGCGCCGGTCGGGCGGCCGGTTCCGCCGCGCCGTCCCGACCGGTCGTTCCGCCGGGACGCCTGCGGGACGCGACACGGCTGCGCTTGGGCAGGCCGCCCGCGGTGGAGGCGCCGTCCGTCGCGGGGGCGCTCGGCTCGGGTCCCGTCGCCTCGGACGGGGACGGCGCGGGAGCCGGAGCCGGTTCGGGACGCCGGTCGGCCGGGACGGTGGTGAGCAGCGCGCTCGGCACGAACACCACGGCCCGGACGCCGCCGTAGGGGGAGCGGGAGTCGACCGACACGCGGAACCCGTAGCGGGCCGCGAGGACGCCCGCCACCGCGAACCCGATCTGCGGCGGGTCGCCGAGCCGGTGGACGTCCACCGACGTCTCCCCGGACAGCAGCTCCGCCGCGCGCTGCAGCTCCTCGGCGTCCATCGCGACGCCCGCGTCGTCGATCGTGATCGCGACGCCGTTGTGCGCGGCCCGGAAGTTGACCTCGACCGTGGTGTCCGGGCGCGAGTGCCGCGCCGCGTTGTCGAGCAGCTCCGCCAGCGTCAGCACGACCGGCTCCACGGCCCGGCTCGTCACCGCGCCGCCGATCGTCCCCTCCAGGTTGACGCGCAGGTAGTCGCGGATGCGGGACGTCGCGCCGCGCACCACGTCGCTCAGCGAGGACGCCGACCGCTGCTGCCCCGGCCACGACCCGCACAGCACCGCGGTGGCCTGGGCGCGCCGGCCGAGCTGCGCGTTCATGTGGTCGATGCGGAGCAGGCCCGCCAGCACGTCCGGATCGTCGTGGCGCTCCTGCATGGTGGAGATGGCGAGCTGCTGCTCGTTCGCGAGGCTCTGCACGGTGCGCATCATCGCGCGCAGCGTCGACTTCGCGGACTGGTCGGAGCGTTCCCGGACGCCCTCGGCGGCCCCGGCGAACAGCTCCATCACGGTCTGCAACGCCTTGTCGTAGGCGGGGGCCTCGCGTGTCAGGTCGTGCAGGGGTCCGGCGACGTCCATGCCCGGGTTCGTCAGCGACTCCATGAGCTCGGGCAGCCGGACCTCCGCCAGGTGCCGCAGTTCCCGCTCGCGCACGTCGACGCCGCGGGTCAGGGCGGCGTTGCGGACGCGGAGGGCGGCGGCCTCCCGCCGCTCGCGGACCAGCAGGACCGCGGCGGCGGCACCCGCGCCCGCCACGATGACGAACGCCGTCGCCAGGAGGAATGGCTCCATCAGATCCTCGGTGCACACGTTTTGGGCGAGACAGACCGGCATGGGCCGTCTCGTGGCCGGGTGGGGTGGAATTCCGGGCGGATGTGGAAACGCCGCGGTTTCGGCACCGTAGGACGGGAATGCACGTGCGCGCTTGTGGACGCGCGCAAGGAAACTTGCCGCCGGACGCATCCCATGATCACGCGCCGTCCGAGTCGCGTCACCTTACGCAGGATTCGCCTGATAAATGGGTCCGTGATCGTATACGCTCACCTGCGCTGGACGGATCGGCGGAGGGCCTTGCGGTGGACGACTTCCTCGGCGGGACCGTCCGCCAGAGCAGTGCCGCCTACCGGCTCGTCCTCTACCGGTCAGACCGCGCCCCCGACCGCGCGGAAGGCCCCGGCCCCGACCTCCGCGATGGCGCGTACCGGTTCCTGCTGCCGCTGCACGGCGAGATGGTCCTGCTCCGGGACGGCTCCGAAGCGCGGCTCCGGCCGGGGACGGGCGGGCTCATCTCGCTGACCGCGCCGGTCCGGCTCGTCCCGCACCGTCCCGCCCGCGCCCTCGTCCTGACGATCCCCGCGCACGAGGTGGACCGGCGGCTGCACCGTCCCGCCGCGCCGGCCGCGCCGCTCGCCGCCGACCTCGACCTGTCCGCCGGGCTCGGCCGCGTCGTCGCCGACATGGTCCGGGCCGTCGGCGAGGAGCGCGAGACCCTCACCGCGCGGGAGTTCGACGCCGCCTGCGACCGGATCACCGAGCTGCTGTGCATCGTCGTCGCCGACTTCGGCGGCGCGGAGCGCGAGCGGCCGCCCGCGCCCGGCCATCTGGCCGAGGTGGAGGCGGTCGTGCGCCGGCACGTCCGCGAGCACGCCACCGACCCCGGCCTCACCGGCGCGACGATGGCGCAGGTCCTCGGCTGGTCGCTGCGGCAGATCCAGCTCGCGCTGCAGCGCGCCGGGACCACGCCGCGCGAGCTCATCCGCGAGGAGCGGCTCCGGCTCGTCCGGGACCGGCTGCGCGACCCGTTCGACCGGCACACGATCACCGATCTGGCACACGCGACGGGCTTCTCCTCGGCGAGCGCGCTCAGCCATGCCTTCCGGCAGCGGTTCGGCGTCAGCCCTCGTGAGCTGCGGGAACGGGAGCGCAGGCGGGCCGCGCGGGGGCACTAGATCCGGTTGGCACGGATTTCCATTCAGCCGGGACCGATCCCGGGGTTACCATGCGTCGAGATCACTGCAACGGGGCGATGACGGTCAGGAGCGCTTCGTGGACCTCGGGCCCCACCATCTCAGAATGATCGAGGCGATCGCCGCGACCGGCAGCATCAGCAAGGCCGCCGCACGGCTCGGCCTCACCCAGCCGGCGGTCAGCACGATGCTCCGCCGCGTCGAGAGCCATCTGGGCGTGCAGCTGTTCGTCCGGTCCCCGGAGGGCGTCACGCCGACCCCGGTCGGGGCGGAGGTCGCCACCCGCGCCCGCGCGGCCCTGGCCAGCATCGACGACCTGAACGCCGCGCTCGCGCACCGGATCCGCGACCCGTCCGCGATGCCGCTGCTGCGCGTCGGGGTGCAGGCGTGCCCGGCGCTGACCCGGCTGAGCGACCATCTCGGCGCGCTGTCGCCGGTGTCGCGGCTGCAGCTGCGCGTCGACCAGGGCGGAGGGCGCATTCCCGCGCTCCTCGCCTCCGGCGCCCTCGACGTCGGGCTGTTCCAGGAGCCGGTCGACCACGTCCCGCGGCCCCGCGACGCCCGCGACGAGCTCGAACGGCTCGTCATCGTGGAACGTGAGCCGATCCTCATCGGCGTGTCGTCGTCGAGCCCGCTCGCCGCCCACGACACCATCGACCTGGCGGACCTCGCCGACCAGGACTGGCTCGACGACCCGCTCGACGACGGCCCGTGGCCCGCCTACGTCCGCGGGGTGTGCGCCGGGGCCGGGTTCCAGCCGCGGGTGCGGTTCTGGTCGAGCGACTGGCAGATATCAGCCTCCCTCATCCGGTCGGGACGCGCCATCGGCCTGTACCAGCCCTCCGCGAGCGCGCGCGACGGGATCGTGTTCCGGCGCATCACCGGCGACCCGATCGTGCAGCGCGTCGTGCTGGTGTGGCGTCCCGAGGCCGAGCAGGCGGCGGAACGGCTGCGCGTCGTGTTCAGCGACATCTATCTGGACCTCGTCCGGGCTCAACCCGTCTTCCGCGACTGGTGGGACGGCCATCCCGAGGCGCACCCCGGGCTCCCGGTCACCGCGGGACCGGTCGGAGCGGGACCGGTCGCCGCGGGCCGGGAAGCGGGTTCCGGAAAGGGGGGCGGTTCCCGGAACCCGCATACGGGCGGCTAGTAGCTGCCCTGGCGGCGGCGCAGCGCCACGGTGACGCCGGCGGCGGCGATCACCGCGCCGCCGGCGCCGAGCGCCATCAGCGCGGGCGCCGGGCCCCTGTCCGGCGCCCGGTCACCGACGCCGGTCGTGGGCGAGTAGCCGCCGAGCCTCCCAGAACGCTGGTACTCGGAGCCGGGGAGCTTGTCTCCGTACCGCAGGTTGACGAGCTTCTGGTACGACCCGACCGTCACGCCCTGGCCGACGGACGTCTTCGCCGCATCGTTCAGGCCCGTCACGCGGCCGTCCTTCAGCCGGTACCAGGCGCGGATCTGCGGCTCGGTGAACACCGTGCCGCCGTCCGCCATCGCCGGGTAGGCGGCCTCGTCGTTGCCGGAGATGACGTTCGAGGCGACCCAGCCCTTGCCGGACTTCGTCAGCCACACGGTCGCCTGCTGCCCGGACGCCGACTTCGCGCCGACCGCCATGTAGACGAACGTCGCGACGGGAGCGTTCTGCGTGCCCTTCACGAACGCCGGGTTCAGCGAGTACACGCGCTGGACGTCGCCCTGCAGCTGCGGCGCCTTCGCCGCGGCCGCCGCCTTGGAGACGCCCTGGGTCGCCGGCTGGCCCTTCTGGTGCTGGTCGAGGTTGACGAAGAACGACCCGAGCCACTGCTTCGTGGCGGGGGACGCCGCGACCTTGGCCGCCGCGGCCTCGTCGGACGACGGCGGTCCCGCGGCCATCGCCGCGTTGCCGCCCAGCAGAACGGTGCCGCCGATCAGAGTGGCAGCCGTGACCTTTGCAGTAGTGCGCATGTCAGGCTCCAACCTGCGAGAGGGCCTCGCCCCAGCGGAACTGGCCGTTGCTTCGGTAGCTGCTGTGGCTCATCTGCCCGTACCGGGGGCTGGACGGCCACGGGTCGCCGTAGGAGATCGTCTGGCCGTTGTAGCCGTAGATCACCTGGGCGTGGCCGCCGCCCGAGGTCCAGTAGATGCCGGTCTCGATCGGACGCTTCGCGTCGATCTCGGTCACCACGGCCTGGTAGGACAGCGGTCCGGTGACGACGCCGGGGGAGATCCCGAGCTTCTGGAAGGCCGTCTGGTCCCACTGCAGGTAACCGGGCTGGTTCGGGCAGCGGCCCCCCTGCGGGAGGTTCCGTGCCATGTTGCAGAACTCGTTCTGGCTGACGTTGCCCTTTCCGTGGAACTTGGCGATCGTCAGGCCGGCGGCGGCCCAGCACCACTGGTTCTGCTCCTGGACCAACTGCGTGATCTGCAGTTCTCCTGCTGAGGCGACACTGCCCGACATCGCGAGCGTGGCTGCTGCCACGCCCGCGGCGCCGACCGCGAATCGCCTGCGCGCCCGGGCGGGACGGGTACGCGTTGTCATTGGCTTCCGCCTTTTCTCCCGGCAATGCCGTGCACCTCTCACGCGAGCGAGTGCGCCGTCATCCCCTGGCTGGAGCGGTGCACTGCCGCTGCGGGGATGCTGCGCATCGAGCGGTCCCTACCGGTGCCGGGGGAACTCCGGGCTGGGAACCCCGCGTGAGAGGCAAAGGGAACGCAGTAAAAGTCTCACTCGTGGCCGAATCCGGGTAATGCCAACAGGTCATAACAAAGCTCTATGGCCTTATTAGAGGTTCTGCGGCCAGGGGAAGGGCGACGGTGATGTGGAGGCCGCCGGTTTTCCGGGACGTGGCGGTGACCGCGCCGTTGTGGGCGCGGACGATCGACTGGACGATCGACAGCCCGAGGCCCGCGCCCTTGGCGGTGACGATGCGGTCGTTGTCGAGGCGGCGGAACGGCTCGAACAGGGCGGGGATCTCGTAGGGCGGGACGACGGGCCCGGAGTTCGACACCTCCAGGACGGCCTGGCCGTCCCGCGTCCGGCAGGACACCTTGACCCAGCCGGACTCGGTGTTGTGGCGCAGGCCGTTCTCCAGGAGGTTCTGCACCACGCGTTCGAGGAGCAGGGCGTCGCCGGTCGTCACGGCCTCGGCGGCGTCCGTCTCGACGGTGACGCCGGCGTCCTTGGCCTCCACGGCGGTCTGGGACGTCACATGTCCCACGATGTCGGCGAGGTCGACGGGCGCGCGGGCGGTGATCTCGTTCTCGGAGCGGGCGAGCAGCAGCAGGCCGCTGATGAGGCGCTCGTGCCGCGAGTTGATCTGCAGGAGCGTCTCGCCGAGCTGGCGGACGTCCGGGGACGCCGATTCGCGGTGCATCGCGACCTCGACCAGCGCACGTCCCAGCGTGAGGGGCGTGCGCAGCTCGTGGGACGCGTTCGCGACGAACCGGCGCTGCCCGTCGAAGGACCGGTCGAGCCGCTCGACCATCGTGTCGAAGGTGTCGGCGAGCTCCTTGACCTCGTCGCGCGGACCTTCGAGGGCGATGCGCTCGTGCAGGACGCGGTCGGCGGCGGGCGAGCCGGCGATGCGGCGGGCGGTCTCGGTGACGCGGTGCAGCGGGGCGAGGACGCGTCCGGCGATGAGCCAGCCGAAGGCGGCCGCGGCGCCGCCGACGACGCCGAGCGCGATCGAACCCTGCGTGATCATCGAAGTGACGGCCGCGTCGTGCACCTCCTCGCGCTGCTTGCGCGCCAGCCGTTCCGCCTCGTTCATCAGCGCGGCGTCCTGGGGCAGGGCGCGCTGGTCCTGCGACGGCGTCCGCGCGGGCGTCGGGGAGGCGCCGGGGCTGCCCGGCGGGGGCTGGTTCATGCGAGTGGTGAGGATCTTGGTGCCCGAACGGGACAGCTCCTGGTTGAACAGCGCGTAGGTGGCGCCGAGGAGCACCACGCCGGCGACGAGGAACAGGCCGCCGTAGGTGAGGGTCAGGCGGGCGCGCAGCGACAGCCTCATGGAATCCGGTACCCCGCTCCCTTGACGGTCTCGACGACCGGCGGGTCGGCGAGCTTGCGGCGCAGCTTGAGGACGGTCAGCCGCACAGCCCCGGTGAACGGGTCGGCGTGCTCGTCCCACGCCTTCTCCAGGAGCTGCTCGGCGGACACGACGGCGCCGTCCGCGAGGAGCAGCTCGGTGAGGACGGCGAACTCCTTCTTGGCGAGGGGGACGTAGCGTCCGTCCCGGAACACCTCGCGGCGCGCCGGGTCGAGGGTGATGCCCGCGCGGTGCAGGGTCGGCGGCGCGGCGGGACGGCACCGCCGGGCCAGGGCGTGGACGCGGGCGGCCAGCTCGGGGAACGCGAACGGCTTGGTCAGGTAGTCGTCCGCGCCGAGCCCGAGGCCGTCGACCCGGTCGGTGATCTCCGCCGCCGCGGTCAGCATCAGGACCCGCGCCGTCGCCTCGCCGTTCACGATCTCGCGGCAGACGTCGTCACCGTGGACGAGCGGGAGGTCGCGGTCCAGGACGACCACGTCGTAGTCGTTGACGCCGACGCGCTCCAGTGCCGAGGCCCCGTCGTAGGCGAGGTCGACGGCGTGCGCGTCGTCCCGCAGCCATTCGGCGATCGCGTCGGCGAGGAGCCGCTCGTCCTCCACCACCAGCACCCGCATATTGCTCCCTCCCACACCTCTTCCGCTCGCGATGGTGCCTTATCGGCTGTTTCGTTTCTGTTAGTGATCGCGGCCGCCGGACGAGCCGCCGCTGATGGCGCCCGCGCCCCGAATCGGGGAAACGGAGGGGAAACGCGCGGGCGGGTTGCATCGCTCATCGTCGGCCGGAGACCGCTCCGGCCGCGGAGACGAGGAGAACGTCCATGCGACTGCGGATACTGGCGGCACTGCCGCTCGCGATGACCCTGGCGCTGACCGGGTGCGGCGGCGACGACGGCGACTCGGGAGGGGTGGCGTCGGCCGGCGGCGCGAAGCAGACCGCCGCGGCCGGGGGCGGCGGCGCGAAACCGGACCTGGACGCGATGGGCGTGAAGTTCGCCCAGTGCATGCGCGAGAACGGCGTCCAGATGGACGACCCCAAGCCCGGCCAGGGCATCCAGCTCAAGATCAAGAACGTCCCGAAGGAGACCGTGGACAAGGCGATGGAGGCGTGCCGGCAGTACAACCCGCAGGCCAACTCCACCGGGGCGCCGGACCCGCAGCAGCAGGAGCGGGGCCGCAAGTTCGCCGAGTGCATGCGCCAGAACGGCGTCGAGAAGTTCCCGGACCCCAAGCCCGGCCAGCGCGGCATCATGATCGACAAGAAGACGGTCGGGGACGACCCGGACCTTGAGCCGGCGCAGCAGAAGTGCCAGGACATCCTGCAGGGCGGGCGGAAGTGACGGGCGACGTCACCGTGGAGCCCGCCCCGCCGAAGCAGGATCGGGAGCGGAGGGTGCGCCGCCGCCGGCCCCGGTTGAAGATCGCGCTCAGCGTCGCGGTGCTGGTCGCCGCGGGCGGCGTGGGCGCGGTCGCGGCGTTCGGCGACGGCGGGGGCTCCGGCGGTGGGACGGCGACCGGCCTGCCGCCCGCCACCGCGAAGGTGACCAAGCAGACGCTCAAGGACGCCCAGACGGAAGACGGGCAGCTCGGCTACGGCCCGGCGTACACGGTGACGAGCCAGGCGAAGGGCACGCTGACCAAGCTCCCCGAGAGCGGCGACGAGATCACCCGGGGCCACGAGCTGTACGAGGTGGACGGCGCCCCGGTCGTGCTGATGTACGGGTCGAAGCCGTCGTACCGGCCGCTGCGGTCCGGCACGGAGGGCTCCGACGTGAAGCGGTTCGAGGCGAACCTCAGCGCGCTCGGCTACGACGGCTTCACCGTGGACGACGAGTACACCGAGGACACGGCCGACGCCGTCCGGGAATGGCAGGACGACATCGGCGTGGCGGAGACCGGGATCGTGGAGCTCGGACGGGTCGCGTACGCGGACGGGCCCGTCCGGGTCGACACCGTCCAGGCGAATCCGGGCGAACCGGCGGCGCCGGGGAAGAAGGTCCTCGACTACACCGGCACGGCGAAGGCCGTGACCGTCGAGCTCGACACGGCCGACCAGCGGATGGCGAAGGAAGGCGCCGCCGTGGAGGTGACGCTGCCCGAGAACCAGGCCGTCACCGCGAAGATCGACGAGGTCACGACGGTGATCGAGCCGGCCGAGCAGGGCGAGGAGCCGACGACGAAGGTGGAGGTCACGATCTGGCTGAGCTCCGCCAAGGCGAAGAAGGCCGCCGAGGGGTACGCGCTCGCGTCCGTCGACGTCACGTTCACCGCCGGGGAGCGCGAGGACGTGCTGACCGTGCCGGTGTCCGCGCTGGTCGCCCTGCGTGAGGGCGGGTTCGGCGTCGAGGTCGTCAAGGGCGGCGCGTCGTCGTACGTCCCGGTCGAGACGGGCCTGTTCGCGGACGGCAAGGTCGAGGTCTCCGGCCAGGGGATCGCCGAGGGCGTCCTCGTGGGGGTGCCGAAATGATCGATCTGCGGGACGTGACGAAGGAGTACTCCGGCGGCGTCCGCGCGCTGGCCGGGGTGTCGCTGCACATCGGCGCGGGCGAGCTGGTCGCGATCGTCGGGCCGTCCGGGTCGGGCAAGTCGACGATGCTGAACGTCCTCGGCACGCTGGACCGGCCGACGTCGGGGACCGTCCACATCGACGGGCACGACGTCGGACGGCTGCCGGACGCGAAGCTCTCGGCGCTGCGGGCGACCCGCATCGGGTTCGTCTTCCAGCACTTCCACCTGGCCGCCGGGACGCTCGCGATCGACAACGTCGCGGACGGCCTGCTCTACACCGGGCTCCGTCCGGCGGTGCGGCGCCGGAAGGCCGCGGCGGCGCTGGAGCGGGTCGGCCTCGGCCACCGGCTGGACCACGAGCCGCACGAGCTGTCCGGCGGCGAGCGGCAGCGCGTCGCGATCGCCCGGGCCGTGGCGGGCGAGCCGGCGCTGCTCCTCGCGGACGAGCCGACCGGCGCGCTCGACTCGGCGTCCGGCGAGGGCGTGATGGCGCTGCTCCGCGAGCTGCACGCCGCCGGGACCACCGTCGTCGTGATCACCCATGACCGGGAGATCGCGGGCAGCCTGCCCCGCCAGGTCCGGATGCGCGACGGCCTCGTCGTGGACGACACCGCGCTCACCGGGGCGGCGCTGTGACCGCCGGGCCGGGCGCCCCCGCGCGCCCCACGCCCCTGCAGCCGGCCCGGATGTGGCCTGGCGACGTCCTCAAGGTCGGCGCGGTCGGGCTGCGGACGCGTCCGATGCGGGCGTTCCTGTCCGCGCTCGGCATCGCGATCGGGATCGCGGCGATGGTCGCGGTCGTCGGGGTGTCCTCGTCGTCGCGCGCCGACCTCGACCGGGCGCTCGCCGCGCTCGGCACGAACCTGCTGACCGTCTCGCCCGGCAACACGCTGACCGGCGAGGAGGCGCAGCTCCCGCTCGAATCGGAGGCGATGGTCGGACGGATCGCGCCGATCCAGGAGGTCTCGTCCATCGGCCTCCTGGACGACGCGAAGGTGTACCGCACCGGCAAGATGCCCGAGACCGAGACCAAGGGGATCGCCGCCTACGCGGCCCGCACCGACCTGCGCGAGGCGATCGGCGCGGAGCTGCGCAGCGGCGTCTGGCTGAACGCCGCGACCGGCAGCTACCCGGCGACCGTCCTCGGGTCGGCCGCCGCGGAACGGCTCGGGATCGGCCACGCGGGGCCCGACGTCCAGGTCCTCATCGGCGGACGCTGGTTCACCGTCATCGGCATCCTCGACTCGGCGCCGCTCGCCCCCGAGCTGGACACCGCCGCGCTGATCGGCTGGCCCGCGGCGCAGGCCAGGCTCGGCTTCGACGGGCACCCGACGACGATCTACACCCGGTCGCAGGACGCGAGCGTCGAGGACGTCCGGGACGTGCTCGGCGCGACCGCCAACCCGGAGGCGCCGAACGAGGTCGAGGTGTCCCGCCCGTCGGACGCGCTGGCCGCGCGGAAGGCCGCGGGGGAGGCGTTCACCGGGCTGCTGCTCGGGCTCGGCGCGGTGGCGCTGCTGGTCGGCGGCGTCGGGGTGGCCAACACCATGGTCATCTCGGTGCTGGAGCGCCGCTCGGAGATCGGGCTGCGCCGCTCGCTCGGCGCGACCCGCGGCCAGATCCGCACGCAGTTCCTCGCCGAGTCGCTGCTGCTGTCCGCGCTGGGCGGTATCGGCGGCGCGGTCATAGGGGCGCTGGTGACGAGCATCTACGCGCTCTACCAGGGCTGGCCGGTGGTCATCCCGGCGTGGGCGGTGGCGGGCGGCGTGGCGGCCACCCTGGTCATCGGCGCGATGGCGGGGCTCTACCCGGCGATCCGGGCCTCCCGCCTCAGCCCCACCGAGGCGCTCGCCACGACCTGACGTGAATGGACGCGGCCGAACGGGTGAGAGTCCGTTCCATGGAGGAAGGGGACGGCGAGCCCGTCACGACCGTGGTCACCTGGGACGTCAAGCCGGGACGGGAACGCGACTTCGAGGAATGGGCGGAGGGCCTCCACCGGGCCGCGACCCGCTACCCCGGGCATCGGGGCGCGACGTGGCTGCGCGCCGAAGGGTCGCGGCACCGGTACTACACGGTGGTCAACTTCGCCGATCAGGAGCGGCTCGACCGGTGGATGACGTCCGGGGAGCGCGCGGAGTGGATCGACCGGGTCCACGGGATCGCCTCCGAGCACTACCGGGACACCACGGGCCTGGAGACGTGGTTCAACCTGCCGGGCGAGTCGGTTCCGGCGCCGTCCAAACTGAAGATGATCGCCGTCACGTTCGTCGCGGTGTACCCGCTGAGCCTCCTGCTGCAGGCGTTCGTCACGCCGCTGGCGACGTCGTGGCCGCTGCCGCTGAAGGCGCTGACGTTCCCGGTGATCGTGATCCCGCTGCTCACCGTGGTCGTCATGCCGGCGCTCAGCAGGCTGTTCCGGCGCTGGCTGTACCCGGTCAAGCGGGTGCACCGTCCGGCGAAACCCGGCCGGTGACCGGGCCTTCGCCGATCAGGCGAGCAGGTCGGCCAGCTCGCGGACGGCCTCCCGGAGCCGGTCGGCGAACACGGCCATCGCGTCCGCCACCGGGCACGGCGTGCTGAGGTAGACGTTGAGGCGGTCAGGGAGCAGCACGTAGGCGACGCCGATGCACCGCTCGGTCGTCGCCCCGAACCCGAAGTACCGGATGTTCGCGGACGGCGCCGAGCTGGTGCTCAGGTAGTCGTTGCGCATGACGAGCCAGCCGGGCGACTCGAACAGCGGCAGCGGTCCGGCGCCGCCGAGCTCCGCGCCGCGCCGCTCGTGGATCAGCTGCAGCTCCCACAGGTGCTGCTCGGGCGCCTGCCCGGCCTGGCACTCCTTCGCGCGCCGGACATGGGCGTCGGCGGCGGCGCGGAACGCGTCCCGGCGGATCGTGCGGCCGCTGCCGGGATCGTCCATGATCTCGGCGAAGTGCACCGCCTCGGGCGTGACGACGCGCATGGCCTCGGTGCGGCCGTTGCGGTACTGGCGGGTCGCGATCGACTCGTAGGTGGCGCCGACGAAGCCCTTCGCGCGCTTGTGGGCGAGCTGGTACGCCATCTGGACGAACGCGTCCGGCGACATCTTCAGCCGCTTGATCGCGTCGGCGCCGAAGCCGTCGAACGACACGGTCGTCGTGGCTGTCGCGGCGCCGTACGCGGCGAACGAGGACGCGGCGTCGCGGATGTCGCGCCGCAGCTCGTCGTCCAGGACGAACTCGATCGGCTCGATGAAGGGGAGCCCCTGCGACTTCGCGCCCGACCGCTGCGACAGGACGGCGGGCGGCGTGCCGAGCAGCGCGTCGACGAAGCTGAGGATCGTGGTGCCGTCCAGCTCGCAGTGCTCGACGTTGATCCCGGCCGTCCCGTCCGCGAACACGATGAACGACACCGCCTTGTCGAACCAGCGGTTGCCGCTGTCGCCGTGCAGGAGGTGGTCGCAGGCGTCGAGGGTGTTCTTGGGCGTGAAGTCCTCCAGGCAGACGCAGAACAGGGCCGTCTCGACGTCGTCGAGCGCCTCCGCGTTGCGCGGATCGGCGGCGAGGAGCGCCGCGCGGCTCTCCGCCCACTCGGCGCGGGCCTTGGTGGTGAGGTGCCCGGCGGACGGCTCGGGCGCCGCCTCCGCCTTCATGATCGTGCCGAGGCCGGCGGTCAGCTCGTCCAGCGTGTGGGGGCGCCCGCCGGGGCCGAGCACGTCCATCCGGATCACGTTGTTCCGGTAGAACACCACGATGTGGCGGGCCTGCGACGGACCCGGCCATTCGTCGGTGTACGGGGCGCGGACGGTGTCCTGCCGGACGCCCGGGATGCGCGTCGTGGAGAACAGGAACCTGTTCTGCGCCATCGACAGCGGGCGGCCGCGCTGCACGACGGGCGGGACGAGTTCGCCGTCCAGCCGCAGCTTGTAGTCCAGCGCGCCGGCGATGAGCCCGGCCGCGCGCTCCACCTGGTCTTCGGCCGTCTCCCGGAACAGGAAGAAGAAGTTGGCGTTCAGCGCGATCCGGTCGCGTCGGCCCAGGTAGCGGTACGGCCAGAACGTGTCGAGCCAGCTGTGCACGCCCTCGGACGCGTCATAGCGCTCCAGCGCCGCCTGCAGCTTGCGGCCGGGCCCGTCCGGGCGGGCGAAGTCGGCCAGCGCCGCCTCGGTCCGCGCCCGCTCGTCCTCGGTCAGCAGCGGCGCGCACCACTCCATGAACCGCCGGCACGTCGCGTCGAGCGTGGGCAGCGGCACGCGCGGCAGGGCGGCCTCGTTGCCGAAGGTGCGGGACGAGAGTTCTTCGCTGGCGTTCAAATCAATCCTCGTTGTCGGTCATTGGTCGGCGTCGCTCATTGGTCGGAATCGGTCATCGGTCGGTCGGCCGCGAGATGTAGAGCCGCGCGTAGAACCAGCCGCCGGTCTCCAGGCCCGACGGGTCGACGCCGACGTCCGCCAGGCGGTCCAGGACCAGCGACTGCTCCTCCGGTGTCGCGAACCGCCGCTGCCTGAACAGCCCGCCCCGCCGGACGGTCTCGTACCCGGCGGCGGCGAGGGTCTCGGCGACCGCGTCGAACGGGAACATCCGCAGCACGAAATGCGCCATCCACGGGCGCCGTTCCCCGTGCGCGCCGACGACCCGGGAAATGGTGCGCTCGGTGACGTATCCGAGGCAGCCGGTGGAGATGACCAGGTCGGTCCCAGAGAGTTGCGCGCGCTGTTCGTCGGTCGGGTCGCCGTTCTCCAGATCGGCGTGGACGGCGCCGTCCAGGAATCCGGCCTCGAGCGCATAGGAAAGTGCTTCCTCCGAGGCGTCCAGGCCGAGGAACCGCACACGGTTTTCACCTTCAACGGAACGGACCAACTCCCGGTCGCGGGCCAGCAGCGTTCCGCGCGTGTGCCGATGGGCGTCGCGGCCGCTGTAGCGATCGTACAGGTCGCCCATGGTGATGCCGTATTTCACCAGGGCCGCATTGATGCCATAGGAGCAGCCGATATCCAGAACGGTCGGGACCGGCACCTGATGCGCCTCCCGGTATTCGGCGATGAGCCCGCGGAAGTGCGGTTTGGCCAGTTCCGGGATGTTGTAGTCGAGGTCGCGGAGCGTGGAGAAGTAGGCGCGGGGATCGGGCCGCGTGTAGATGTGGCCGAGCGAGATCTTCCCGGTCGTGTCGACGCGCACGGAGGTCCTCCGAGTCGGGTTGGTCGAGCCAGTCGTGCCGGTCGGGTCGGTGGGGACGGCCCCGGGCTAGTCGAGGAGCCGGTCGACCCGGACGGCGCGTCCCTCCGCCGCCAGATGCTCGGGCAGGACGCGGCCGAACAGCTGCCGCGTCCGGGCGACGCTGCCGACGACCCCGGGGCGCTCGCTGTAGGCGAAGATCGCCGTGTGCCGGGCCGTCCTCCCGGTGACGGTGCTCACCCGGTGCAGCGCGTACCGTCCCTGGAAAAGCTGCAGGTCACCGGGCCGTAGCGTGAGCCGCCGGACGAGGTCGCCGCCCTGCCCGGTCAGCACCCGGCGGACGTCGCCGAAGTTCTCCGACTCCGCCGTCCGGATGCCGGGGCAGTACTCGAAGACGCCGCCGTCCTCGGCCTCCTGCGTGAGCATGCTCACCGTGAACTCGTTGGTGTCGAAATGCCAGGGATGCTCCATCCCCGGGTTGACGACGTTGAGGCACAGCCCCGACAGCGGGTCGGCGAGCTCGTGCACGCGCGGCAGCCCGAAGCAGGCCGCCACGAACCGCTGGAAGAGCCCGCTCGAATACAGCCGGTGGACGATGAGGTCCTCGGGGATGCGGTCGCGGGGGACGAACGCGTTGCCCCGCTCGACCGTGATCCGGCCCGGGTGATCGTCCGGCAATGGAGTGCGGACGTCGATGTTGTAGGCGTTGACGGTTTCGACGTCATAATGCGCGTGCGGCGCGATCGCCGCGCATTCCGCGCGCAGCGCGTCCCGCAATGGCGCGCGAATGAAGTCGGGCAGGACGCAGCATCCCGATTTCGCCAGCTCGTCCCGGGTCCGCGAAACGACGGCGCGCCATCCGCCGCCGCCGGGTTCCGTCAGCGGATAGCGCTCCGTGTCGATCACCCGGCCGAGAGCATCCGCTGCGCCCATGAGGATCCTTCCGCGTCGGCGAACCTCAGACGGGTTTTAGCACAATCCATCGGACAATTCCTGGCAGCGCCTTCCGGAATGTTCGGCAGAAAGCGATAAGGCGGGCCCGTGACCTGTGCCTTCGGACGCGCCCTGACGCTCCCCGGCCAGCCCGCCCGCCGCCGCCCCTGTGGCCCATCTCACCTGCCCGCGCGGGACCCCGGCGGGTCGCCCGGCCGGTCAGGGGTGGCGATCGGCGGGACGATCCGCGAACCTTTCCTCACGCAGCGGCGTCAGCGTCCTGTGGAACATGAGCGAGGAAGTTCAGGGAGCGCGGGATGGACTGGCGGCTGGCGGAATTCACCGAGGACCGTGAACTCGGACGCGGAGCGCAGGGACGGGTCGTCCTCGCCCACCACACCCAGTCGGGCACGCCCGTCGCGATCAAGTACCTCGTGCAGGGCGATCCGGGGGCGGTCGCGGCGCTGCGGTCCGAGGCGCAGATGCTCGGCCGGCTGACGAGCCCGTACGTGGCGCGCCTCTACCGGTTCACCGAGAGCGAGCACGGCGCAGCGATCGTGATGGAGGCGATCAACGGCGCGTCGCTGAAGGAGGTGCTGCGCGAGCACGGGAGGCTCGCCCCGGAGGCGGCGCTGCTCGTCCTGAAGGGCTCGCTGCTCGGGCTCGCCGCCGCGCACGCGGTCGGCGTCGTCCACCGCGACTACAAGCCGGCGAACGTCGTGGTGCAGCCCGACGGGCTCAGCAAGCTGGTCGACTTCGGCGTCGCCGTGCTGGCCGGGCAGGGCTCGTCCGCCCGGACGCCCGTGTACATGGCGCCGGAGCAGTGGCGCGGGGAGGCGTCCTCGCCCTCCACCGACGTCTACGCGGCGACCTGCGTGTTCTACGAATGCGTGACGGGACGGCGGCCGTTCGCCGCCGCCGAGCGGGCGGTGCTGATGAACCAGCACCTCACCGGGCCCGTCGACGTCGCGGACGTGCCGGAGCCGCTGCGCCCGCTCGTCCTGCGGGGCATGGCGAAGGACCCGGGGGAGCGGCCGCTCGGCGCAGCCTCGTTCGTGACCATGCTGGAGTCCGCCGCGGCCGCCGCGTACGGGGGCGACTGGGAGCAGCGGGGCGTCCGCGCTCTGGCGGCGGCCGCCGCCGCGCTGGCCGCGCTGTTCCCGCTCGCGGCGCTCACGCTCCCGGGGGCGGCGTCCGCCACGGCGGGGACGGCGGGCGCAGCGGGGACGGCGGGCGCGGCCGGGACGGCGGGCGCGAGCGGCGCCGCCGGAACGAGCGGCACCGTGGGAGCGTCGGTGAGCAAGGGCTTCCTCGCCACGACCGCGGGCAAGGGCGCGATGGCCGCCGCCGGAGCCGCGGTCGTCGCCACGACGGCGGGCGGCGTCTACGTCGCGCAGGACGATACGAAGCCGGCCCCCGCCCCCGTCGCGGTCGTGACCATGGCCTCCGACACCCGGACGATCACCGGCGGCAGGACGCCGATCGAGCTCCAGAACGCGAGCTTCCCGACCGTCAGCGGCCTGCGCGACCCGGCCCTGGAACGCCGGATCAACGCCGAGCTGCGCGGCCCGATCGACCGCCTGATCGCGATGGCGCGGGCGAGCTCGGCCGAGGTCAACTGCCAGGGGAAACCCGTGAAGCTGGGCGTGCAGACCAGGCTCGGGCTCCGCGGCCCGCGGCTGGTGTCCGTCCGCTACTTCCAGCTCACCGACTGGTGCCAGCAGGCGGACGGGTCGCCCGGCGGCGAGGTCGTCACCGTCGACCTGCGCACCGGCCGCAGGCTCACCAACGCCGACGTGTTCCGTCCCACCGCGCTGACGGACGCGGGCGTGACCCGGATCCGCTCGCTAGTCGCGCAGCACCCGGTCGGCGGCGAGCGCCGGTGGGATCACTGCAGCCCCGACGGGCGGTTCAAGCGCTCCGACTTCCTGCCCGGCGAGGCCCGCATTCCGGGGGCGCAGGCGACTCCGCCGACCCTGAGCGCGTTCTTCACGCCCGCCGAGTTCCAGCTCTCCTACCTCGCCGGCGGCAGCGACGGCTGCGGCAACCTGAACTTCGGGGCCGCGTACGCGACCGTCCGCGAGCTGCTGAAGCCCGAGATCGCGGCGATGCTGCCCGCCGCGCCGTCCCCGACCCGCAGCTGACCTGCGCCTCTGACCTGGAGGCCGGCGACATGGGCGCGGCCACAGTGGGTATGCCGATCCGAATGAGGGCAGGCAGGGAGCGGATGACGCGGGACGGCGACCGATGCTGAGAGAGCTCGTGGCGGCCAGCCACCTGATGTCGATGGAGCAGCTGCCGGCCGCCGTGGCCCGGCACGCAGCGGACGCGGGCCTGCACGACGTGGTGATCTACATGGCGGACCTGCAGCAGACCGTGCTGCGCCTGCTCACCGGCAAGGGCGAGGACGCGGGGCAGGACCCGGGGCCGGAAGCCGCCGACCTGAAGATCGACGGCACCATCGCGGGCCGGGCGTTCCAGACCGTGGAGCCGGTGACCGGCCAGGTGTTCGAGGACGGCACCTGCCAGTACTGGATGCCGATCCTCGACGGGTCCGAGCGGATCGGGGTGCTCCGGGCCACCATCCGCCAGAACGACGACCGCGCCAAGGACGACGCCGAGTACCTGGCCGGCCTGGTCGCGCTGATGATCGTCAGCAAGGGGCCGTACAGCGACTCGCTCTCCCGGCTGGTGCGCACCAGGGAGATGACGGTGTCGGCGGAGATGCAGTGGCGGCTCCTCCCCCCGATGACCTTCGCCAACGATCAGGTCGTGATCGGCGCCGCGCTGGAACCGGCGTACAAGCTCGGCGGCGACACCTTCGACTACGCGCTGGCCGGCGACACCGTGCACCTGGCGATCTTCGACGCGATGGGGCACGACACCACCGCCGGGCTGACGTCCTGCCTCGCGACCGCCGCCTGCCGCAACAGCCGGCTCCACAAGGCGAACCTCGTCGAGACGGGGCGGGCGATCGAGCAGGTTCTGCTCGACCAGGACGGCGACGGACGGTTCGTCACCGCCGTCCTGATGGAGCTCGACCTCCTCTCGGGCGTCGTGTCGTGGATCTCGCACGGCCACCCCGCGCCGGTGGTCATCCGCGCGGGGCGCTGGGTGACCTCGCTGGAATGCCGTCCCGGCGCGCCGCTCGGCACGGGGCTCGGCGTGGACCCGGAGCTGTGCAGCGAGCAGCTCCAGCCCGGCGACCGGATCCTGCTCTACACCGACGGCATCGTGGAGGCCCGCGACCCGGACAAGCGGGAGTTCGGCCTGGACCGGTTCACCGACTTCATCATCAAGCGCGAGGCCGACGGGCTGCCCGTCCCCGAGACGCTGCGGCGGCTCGTCCGCAGCATCCTCGAACACCACGAGGGACGCCTGGACGACGACGCCACCGTCCTCATCCTGGAATGGCACGGCCCGTCCGCGACCTCGAGGGACGCCATGGAACCGATGCAGCAGACCTGACGCCGAACGCCGGGCACCCCCGCGACGGGGATGCCCGGCGTTCGTCCGGGCGTGATCAGGGACCGGTCATCGACCCGGGCGCGGGGCCCTGCACGTACCGGACGGCCCACCGCACGAGCCCGCGGCCCACCCCGTACAGGATCAGCGCGACACCGGCCAGCGGCAGCACGAGCAGGACGATCTGCAGCCCGGAGGTGACGAGCTCGAGCACCCCGGCGCCGTGCGCGGCCTCGGACGCGAGCCGCCGCATCATCCACCAGTCCTTGGCGACCAGCTCGGGGACCTGGCTGAGGATGAGGCCGATCTGGAAGACGAGCACCGGTATGACGGTCAGCACCCAGAGCGTGACGAAGATCTGCGGCCAGCGCTTGAGGTCGTCCAGCTGCGCGTCGCGGGGGCGGCGCAGCAGCGTCCGGCGCAGGATCGGCCCGATGTACTTGAACAGGTCGGGGATGCCGATCAGGTCGGACATGATGTAGTACCCGTCGAACCGCAGCGTCGGCAGGAGCTGCTGGAACATCTGCAGGTTGACGTACAGGACGGTGACGAGCAGCGGCTCGAACCCCGTCTGGTGGTACGCCAGCGCCAGCCCGACGATGAAGATCGCGTTGAAGTAGACGCCGGCGAGGTCGGCGCGGAGCCGCCCGCCGCGGCCGAGCCGGTACGACTCGGTGATGTCGGTGTAGAACGCCGGCCAGACGAGGTAGATGCCGCAGCCCATGACGCCGGGCCGGACGCCGCCGTACCGGCAGGCGCTGGCGTGCCCGAACTCGTGGAACGCGACCGACGCGACACCGAGCGCCATGACCAGCAGGATGCTGACCGGGTTGAGGATCGTGGCCGCGAACGCGTCCGCCACCGACCCGGTGGTGAGCATCCACGCCTCGCCGGCCACGAACGCGGCGAGCATCAGCGCCAGCACCACCGGCCGGAACAGCCAGGCGAACAGGCCGCCGACGAACCAGGTGAACGACTCGGGGAACACCGCGATCCGCCACTTCAGCGCGAGGAACGGGTCGGCCTTGACCGACGTGGGCTCCGTGCCGTCGCTGTAGGTGGTGACGCCGAGCGGGGCGAGCTTTTGGTCGGCCAGGTAGACGATCTGCTCCGCGGTGAGCCGCGCGCCCGCCTCCTCGCTGACCGTCCCGGCGACCCGGTCGAGGGCCTGCGCGACGTCGGCGCCCGCGAGCTCGCGGTGCTCCCGCAGCGCCTTGGCGACGATGTACAGCAGCGGCGGCAGCCGGACGAGCTGGCCGTTCGGCAGCCGGACGAGCTGAGGCGGCTCCCGGTATCCGGAGTTCTTGAACTCGCCGAGGAGTTCCGCGCCGTCGACGAGCCTGGGCAGGGTGAGGGCCGCGGGCGGGCCGGCGCCGTCCACGGACGGTGTGGTGGGGGTGCCCATCAGTGCTGCTGGACGACGGTGCCGGGAACGCAGGTCAGGGAAGAGTACGGCGCCTGCGCGAACAGGCCCGTGCCGAGAAGGCCGGCGGTGCCGGGGGAGTGCGTCGCCTGGCAGGCGTACACGATCGTGGTGCTGCCGTCGTCGCCGCCGAGCGGCACGGCGGCGGACAGCAGGAGCCGCCCGGGGAGGACCTCGGGGACGAGCCGGTCCAGGTCCGCGTAGCTGACGGTATGAGGGTGCGTTTCGCTCATCGGTTCGCTTTCGCTTTGTCCGGAAAGAGGGGGAAGGGCTGGCGGGAGAACGCCAGCCCTTCCCAAGCGGGCCGAGGCCCGCTGTTACGCCGTGCCGGATCAGTGGTCCGACGCGACCACCGTGCTGCTGGCGCAGGTGAACGAGGAGGTCGGGTTGTTGGAGCTGAGCCCCAGCGCGCCGACGAGCCCGCCCTGCGGGTTGTTGTTGACCGCCTGGCAGTTCGGCACGACCGCGGTGGTGCCGCTGTCGCTGCCGCCGTGGCCGTGGCCGTGGCCGTGGTTGAGGTTGAAGTTCTCGTTCTCGTTGTCGTCGCCGCCACCGACGAGGAGGGTGGACAGAACGGCGCGCTCCGGCAGGACCTCGCCGGTCAGCTTGTCCAGCTCGCTGTAGCTGAAGGACTTCATGTGGTTCCTTTTCTCCCTTGTCACGCCCGGTTCTCAAGGTGGATACCGGATGTCCCTTTCCACGCCTCAGGTCGAGGCGAGGTAGCTCTACGTATAGCAGATGTCACTGACAGTGGCCAAGTAAGGCCCCGCCAGGCCCGCCGTGGCGCCCGGCAGTCCGGGGGCGGCACGGGCGCACGGCCTGCAAGGGGCGCTGACCAGGAAGGACAGAAAATGGCCGGCGACCTAGTCGACCTTCTCGGATACCGAGCCTGACCATGTCTTGACGATTCGGCCCGTCCGGACGGGTAGGCGAGCCGACATGGAATTCGGATACACACTGCTCTGCGAGCAGACGCCGCCCAAGCAACTCGTCGCCGACCTGGTGGAGGCGGAGGAGGCCGGCTTCGGCTACTCGGTCATCTCCGATCACTATTTCCCGTGGCTGGAGGACCAGGGCCACTCGGCCTACGCCTGGTCGGTGCTCGGCGCGCTCGCCCAGGCCACCCACCGCATCCCGCTGATGACGTTCGTGACCTGCCCGATCATGCGCTACCACCCGGCGGTGGTGGCGCAGAAGGCCGCCACGATGGGCGTCCTGTCCGACGGCCGGTTCACGCTCGGCCTCGGCTCGGGCGAGAACCTGAACGAGCACGTCGTCGGCCGCGGCTGGCCCTCGGTGGACGTCCGGCACGAGATGTTCGAGGAGGCCGTCGAGATCATCAGGGCGCTGTTCGGCGGCGACTACGTCAACTACCGCGGCCGGCACTTCACCGTCGACTCCGCGAAACTGTACGACCTGCCCGACCGCCCCGTCCCGATCGGCATGGCCGCCTACGGCCCCCGCGCCGGCCGCCTCGCCGCCCGCCACGCCGACCTCCTCATCTCAGACCAGCCCGTGGGCAACGTCGTCGACCTCTTCCACAAGGAGGGCGGCGCAGGCAAACCCGTCTACGGCCAGATCCCCGTCGCTTACGGCGACGACTACGACGAGTGCGTCCAGCGCGCCCACCGCATCTGGAGGTTCTCGGCCCCCGCCTGGAAGGTGATGGCCGAACTCCCAGGCCCGGTCAACTTCGAGGCCGCCGCCGGGACCGTCCGTCCCGAAGACGTCGCCAAGTCGGTCCCCTGCGGCAACAACGTGGACGACTACGTCCAGGCCGTCCAGCAGTGGGCCGACGCAGGCTTCACCCACATCTCCTTCTGCCAATCGGGCCCAGACCACCAAAAAGACTTCCGCACCTGGGCCGAAGCAGACCTCCTCCCCACCCTCCGCCAACACTTCCCCTAGACACGCCAAGCGCCGTCAAGGCCTGCGAACCGCCCTCACCGCCGGGATTGGCCGAGGGGCTAACTGCGTGTCGCTGGCGCAGGTGGACGTCGACGACCCGGACGGCCCGCGGGCGATGCCGTGGATGACGGCCAGGCAGGCGCTGAACGCGAGCGGGGCGGGTGACGCCGCGTCACCGGCCGTGTCGCCTTTATTGCATTGATTGTCAATGCTTGCGGCTTCGATGGCGGGAACAGTAGTTTCTTCGGCGGGCGGGAGTGCCGCGCCCTGCGCTCGATCACAGGGTGTCGCGGTCGGCTGGGGAGCGCATGAAGAAACGTACGGACAGGAAGATCGCCATCGCGGGGACGGCGGCGGCGGTCGTGCTGTTGCCCGCCGTCATGGTCGGCCTCGCGCAGGCGGGCGTCGGCGTGCCGAAGGAGCGGTCGGAGGGCCGGGGGAACGCCGAGCCGGTCCCGTCCTTCGGGCCCCCGACCAAGCCCGGGTCCACCCCTTCGCCGAAGCTGCCCCGCGTCCCGCCGGGCACCAACCCGTTCAAGACGGGCGACGGGTCGCCCAGCCCCGACGACCCCGACACCAACGCGGCCGGTCGCGCCACGAGGCCGCGTCTGCCGGGCGGGGCCGGGTCCGGCGGGTACCTCAAGGCGCCCGACGGTGCCGCCATCAGCAGCGTCAAGAGGCTGAGCGCGCGGCAGTTCGACGTCACGATCGCGTCCCCGGCGCTGGGCGCCAAGGTGAAGACGCGCGTCATGGTCCCGAAGGGATGGACGGCGAGGAGCAGCAGGTCGTGGCCCGTCGTGTACGCCTACCACGGCGGCAACGACACCTACGGATCCTGGACGCACGACTCCGACATCGAGAAGACCGCGGGCTCGTACGACGTGATGGTCGTCATGCCCGAAGGCGGCTTCAAAGGCTCGTACACGAACTGGTGGAACGGCGGCAAGGGCGGCATCCCGGAATGGGAGACCTTCCACATCGACGAGGTCATTCCGTTGATGGAACGCAATTTCGGCGCCGGGTCGATGCGCGCCGCGATCGGGCTGTCGTCCGGCGGGCAGGGCGCCATCACCTATGCCGAACGACGTCCCGGGGTTTTCAGGTACGCCGCGTCCTACAGCGGGTCGCTCAACATCACCGCGCCCGGCATGCCCGCCATCCTGACGTCGATGAACCGGGAGGCGGGCACCGCGATCTGGGGCGACCCGATCACCGCGCGGGAGAACTGGCGGGCGCACGACGCGACTGTGATGGTGTCGAAGCTGAAAGGCACCGGCGTCTACGTCTCGTCCGGCAACGGGCAGCCCGGCCCCTACGACGACCCCAACACTGTGCCGTGGCATGCGGGACGCATCGGCGAGCAGCTCGCCGGGGTGATGACGACGAACTTCGTCCGGGCCGCCAGGGAAGCGGGCGTCCCCGTCACCGCGAGCCTCTACGGGCCAGGCATGCACAACTGGAAGTACTGGCAGCGCGAGCTGGACCGGAGCTGGCCCGCCATCGCCGCCGCCATCGGCGCCCGCAAGTCCTGACCTGCCGAATGGCCGAATCGCGAGCGCCGACCCCCCGCGCCCTGTGACGATGGACGGCATGACGGGTAGTGATGGTGCGGCTCTCGCCGGTGATCTGCCCCCTTTGCTGTCGGCCGCGTCGTCGCCGGCGTGGCTCGGCGAGGTGCGCGCGCAGCGGACCCACCCGCTCGTGCTCTGGTACGGGCCCACGTACGGAGTGATGGAACGGGTCCACGGCGGCTGGATGATGTCGGGGATGGAGCGGATGACGCCGCAGGACGCCCGCGACTCCCTCGCCTGGTGGTTCCGGAACATGGCCCGGACCGCCACCGCGTCCTCAGCCGCCGACCGCGACGAATACCGGGAAGGGGCCGCACGCCTCGAACGCGGTCGTCCGGACGAGCTGACCGTCGCCGGGCGCGTGTTCCGCGTCGTCCGCGCCGACCGGTTCTGCCGCTTCGGGGTGGACGGCCCCGAGCCGCCCCGCCCCACCGACCCCGACGACCTGCCCGAGCCACGCACGCGCCGCGACGCCCACCGGTTCGACCACGGGCTGCTCCCGCCCGCGCTAGCGCCCGGATCGCCGGAACTGCTCGGGGAACGGTGGGAGAACGTCCCCGAAGGGCCGATCGTCCCGCCCGAGGTGACCCGCGACGCCCGCCGCGCGCTCGCCACCCATCCGCGCGTCGCCCGGCTCGCCGCCCGGTTCGCCGCCGCCGAGAAGGAGAACGGGACGTGGCCGCCGCACGGCCCGTTCCTGCACAGCCCCGCCTGCGTCCGCGACCACCTGGCCGCCTACTTCGACACGATCGTGCCGATGATGCTGCCGTCGTCGCCGGACGTCCTCGCCGAGTACCGGGCCGCCGCCGGCCTGCTCCGCGACGGGACGCGCCGCGCCGAGGTCACCGTCCTCGGACGCCGGTTCCGCGTCATCCGCTTCGAGTACGTCGTCCGGGTCGGGCCGGACGGGCCCGAGCGCCCGCGCCCGTCCGACCACGACCCCGAAGAGCCCTTCACCTCCGACCCCGAGGAAGCGCACGGCCTGGGGATCACCGACGACGAGTGAGCGCACGGCCGCGGCGGTAGCGTGGCGGCGGTGAAGGGATTCGCGCGGCGGGAGTTCCAGCTCGTGCTGCTCCGCCGGATGGCCGACTACCAGCCCGGCCTCGTCGAGGACGCGATGCGCGCGCTGGACGCGTCCCGCACCGAGATGCGGGAGGTCAACGCCCGCTGGCAGCGCATCCTCCGGTCGCGGACGTTCCCGCGCGGGCAGCGCCGCTACGAGGCCGTCCTCGGCCCGCCCGGCGCCGTCGAGCAGCGGAGCATCGGCGACGTGACCTGCGAGATCGCCTGGTGGACGGGGCTTTCGCTGTGGCCGGGCCTGCGCTTCGAGATCATGATGGCCCCGGACGGCTCCGTCGCGCACGAATGGCTCGTCCGCGACGACGGCGTCCCCATGCCGCGCCTCGACGGCGTCGACGACCTCGTCCCGTGGTCCTGCGTCGTCGGCGACGTCGCCGCACGCTTCGGAACCGTCGCCCACCAGGACGGCGACGCCCCCAGCCGCTGGCACGCCACCCTCACCACGCCCGACGGTACGTTCGCGGCCCATTTCGTCTGGGGCCTGCTCCAAACGGTCGACAGCGTCTGAACATTGGGCACGTTTTGGCGGTTCGCGGCAAAGGAGATTGCGCGGCCGTTCCTACCGTGGAGGAATGCCCGAGGTCACCGAGCACGCCCCCGGGACCGCCGCCTGGACCCAGCTGACCAGCCCGGACGTGGGGGCGTCCAAGGAGTTCTACCGCGGCGTCTTCGGATGGGACTCCTACACGCTGACCCTGGGCGCGTGGGGCGACAACGAGATCTTCACGCTCGACGGCGCGCAGGGCCCGGAGGTCGCCGGGCTCAACTCGCTCACCGACGACACGGAGCCCGCGTCCTGGACGTGCTACTTCCGCGTCGAGAACCTCGATGCCGCGCTCGACGCCGTCGGCGGCGCGGGCGGCGCGGTGAGCGTCGAGCCCACCGACGTCGCCGACCTCGGGCGCATGGCGCTGTGCTCCGACCCGCAGGGCGCCGACTTCGCCCTCTGGCTGCCGTACAACCTGGCGGGCGCCGGCGTCATCGACGAACCGGGCGCGACGTGCTGGGTCGAGCTGGCCAGCACCGACGTCCAGGACGCGCGCCGCTTCTACGGCAGGGTGTTCGGCTGGACGGCCGTCGACCGCTCCTACTACGCGCCGTCCTACACCAACTGGAAGATCGGGGACTGGTCCGTGGCCGGGATGCTGCCCATCGAGAGCTGGTGGCCGGAGGGTTTCCCGCCGCACTGGATCCCGTACTTCTGGGTCGAGGACTGCGACGCCACCGCCGGCCGTGCCGCCGCGCTGGGTGCGACCGTCCACGTCCCGCCGACCGATATCCGGCCCGGCCGGTTCTCCGTCATGACCGACCCCGCCGGCGCCCGGCTGGCCGTCATCACCCCGGACGTCTCCGGACGGCCCGCCGCACCCGCCCGTCCTTGATCACGTGGCGGGGGCGCCGGTGCGCGTCGCCCCCGCGGGCCAGATGACCTGCACGTCCATCTTCTGCCTCCGGGCGTACTCGACGACCTCGGCGGTGCCGCCGCGTCCGCGCGCGGGCGCGCCGTCCCAGACGGCGATGAGGCGGTCGACGCGCGCCAGCATCGCCAGCCCGGCCTCCCGGTAGGGGCCGGGGCCGGGCCTTGGATGCCGCAGCGGCAGCACCACCGCGGCGCGGGCCTTCAGCTCCTCGAAGCCGCGCCGGGCCCGGGCGCCCAGCGCGGCGGCGTAGCCGGTGGCGGGGACGATGACCTCCAGGCGCCCGCCGAGCTCCAGGACGGCGCGGGCGAAGATCTGGTCGGCGCCGTCGGCGAGGCACGACACGCCCACGATGTCCCGCGTGCCGTGGTCCCGCAGCAGCTCGCGGATCGCCGCGTCCACACGGGCGGTGGTCGTCTCGTCGAGGTCGCGGTGTCCCGTGATGGCGATCCGCATCGGCTCCCCCGCCTTTCTGACGGGCGCCGGCCCGCCGCCCGTCGTAGCACGCCGCTGTCGTCCGCGCCGGTCGATTACGTCACACATGGGACGCCCACCAGAGGGTGTGTTCCCGCGAGATGGCCTCTTCGACCTCGTCCACGAAATGCGCCCAGGCGGGTTCCGAGTCCGGCCACTCGATCCGCGAGGCGATCTCGGCGAGTTCCTGCGCCGCGATGCCGTAGGCGGTGGCGAGCTGCTGGTGCTGCCGGGTCTGCACCCAGGCGAGGCCGCCCGCCGCGACGGCGCCCGCGATGCCCGGCAGGTCGAGCGAGAGCACGCCCACCGCCTCCAGGACGGCCGCGACCAGCCCGCACGCCTCCAGCGACGCCAGGAACACCGACCAGCGCGCGACGCTGCGGCCGTGCTGCATGGAGCGGCGGGAGTACCAGCGGTACTGGTCCTCGATCCGGCCGGCCCGGTAGGCGCGCCGGCGCACGTCCAGCGGGCGGCCGCGGAGCTCCCGCATCTCGTCGGTCACCTGGAGGCCGCCGCCGTCGGCGTCGACGACCAGGCCGCGCAGGTTGCCGCGGATCACCGCGAACCGGTGCAGCAGCAGCGACTCGGCGGCGCGGTCGTCCACGTCCTCCGCGCCGAACGGCTGCCCCGCCACGGCGAACCGCCACGCGAGAGTCTTGGCGGACTCGGCCGCCGCCCTCGACTCGTACCACTGCCGGTCGGGACGCTCGGTCAGCAGGTACACCTCGACGACCAGGCCCACGCAGAGCCCGGCGGCCGCCATCACCGCCGCCGCGTCGATCCGGCCCACCTCGACCGTGAGCGTGCCGAGGACGGCGGCCGTCAGCAGCGCGGCGAGCCGGAGCGCGGTCGCGGCGAGCAGCCGGTGCTGCCCTGCGGACGCGCTCGTGTCGGCTGCCCGGAAAAGGGCTGGATAGTGTGATTCGGCGAGTGCCTCCACACTTTGAGTGGAATGGGGGCTGTTGTCCGCGTCAAGGGTGTGTGCACAAATCCACACAGCTCACTCGAGGTTGTCCGGCTCCGGTCACCGGATCCCTGAACCGCGGGCGAGAAGTTCGCATCGGATCAGGAACTTTCGCCGATGTGCACCGGGCTCGAACTGATAACGGCACGGCCAAAATTCGAGACACGATGAGTGGGTTGTGGGACGCTGGCGGATGCGGCGAGTTTATGGTCTGCACAAAAGTTCGATGGTGCGGTATCCAAGGCCCGCCGTAACGTCGGCCCGCACGATAGTTGTTCTCGCGGACGGGCATAATGTCGCCACGCACTGTAGCCAAGGCCGGATGGACGATCATGAATATTGTTGAGGAAGCGGGCGCGCCGGAACTCGCCGACCTGCGGGAGATGACTCCCGAGGAGCTGGCTTTCGAGGCGGACGCCGCCCGCATCGTCGCACGGTTGACCAGAACCGATGAGAAGTCCGGCGACGGTTCGGAGGCAGTCCGGGTCGCGGCGTTCAACTCCTTCATCTGACATCTCATTACAGCAGTCATGCCTCCGTCAACACTGTTCCGCCAATTCGTGCTCAAGGTTCACGGCAGATGTGACCTGGCCTGCGACCACTGCTATGTATTCGAGCACGCCGACCAGGGTTGGCGGAGGCGTCCGGCCGAGATGACCGTGGCCACCATGGAGCGCGCGGCGGAGCGCATCGCCGACCACGCGCGCGGCCACGGTCTCGCGCGGGTGGGCCTCGTCCTGCACGGCGGCGAGCCGCTGCTGGCCGGCCCGCGCCACCTCGCCGCCCTCATCTCCGCACTGCGGGCCCCGCTCCTCGGCGTCTGCGACATCGACTTACGCGTCCACACCAATGGCGTCCTGCTCGACAAGCGGTTCTGCGACCTGTTCCGCGAGGAGAACGTCAAGGTCGGCATCTCGCTGGACGGCGACCGCGCCGCGAACGACCGGCACCGCCTGTACCGCGACGGGCGCAGCAGCTACGACAAGGTCGTCCGGGCCATCGAACTGCTCCGCGCCGACTATCCCGACCTTTACTCCGGCCTGCTGTGCACCATCGACATCGCCAACGACCCGATCGCCGTCTACGAGGCGCTCATCGCGCACGAACCGCCCGCGATCGACCTCCTCTGGCCCCACCACACCTGGGACAGCCCGCCGCCCCGGACGTCCCGGTCCGGATGGTCCCCGACCGCGTACGCCGACTGGCTCAAGATCATCGCTGACCGGTGGCTGGACGACGGCCGTCCCGTCCCGGTGCGGATCTTCGACTCGATCATCAGCGCGTCCCAGGGCGGGCCGAGCTTCACCGAGTCGCTCGGCCTGGAGCCCAGCGACCTGCTGGTCGTCGAGACCGACGGCAGTTATGAGCAGGCCGATTCCCTGAAGACGGCGTTCGACGGCGCCCCGGACACCGGCATGGACGTGTTCGGGCACTCCGTCGACGACGTCGCGAAGAACGCGGGCATCGAGGCGCGGCAGGGCGGGCTCGCGGCCCTGTGCGGCACCTGCCGGGAATGCCCGGTCGTCGCCACCTGCGGCGGGGGCCTGTTCGCCCACCGGTACCACGGCGACGGGTCCGGGTTCGCCAACCCCAGCGTCTACTGCGCCGACCTGTTCGCGCTGGTCAAGCACGTCCACGAGCGCATCGCCCGCCATCCGCACGTCCTGCCGCCCGACGTGGTGCGCGCCGTGGCGACCGGGCACGGCGACCGCGCCTCGATCGCGCGGCTCGGCGCCGCGCAGGCGATCGGCCGCCGCGCCGTGATCGCCGCGGTCGGGGGACGAGGGGCAGAGGACGGTGCGTCGCCGGGCTGGGACGCCGTGAAGCGCATCGGGGCCGCGAGCCCCGACGCCTACGACTGGGCGCTGTCGCATCCCTACGTGCGGGCCTGGGCGGTGGAACGCCTCCGCGCCCTGGACCGGCCCGGCGCCGCGGAACCGGACGGCGACGACGGGCTCCTCGCGACCGTCGCGTGCCTGGCCGCCATGCGGGCCTTGGAGAACATCACGCTGACCGTCCCGGTGCGGGACGGCGCCGTCTACTTCCCGGGCATCGGCCGCTACGCCGTGCCGGGCCGCCGGGAGACCACCGTCCGCGTCGACGCCGGAAGCCTTGAGGTGGACGGCGCCGGACCACTCGAACCCGTCCGCCTCCTGACCGCCGGGTGCTTCACCGTCGCGCTCGACGACCTCGACCCGTTCCGCGACTGCCACGACCACCCCGCCGCGCCGCGCCTCGACGCCGGTCAGTTCGCGCGGTGGCAGTCCTTCTTCCAGGAGGCGTGGACGCTGCTGGAGAAGGAGTACGCGGAGTACGCGCCCGCGATCGCGGAGGCGCTGACGACGATCGTCCCGCTCGACCCGCCCGCGTCCGGCGCCAGCGTCAGCTCCGCCGCGCGGGACGCCTACGGCTCGGTCGGGATCGCGCTGCCCGAGAGCCCCGCGATGCTGTGCCTGCTGATCCTGCACGAGTTCCAGCATGTGAAGCTCGGCGCCGTCCTCGACTTCGCCGACCTGTACGACAAGTCCGACGACCGGCTGTACCACGCGCCGTGGCGCCGCGACCCGCGCCCGCTGGAGGGGCTGCTGCAGGGCACGTACGCACACATCGCCGTCGCCGACTTCTGGCTCCGCCGGACGCGGTCGGACGACGCGGCCGCCGCGGCGGAGGCCGCCCGCCACTTCGCCGACTGGTACCCCAAGACGGTCACCGCGGCGCGCACGCTCCAGGACTCGGGCGCCCTCACCGGCCTCGGCGAGCAGTTCGTCGCGGCCATGCGCCGGACGCTGGAGTCGTGGGACCTCCCGCCCACCCCGGCGAATCGGTAAAACTCCACATTTGACGGGCTGTAATCTCCCCGGCCCTGCCGCTATACATTGATGGGACCCCGGAGGGGAGCGGCATGGCGGGGAGAATTCAGGCGGAGGAGAGACGCCCGTACTTCTTCCTGAGTTATGCCAGGTCGCGCTACCGCCCCGAAGACTCCGACCGCTGGGTGGCGAAGTTCTTCAACGACCTCTGCCATGACATAGGCCAGGCTACGGGCGCGCTTAATCCCGGCTTTATGGACAGGCAGATTCCGGTCGGCAGCGAGTGGCCCGATCAGCTCGCCGACGCGCTCGCGAACTGCCGCGTCTTCGTCGCGCTGTTCTCCCCGCCCTACTTCACCAGCGAGTACTGCGGCAAGGAATGGGCGGCGTTCCTGAACCGGTACCACGCGCAGACCGCCGGGCTCGACCGTCCGCCCGCGATCATTCCGGCCTGGTGGACGAAGATGGACATCAGCGAGATCCCCGAACCGCTCCACAGCATGCAGAACGTTCCACCGGAATTCCCGTCCGCGTACGCGCTGGAGGGCCTCTACGGGATCATGAAACTGGGCCGTTTCCGCGAGCAGTACAAGGAGACGGTGCTGCGGCTCGCCACGGTCGTGAAGGAGCGGGCGGCCGAATGCGCGCTGCCGTCCGGCGCCGTCCCGTCCCTGGCCTCGGTGCAGAGCCCGTTCGCGGACGCGGCGCCGGGGTCCAAGCGCCCCGCCGTGCGGCTCACCCTGGCCGCGCAGGCGATCGACGACCTGCCGCCCGAGCGGGACACCTACTACTACGGCCGGACGCCTCGCGAGTGGACGCCGTTCCGCGGCGAGGGGCACACGCTGCCGATCGGCTCGTTCGCCGAGCAGGTACTCAGCGAGCTCGGCCACCAGTCGATCGTGGAGACGGCCGACGAGCCGCCGCAGGAGCCGGCGGGCGCGCCCGGAGTGCTGGTCGTCGACCCGTGGGCGGTCAGGGACCGGGACCTCGGCAAACGGCTCCGGCAGATCGACCAGGACCCCGTCCATGTCCTGGCCCCGTTCAACTCCGACGACCGGCAGACGGCGGACGCCGCCGACGACCTCGGCGAGGACCTCGCCGAGGCGCTGCCGAACGGGTCCGCGCTGAAGGGCTCGGCCATGCGCGTCACGTCGCCCGCCGCGTTCCGCGACGCGCTGCCCAAGGCCGTCAACGAGGCGCTCACCCGGTTCCTGAAGACGACCAGCGTGCATCCGCCGCAGACTCCGCCGTCCATGTCCCGGCCCACCCTCAGGGACCCGGAGTCCTGAGGCGAGGAGAACACTTCATGACGAACCCAGCGAACCTGACGAACCCAGCGAACAGCACGATCACCCCCGGCGCGGCCGACAAGCCGGACGGCGGGACCATCGTCACCTTCTACTCCTACAAGGGCGGCACCGGACGGACGACCGCGCTCGCCAACGTCGCCTGGATCATGGCCGCCGCCGGGCTGAAGGTGCTCGTCATCGACTGGGACCTCGAATCCCCGGGGCTGCACAAGTTCTTCCATCCGTTCCTCGACCAGAACATCCTGACCTCGACGCCCGGGGTCATCGACATGCTGGACGAGTACTCCTGGGCGACGACGAACAAGCACGAGGACGACCAGCGCGACTGGCACCGCGACTACGCGAAGGTGCTGCGCCACGCGGTGACGCTGGAGTGGGAGTTCGAGGACGAGGGGACGCTCGACTTCATCTCCGCGGGGCGGCAGAACAGGAACTACTCGTCCCTCACCCGGGCCCTGGACTTCGACCACTTCTACGGCCGGCTCGGCGGCGGGCAGTTCTTCGACGCGCTCCGCGAGGACATGCGGCGGCACTACGACTACGTCCTGATCGACAGCCGCACCGGCTACAGCGACATCGCCGACATCTGCACGCTCCACTTCCCGGACGTCCTCGTCGACTGCTTCACGCTCAGCTACCAGAGCATCGACGGCGCCGCCGACATCGCCCACAACATCGACAAGCGCGACCATGTGCGGCCCATCCGCATCCTGCCGGTGCCGATGCGGATCGACTTCGGCGAGAACGCGAAGGTCGAGGCCGGGCGGGCGTACGCGCGGGGGCGCTTCGACCGCTTCCCGCGCGGCATGACCCGGCAGGAGGCCAACGGGTACTGGCTGTCGATCGAGATCCCGTACCGGCCGTACTACGCGTTCGAGGAGACGCTCGCGACGTTCGGCGACGCGCCCGGCTCGCCGAACTCGATGCTCGCGGCGTTCGAGCGGCTCACCAAGGTGATCACCGAGGGGCGGGTGGGCGAGTACCGGCCCGTCGAGGAGGACCTGCGCCTCGCCACCCTCGACCGGTTCACCCGGCGCGGCCCGACCGAGGTCTCCGACGTGCTGATCAGCTACGTCTCCGCCGACCGCCCGTGGGTCGACTGGATGGCGCTGGTCCTCGGCCGCGCCGGGTTCCGCGTCGACCGGCGCAGCGTGGACGCCGCGACGGGCGACGTCCCCGGCGACGAGCCGGGCGAGCACACGATCGTGCTGCTCTCGCCCGACGCGGTCAGCTCGCCGGACGCGCTGCGGGTGTGGGAGTCGCTGGCGAGCCGCACCGCGGCGCCGCAGCGCAGGCTGACGACCGTCCGGGTGCAGGACGCCGCGCTGCGGACGGCGTTCACCGACCAGCTGCCCCTCGACCTCACCGGGCTCGGGGAGCGCGACGGCGCCGAGGCCCTCGTCCGGGCGCTCGGCAGGCCGGGCTACACCTTCGACCATCCGGCCGAGCACTCGCGGGTGGGCCCGCGGTTCCCCGGCTCCGCCCGGACCGCGCCGGAGATCTGGAACGCCGACCGCCGCAACGCCGTGTTCACCGGACGCGGGCGGCTGCTCGAGGTGATCCGCGACCAGCTGCTCGGGACGACGCAGCGGATCGTCATGCCGCAGGCGCTGCACGGGCTCGGCGGCGTCGGCAAGACGCAGGTGGCGCTGGAGTACGCGCACCGGTTCAAGGCCGACTACGACCTCGTGTGGTGGATCAGCGCGCAGTCGGCCGACTCGATCCGGCTGGCGCTGGCGACGCTGGCCGAGCAGCCGCAGCTCAGGCTGCGCGTCGGGGAGAACATCGCGGACGCGGCCGGCGCCGCGCTGGAGGCGCTGCGGCGCGGCGAGCCCACCTCCCGCTGGCTGCTGATCTTCGACAACGCGGAGAACCCGGAGGAGCTGAAGCCGTACCTGCCCGGCGGGGACGGGCACGTCCTCATCACGTCCCGCGACCCGGCGTGGACGGAGCTCGCCAACCCGATCGCCGTGGACGTGTTCACCGAGGAGGAGGCCGCCGAGCACCTCGTCCGCCGCGTCCAGGACATCTCCGAGGAGAGCGCCCGCAAGATCGGCACGGCGCTCGGCTACCTGCCGCTCGCGATCGAGCAGGCCGCGGCGTGGCTCGCGTCGACGTTCATGCCGGCGGGCGAGTACCTGGAGGCGCTGGAGAACGAGACGGCGTCCACGCTGGAGCGCAGCGCGGAGAGCTTCCCGCAGTCGGTGGCGATGACGTGGAGCGTCACGTTCCGGCAGCTGCGGGAGGCGTCCCCGGCGGCGGCGCGGCTGCTGGAGCTGCTCGCGTTCTTCTCGTCCGAGCCGATCTCGCTCGACCTGGTCTACAGCGACGTCACCGCCGGCATCCTCGCCGCCTACGACGAGACCGTCCGCGACACGCTGGTGATCGGCAAGCACGTCCGGGAGATCAGCCGGTTCGCGCTGGCGAAGGTCGACCAGGGCAACAAGTCGATCCGGGTGCACCCGCTCGTCCAGGCCGTGATCCGGCACGGGCTCGACCCGGAGCTGACCGACACGACCTGCCACGACGTGCACAAGATCCTGCTGGGCGCGCGGCCGAGCCACGGCGACACCGACGATCCGGGCAACTGGCCGAACCTGGAGGAGATCCTGCCGCATGTGAAGCCGTCCAGGGCGGCGAGCTGCGACGACGAGGACGTCCGGCAGATGCTCACCGACCTCGTCCGGTACCAGTGGAAGCGCGGCGTGTTCGACAGCGCGATGGCGGCCGGGCAGGAGCTGGTCGCCGAGTGGAGCGGCAAGCTCGGCGAGGACCACTGGCAGTGGCTGTTCCTGCGGTCGCAGATCGCGAACGTGCTGCGCTCGCAGGGCAACTTCCAGGAGGCGTACGACCTCGACCAGGACGTCCTGGAGCGGCAGCGCAGCTCCCCGACGCTCGGCCCGACGCACCCGCACACGCTGATCACCGCGGGGAACCTGGCGGCCGACATGCGGGCGATGGGCGACTACCGCGGCGCGCTCGCGCTGGACCTGCAGACCTACGAGCAGGCGGGCACGCCGTGGGGGGAGGAGCACCCGCGCACGCTGATGATCGCGCACAACCTGGCGGTCGACTACCGGCTGACCGGCGACTGGGAGAGCGCCTACCGCTACGACACCGAGACGCTGCGGCTGCGCCGCGCCCAGCTCGGCGACGACCACCCCTACACGCTGTTCACCGAGGCGAACGTGGCCCGCGACCTGCGCGAGGCGGGCCGGTACGACGAGTCCGTCGTCCAGCTCCGCGACGTGTACCGGCGGTACGTGGACGTCCTCGGCGACCAGATCCTGGACACGCTGCGGACGGGCAAGAGCCTCGCGGTGTCGCTGCGCCGCGCCGGGCTGCGGGAGGAGGCGCTCGCGCTGGCGGAGGACACCTACGCCCGCTACCAGCGGCATTTCCCGGAGTCTCCGGACACGCTGCCCGCCGACCTGGAGGTCGCGGCGTGCATGGGCGAGCTCGGCGACCTCGTCGGGGCCCGCGACCGGACGCGCGCCGTGCTCGCCCGGCACCGGGCGCAGATGGGCGACGAGCACCCGTACACCGTGATGATCGAGAACAACCTCGGCTGCTACCTGCGCTACACCGGCGACCTCGACACGGCCGTCGCGCTCACCGCCAAGACGTCCTCGCTGCTCGTGCGGCTGCTCGGCCCCGGCCATCCGCTGGTGCTGCTCGCGGCCGTCAACCACGCGAACTGCCTCGGCGACGCGCGGCGCTTCGAGGACGCCGAGGCGCGCGAGCGGGACGCGCTCGCCGGCCTGGTCAGGGTGTACGGCGAGGACCATCCGGACACGTGCTTCTGCCGCGGCAACCTGTCGGTCACGCTGGAGGGCATGGGCCGGGTGTCGGAGGCGCGGGAGCTGCGGGAGCGGGCCGTCGCCGGGCTGCTGAGGCTCGGCGAGCAGCGCCCGCATCCGCTGATCGCGGCCGTCCGCGACGGCCTGCGCGTCGACCGCGACTTCGAGCTGCACCCGGTCTGACCGGGGCTGGTTCCGTTCCGGGTGCGCCCAGTCTGACCGAGGCTAGTTCCGTTCCGGGTGCGGCGCGGCCGGGCGGGCCAGCCACGACAGGACGTCCGGCAGCACGTTGAACGCCGCGAAGTGCGCCGATCCGGGCTGGACGACGACGGTCGAGGACGGGATCCGGTCGGCCAGCCAGCGGGAGTGCCCGGCGGGGGAGAAGGTGTCGTTCGCGCCGTGCCACAGCATGGTCGGGACGACGATGTCGCCGAGCTCGAACCCCCACGGCGCGCAGAACGCCAGCAGGTCGTCGATCCAGCCGTCGGCGGACGTCCGGAACGCCTCCTGGAACGTCTCCAGGAGCAGCCTGCGCATCCCGGACTCCAGGACGACGCGCCGGTCCGACTGGGTCAGCTCGGCGAAGAGGTTCGCGACGTGCCGCGCCGGGTCGGCCCGGATCCGGTCGGCGATGGAGCGCAGCCGGTCGGCGACGAGCGGCCCCTGCCCCCGCACGGCCATGTACTCCCTGGTGTTGGACGCCGCCATCCCCTCGAACCAGTCCAGGCCCTCCGCCTCGGCGGGCGCGAGGCCGACCAGGGCGGCGGCGCGGGTGGCGCGGCCGGGCAGCAGCGCCGCGCACGCGAGCGCGTGCGGGCCGCCGCCGGACCGGCCGAGGACGGCGAACCGCTCCAGGCCGAGGACGTCGGCGAGCAGCCGCACGTCGTCGGCGATGTCGGCGACAACGCGCCCGCGCCTCCGGTCGGAGCGGCCGTAGCCGGGACGGTCGAAGCTGATGAGCCGGATCCCGCGCTGGTACAGGACCATGGGGCGGGGGATGGGTCCGAGCCTGCTGCCGGGCGTGCCGTGCAGGAGGAAGACGGGAAAACCGGTCGGGACCCCCCATTCGTCCACGGCGAGTTCTCGTCCGTCCGCCGTGGAAACGACCCTCGTCAAGACAGTCCTCCGTTCTCCGGATCCCCGGAGTGCACCGGCGCGTAACCGTCCCCTGTCCCCGCTTCTAACTGATCAGCTCCACACGCGTCAACCCGGTGGGTCACACCCACTGTGTGCAGAATTGTTGACAATTTGGGCGACAAGGGTGAGGGTGTGGGGCCATGAGCGACGACACCCCGTCCAGCCCCCTGCTCGTGATCAGCGCGCACGCGGGCGACTTCGTGTGGCGCGCCGCGGGCGCGATCGCCCTGGCCGCCTCGCGCGGCGACCGCGCGAAGGTCGTGTGCCTCAGCTACGGCGAGCGCGGCGAGTCCGCGCGGGCCTGGCGCGAGGGCAAGGGCCTGGACGAGATCAAGGCGCTGCGGCGCGGCGAGGCCGAGGCTGCGGCGGCGGAGCTCGGCGCGGAGATCGAGTTCCTGGACGCCGGCGACTACCCGCTGCTGGAGACGCCGGAGCTGGTGGACCGGCTCGTCCGGGTGTACCGGGAGTTCGAGCCGGCGGTCGTCCTCACGCACACGCTGGCCGACCCGTACAACGGCGACCATCCGGCGGCCGCGCGGATGGCGCTGCAGGCGCGGGTGCTGGCGCAGGCGATCGGGTACGACGCGCCCGGCGACCCGCTCGGCGCGCCGCCGGTGTTCTTCTTCGAGCCGCACCAGCCGGAGCAGTGCGGCTTCAAACCGGACGTGCTGCTCGACATCACGCCGGTGTTCGAGCGCAAGCGCAAGGCGATGGAGCGCCTGCCCGCGCAGGTCCACATGTGGGAGTACTACACCGAGCTGGCGAAGCGGCGGGGCGTGCAGCTCAAGCGGAACGCGGGCCCGAACCTCGGGCTCCCGCACGACACGATGGCCGAGGCGTACGTCCGGCTGTACCCGCAGACGACGGCGGTGCTGGCGTGAGAACGATCGTCGTCACGAACCCGCCCCGCGCCGACGCCGCCCTGACCGACGCGCTCGCCGGGCACGGGGTCGCGACCGTCCACGAGGCCATGGGGCGGACGGGTTATCTCGGGCCGTCGATCCGTCCGGTGCACCTGGGCTCCCGGATCGGCGGCTCGGCGGTGACGGTGCTGTCCTGGCCGGGCGACAACCTGATGATCCATGTCGCGGTCGAGCAGTGCCGTCCCGGTGACGTGCTGGTCGTGGCGACGACGTCCCCGTCCACGGACGGGATGTTCGGCGAGCTGTTCGCCACCGCGCTCCAGCACCGGGGCGTGCGCGGGCTCGTCATCGACGCCGGAGTACGGGACGTGGCCGAACTGCACGCGATGGGCTTCCCGGTGTGGTCGGCTGCCGTCAGCGCGCAGGGGACGGTGAAGGCGACGCCCGGCTCGGTGAACGTCCCGGTGACGATCGGCGGGCAGGTGATCAGGCCGGGCGACACGATCCTCGCCGACGACGACGGGGTGCTGTGCGTGCCGCGCGAGGACGCGGCGAGCGCGGTCGCCGCCGCCCAGGCCCGTGCCGAGAAGGAGGAGGCCACGCGGGAGGCGTTCCGGCGCGGCGAGCTGGGCCTCGACCGCTACGGGCTCCGCGCCCGGCTCCCCGAGCTGGGCATCGAGTACGTCGAATACGAGGGTTCATGAACGGCGACGGCGTGCGCTGCATGATCATGCGTGGCGGGACGTCCAAGGGCGCCTACTTCCTGGCGGACGACCTGCCGCCGTCCGTCCCCGAACGCGACGACCTGCTGCTGCGCGTCATGGGCACGCCCGACCCCCGCCAGATCGACGGGATCGGCGGCGCGCACCCGCTCACCAGCAAGGTCGCCGTCGTGTCCCGCCCGGACGCCCCGGACGCCGACGTCGACTACCTGTTCCTCCAGCTCGGCGTGGAGGACCCGACCGTCACCGACCTGCAGAACTGCGGCAACATCCTCGCGGGCATCGGCCCGTTCGCCGTCGAACGCGGGCTGGTCGAGGCGGACGGCGAGCGCACGAGCGTCCGCATCCGCATGGTCAACTCGGACGGCGTCGCCACCGCGACCTTCCCGACGCCCGGCGGCACCGTCGACTACGACGGCGGCACCGCGATCTCCGGCGTCCCCGGCACCGCCGCCCCGATCCTCCTGGACTTCGCCGGGACGGAAGGATCGTCCTGCGGGGCGCTGCTGCCCACCGGCCGCCCCCGCGACGTGATCGACGGCATCGAGGTGACCTGCGTCGACAACGGCATGCCGGTGGTCGTGGCCGCCGCGTCGTCCTTCGGCGTCACCGGCTACGAGACCCCGGACGACCTGGCCCGCCTGCGCGACCGCGTCCAGTCGCTGCGGCGCCGGGCCGGTGAGCTGATGGGCCTCGGCGACGTCTCGGACGCCTCGGTGCCGAAGACGACCCTCGTCGCGCCGCCCCGCGACGGCGGCATGATCTGCACGCGCACGTTCATCCCGCTGCGCGTCCACGCCTCGATCGGCGTGCTCGGCGCCGTCACCGTCGCGACCGCGCTGCTCGTCGACGGCGCGGTCGGCCGCGACCTCGCCGAACTCCCGCCGCCGGGCGAGCCGATGAGCATCGAGCACCCCACGGGCCGCCTGGACGTGGCGGTCGAGCTCGACGGCACGTCCGTCCGGCGGGCGGGCGTCGTCCGCACGGCCCGGAAACTCTTCGACGGCATTGTCTTCCCGCGGAGCCGCACATGACCATCAAGCATGAGATCGCGCACGTCGCGCACGTCGAGCTGCTGACGCCCGAGCCGGAGAAGAGCCTGTGGTTCTTCACCCGCGTCATGGGCCTCACCGAGAACGGGTCCGAAGGCGACTCGGTGTACCTGCGGACCTGGGACGACTACGAGCACCACACGCTGAAGCTCACCGCGCACAGCACGTCCGGCATCGGGCGGACGGGGCTGCGCGCGTCCTCCCAGGAGGCGCTCGACCGGCGCGTCAGGGCCATCGAGGACGCGGGCCTCGGCGTCGGCTGGCGCGACGGCGACCCGGGCCTCGGCCCCACCTACGTGTTCCGCGACCCGGACGGCCACGAGCTGGAGATCTACTGGGAGTCGGAGTGGTACCGGGCGCCGCCCGAGCTGGCTCCGTCGCTGAAGAACCAGGCGCAGGCGTACCCGGCGCTCGGCGTGTGCGTCCGCCGCCTCGACCACGTCAACTTCCTCGCCGCCGACGTCGAGCCGTCGACCGACTTCCTGCGCGACGTCCTCGGCGGCCACCCCACCGAGCAGATCCGCCTGGACGACGGCGCCATCGCCGGACGCTGGGTCACCTTCACCAACAAGTCGTACGACCTCGTCTACACCCGCGACTGGACGCGCAGCCACGGCCGCCTGCACCACATCGCGTTCGCCACCGACACCCGCGAGGACATCCTCCGCGCCGCCGACATCTTCCTCGACAACGGCGTCTTCATCGAGACCGGCCCGCACAAGCACGCCATCCAGCAGACGTTCTTCCTCTACGTCTACGAGCCGGGCGGGAACCGCGTCGAGCTGTGCAACCCGTGCGCGCGCCTCATCCTGGCCCCCGACTGGAAGACCATCACCTGGACCGAGGCCGAGCGCGCCAAGGGCCAGGCGTGGGGCCTGAAGACGATCGAGTCCTTCCACACGCACGGAACCCCGCCCGTCGATTCCTGAGCGGGGCTCGCAGGACCTCCTCCACCGCGGAAAACCCTTGGCGCTCGCCGGTTCTCCGCGGCTACGGTGCGCTTGCCGCAAAGGGACGATCTTGTCCGGCGGCGGTCGTCGTCAGAGAGAAAAGGAGGACTCCCGATGACAACCACATTCCTTGCGCTTCCCAAGGTTCGCAACATCGGGATCATGGCGCACATCGACGCCGGGAAGACGACGACCGCCGAGCGCATCCTGTTCTACACCGGCGTGTCCCGCCGCATCGGCGAGGTGCACGACGGCGCCGCCGCGCTCGACTTCCTGAAACAGGAGCGCGACCGCGGCATCACGATCACGTCCGCCGCGACGACCTGCCACTGGACGGCCGACGGCGCCGAGCACACGATCAACCTGATCGACACGCCGGGGCACGTCGACTTCGGCATCGAGGTCGAGCGGTGCCTGCGCGTCCTCGACGGCGCCGTGGCGGTGTTCGACGGCGTCGCGGGCGTCGAGCCGCAGTCGGAGACGGTGTGGCGGCAGGCCGACCGGTACGGCGTGCCGCGGATCTGCTTCGTCAACAAGCTCGACCGCGCCGGGGCCGACTTCCACCGCTGCGTGGACATGATCCGCGAGCGGCTCGGGGCCGTCCCGCTGGTCATGCAGCTGCCGATCGGATCCGAGGACGGGTTCGAGGGCGTCGCCGACCTCGTGTCCGGGCGGGCGCACGTCTGGCCGGACGACACCCACGTCGTCGTGGACGTCCCGTCCGGCATGGCCGCGGACGTCCGGCGATGGCGGGCCGCGCTCGTCGAGACGGTCGCCGAGCACGACGAGGAGTTCATGGAGCTGTACCTGGGCGGCGCCGAGCCGTCGCAGGGGCAACTGCATGCGGCGATCCGGCGGCTCACGGTCGCGTCGGCGGTGACGCCGGTGCTCTGCGGCAGCGCGTTCAAGAACAAGGGCGTCCAGCCCCTCCTGGACGCGGTCGTCCGCTACCTGCCGTCCCCGCTCGACGTCGCGACCGCTCCGGACGACGGCGCCCCGCTCGCCGCGCTCGCTTTCAAGATCATGAGCGACCGGTTTCTGGGGCGGCTCACGTTCGTCCGGATCTACGGGGGACGGCTCGTGTCCGGCGCCTCGGTGCTGAACAGCGTCCAGGGGGCGAAGGAGCGCATCGGCAAGATCTACCGCGTCCACGCGGGAGACCGGGAGGAGATCGGGTCGGCGGGCGCGGGCGACATCGTCGCGGTCATGGGCCTCAAGCGGACCACGACCGGCGAGACGCTGTGCGACGAGGCGCATCCCGTGGTCCTGGAGTCGATGGACTTCCCGGACCCGGTGATCGAGGTCGCGGTCGAGCCGAGGTCGAAGGCCGACGTCGACAGGCTGGGCGCCGCCATCCGGCGCCTGGCGGAGGAGGACCCGTCCTTCCGGGTGCGCGAGGACGGCGGCCAGACCGTCATCGGCGGCATGGGCGAACTGCATCTGGAGGTCCTCGTCGACCGGATGAAGGAGGAGTTCCACGTCGAGGCCAACGTCGGACGGCCGCGCGTCGCCTACCGCGAGACCGTCCGGCGACGTGTGGACAAGGTCGGCCACCTGCACCGCAAGCAGTCGGGAGGAAAGGGCCAGTACGCGAAGGTGCAGATCACCGTCGAGCCGATCGCGGACGGGTACGAGTTCGTCAACCGGGTCACCGGCGGGCGGATCCCGAAGGAGTTCATCCCGTCCGTGGACGCGGGCTGCCAGGACGCGATGCAGGCCGGCGTCCTCGCGGGCCACGAGCTGACGGGCGTGCGGGTCGTCCTGCTGGACGGCGACTTCCACCCCTACGACTCGTCCGAGCTCGCGTTCCGGATCGCCGGTTCGATGGCGTTCAAGGAGGCCGTCCGCCGCGCGTCCCCGGTGCTGCTCGAACCGGTGATGGCCGTCGAGGTCACCACCCCCGAGGAGCATCTCGGCGCGGTCATCGGCGACCTGAACGCCCGGCGCGGCCGGGTGGAGGGCGGCGGTGAACGCGGCGGCGCACGGGTCGTCCAGGCCCTGGTGCCGCTGGCGGAGATGTTCGGCTATGTCGGCGATCTTCGCAGCATGACGTCGGGCCGCGGCGTGTTCACGATGCGGTTCGACTCCTACGCCGAGGTCCCGCCCTCGGTGGCCCAGAAGATCATCGCCGCCGGATGAGCCCAGGCCGGGGGCCGTACCCCACGTGCGGTCCCCGGTCGGCGCGCGGATCCGCCGCCCTGGGCACAAATCCGCGCGCCGTTATTTGTGCGGCGCACGGCCGGACGCGGCGGCGCCCCCGGCGCTAGTCTCGGCCGGGTCGGGGCGTCCGGTCCCGCCGATCCGCGAGGGGGAGACAGCAGGTGTTCGAGTCCGTGCTCGTGGCGAACCGCGGGGAGATCGCCGGCCGGATCGTCCACACCGCCCGCGCCATGGGCGTGAAGGCCATCGCCGTGCACTCGGACGCCGACGCCGACCTCCCGTTCGTCGCGGAGGCGGACGAGGCCGTCCTCATCGGCCCCGCCGACCCCGTGCGCAGCTACCTCAACGTCCCGGCGATCCTGGAGGCCGCGCACCGGACGAACGCGCAGGCCGTCCACCCAGGGCACGGGTTCCTCGCCGAGGACGCCGAGTTCGCCCGCGCCGTCGCCGGGCGCGGCCTCGTCTGGATCGGCCCGCCGCCGCTCGCCGCCGCCCGGATGAGCGACAAGATCAACGCCCGGAACCTGATGAAGGAGGCGGGCGTACCCGTCGCGCCCGGCGTGTGGGAGCCCGTCCCGGACGCCGACACCGCCGTCGAGGAGGCGGAGCGCATCGGCTACCCGGTGATGGTGAAGCCCGCCGCCGGCGGTGGCGGCATCGGCCTGGCCGCCGCCCGCGACGAGGCGGGCCTGCGCGCGGCGTACGCGACGGCCCGCGCCCACGCCGAACGCCTCTTCGGGCACGCCGACGTCCTCCTCGAACGGTACGTGGAGGGCGCCCGGCACGTCGACGTGCAGGTTCTCGGCCTCGCAGACGGGACCGTCCTCGCCCTCGGCGAGCGGGACTGCTCCGTCCAGCGCCGGCACCAGAAGGTCGCGGGCGAGACCCCGTCGCCCGGCGTCACCCCGGAGCTGCGCGAACGGATGCTCGCCGCCGCCGTCCGCGCGGGCGAGGCGGTCGGCTACCGCGGCGCCGGCGCCGTCGAATACCTGGTCGACCCCGCCGCGCAGGAGTTCTACTTCCTGGAGATGAGCACCCGCCTCCCGGCCGAGCACCCGATCACCGAACTGGTCACCGGAATCGACCTGGTCGCGCAGCAGTTCCGCATCGCCGCCGGGGAGCCCGTCTCGTTCACGGACGCGACCCCGCACGGCCACGCCGTCGAGTTCCGCGTCCTCGCCGAGGACCCGCGGGACTTCCGCCCCGCGACCGGCGAGATCACGGTGTGGGAGGAGCCGGTCGGCGACGGCATCCGCATCGACGCCGGATACGCCGAGGGCACCGCCGTCACCCCCCACTACGATCCGCTGCTCGCCACGCTGAGCGTCCACGGCGACGACCGCGACCACGCGCTGCGCCGCGCCAGGGCCGCCGTCGACGCGTTCCACATCGAGGGGCCGCGCACCAACCTCGCCTTCCTGCGCGAGCTGCTCGACCGTCCCGAGTTCGCGGACGGAACCTACGACACCGGGCTCGTCGGCCGCATGCGGGCCCCTCGCTGAAAGGACCGGCCGTGGAGACCTACTGCGACCGCTGCGGCGAACCCGCCGCCGACGGCGACCACGCCGCCTGCCGCGCCGCCCGCGAGATGGAACCGCCCCGCTACTGCCCGCGCTGCCGCCGCCGCATGATCGTCCAGGTCACGCCCCTGGGCTGGACGGCCCGCTGTTCCCAGCACGGCGCCCTGTCCCAGCACGGCGCCCTGTCCCAGCACGGCGCCCTGGACGGCGGTCCCGCGTCCTAGAGGGCGAGCGCGTAGGTCAGCAGGTCCACGCCGGGCGCGGGCGCCCAGTCGCGGTCCGGCGTGCGGACGAACCCCATCCGCTCGTACAGGCGATGCGCGGCGTCCATGTTCCGCTGCGTCGACAGCCGCAGCCCGCTGAGCTCCGCGGCGCGAGCCCGCGTCACGCACTCCAGCACCATTGCGCGCCCGGCCCCTCTGCCGCGCGCCTTCTCCCGGACGGCGAGCATCCGGAACTCCGCCTCGCCCGGCCCGGCCAGCTCCGCGTAGGGGCTGCCCGGCGGGCAGTACGCCACGGCCCCGCCGACCTCGCCGCCGATCTCGGCGACGAGCAGCTCGGACTTCTCGGCGCGTCCGGTGGCGTCCCGGAGCGTGCTCACATACGGGGACGCGGCCGACACCAGCCCGCCTGCGACGTACACCTCTACGGTCAGTTCGCCGATCAGCTCATACTCGTCCGCCCGCGCTTCGCGAACGATCACCGCCTCAGACACCGAACCAGGTTATCCGCCACCATCAGCGACAAATCCGGCAGCCCGCGGCCGGAGCGGTCAGGTGATGTCCTTGCAGGTGGTCTCGGTGGGGAGGAGGGGGCGCAGCCGGACGGAGTACGTCTTGCCCTCGCTGCGCCAGGTGACGTCCGGCTTGGTGGCGGGGACCTTCTCGGACGGCGCCAGCGTGCAGATGGCGCCCGCCGCCTGCTCGCCCTCGCCGAGCGGCCCGAGCGGCCACTTCTTGACGGTGCCGCCGCTCGTCTCGCCCGCCAGGACGGCCGTCTTCGACGGTTCGTACGGCCTGGGCGGGGCGGCCTGGTCGGACGGCGCCCAGCCGTTCGGGTCGAGGCGCTTGAGGAACGCCGCCTCCGGCCCGCCCTGGGACTCGGGCTGGACGATCCGGGTCGTCGCGTCGCCCATGGTGAACACGATGGTGATCGCGTCCATGATCTGCTGGTCGGAGCCGACCATGTGGGTGCGGCCGAGGCCCGCCTTGCGCGCCTCGTCCTGGAGCCGCTGGAGCGCCTCCGGTTTGAGGCGGTACTCCGTCAGCGGGGCCTGCGGCCCGTCGGCCGCGACGATCGCCCGCCCGGTCGAGTAGAGGGAGAAGTCGGGGACGCTGCCCGGGCCGCCGAAGCCCGCGATGCCGCCCGTCTTGCGCCAGCGCAGGACGAGCTTCTCACCGGCGGGGGAGTCGCCGGCGGGGGACGTGGCGGGGGACGCCGATGTGGAGGGCGCGGGGGACGACGGCGACGGCCCGGCCGTCTCCGATCCGCCGCAGGAGGTCAGCGCCGCGCATGCCGCGACGGCGGACACCGACACCCAGCGGGAACGTGTGTAGGGACCGGCCATGACGCTTGGACGCCCCGCCGCCCGGTCCGGTTCCGCCCGCCGACAAATTCCGGCGCCGAAGACTGTGGGGTTCGGCGGGCGTCCCCGCCCCTGGCCCGCGCTAGGGTGCCGCTTTGTGAGTGTTGTCGTGGTCACCGGGACGTGCACGGGAGTGGGGAAGACCGTCGTCACCGCGGCGCTGGCCGCGGTCGCCGCCGTGCGCGGCGCGTCCGTCGCCGTCGTCAAGCCGGGCCAGACCGGCGTCCGCGACGGGGAGCCCGGCGACCTGGACGAGGTGCGGCGGCTCGCCGGCCTTGACGACGTGCACGAGTTCGCCCGGTTCCCCGACCCGCTGTCGCCCGCCGCCGCGGCCCGGCGCGCGGGCGTCCCGCCCCTCCGGCTGGCGGACGTGGCCAAGCGCGTCCGGGACCTGTCCGCCGACCGCCGGCTGGTGCTGATCGAGGGGGCGGGCGGCCTCCTCGTCCGCTACGACGACGAGGGCGCCACGATCGCCGACCTGGCCCGCTGGCTCGGCGCCGCCGCGGTCGTGGTGACCCGTCCGGACCTCGGCACCCTCAACCACACCGCGCTGACGCTGGAGGCGATGGCGCACCGCGGCGTCCAGCTCGCCGGCGTCGTCATCGGCGCGTGGCCGGACGACCCGGACCTCGCGATGCGCAGCAACGTCCGCGACCTGGAAACGATCGCGGCTCGACCGCTGTCGGGTGTAATGCCCGCGGGGGCCGGTGCGCTGGACCCGGCGGAGTTCCTCCTGGCCGCGCACCGCGGCCTGGCCCCCTCGTTCGGCGGCTCGTTCGACGCCGCCGCGTTCCGCGACAGCCACGGCCTCGACAAGGAGTAACACGTGACCGACATCCTCGAAGTCGCCCGCCGCCAGGTCCTGGACGAGGGCGAGGGGCTCTCGGCCGAGCAGGTCCTGCGCTGCCTGACCCTCCCCGACGACCGGCTGGACGACCTGCTCGCGCTCGCCCACGAGGTGCGGGTGCGGTGGTGCGGCCCGGAGGTCGAGGTCGAGGGCATCGTGTCGCTGAAGACGGGCGGCTGCCCCGAGGACTGCCATTTCTGCTCCCAGTCCGGCAAGTTCGAGTCGCCGGTCCGCTCCGTGTGGCTGAACATCCCGGAACTGGTCGAGGCGGCGAAGGAGACCGCGAAGACCGGCGCGACGGAGTTCTGCATCGTCGCGGCCGTCCGCGGCCCGGACGAGCGCCTGATGTCGCAGGTCCGCGACGGCATCAAGGCGATCAACGACGCCGTGGAGATCAACATCGCGTGCTCACTCGGCATGCTCACCCAGGAGCAGGTGGACGAGCTGGCCGCGATGGGCGTCCACCGCTACAACCACAACCTGGAGACGGCCCGCTCCCATTTCCCGAACGTGGTCACCACGCACACGTGGGAGGAGCGCTGGGAGACCCTCCGCATGGTGAAGGACGCCGGAATGGAGGTGTGCTGCGGCGGCATCGTCGGCATGGGCGAAACGATCGAGCAACGCGCCGAATTCGCGGGCCAGCTCGCCGACCTCTCACCGGACGAGGTCCCCCTGAACTTCCTCGCGCCCCGCCCCGGCACCCCGTTCGCAGACTTCCCCCTGGTCGAGGGCACGGAAGCACTGAAATCAATCGCCGCGTTCCGCCTCGCCCTGCCCCGCACCATCCTCCGCTACGCCGGCGGCCGCGAACTCACCCTCGGCGACCTCGGCACCCGCGACGGCATGCTCGGCGGCATCAACGCCATCATCGTCGGCAACTACCTCACCACCCTGGGCCGCCCCGCAAAAAAGGACCTGGAACTCCTCACCGACCTCAAAATGCCCATCAAGGCCCTCTCCCAGACCCTGTGATTCCAGGACGGACGCGCGGCCTCGTCGGCCGCGCGTTCACACGATGCGAACCATCCGCTCCTGGATAATTCGGCGGATATGGTCGAGCACGACCTTGCCGTCGACACCCTCGGCCCATGAGATGCCGACCTCGGTGAGATCTCCCTCGTCCTGGTGATCGAGGACCTCGATGTCGGCCTCGTCCGGCAGGAAGAGGTGCTCCCGGATCTCTTCAGCGGTCATGTCCCGAGGATCCACCGGATAGGTCACACCGTGGATCACGATCTTGGTCCGCTGGTCGATGGTGGTCGCCATGGGCGGGATCGTGGCCGAAGGCTCGTTCACGTCTTCCACGGCCCCCAACGGCTGGTCTCGATCTCGATGTTGAACGGCTCCGGCAGGTGGATCGTCTCCCCGAACGCCCACGACTCCTGATGCAGGTAAGCGCCCGTGGACGGGTCGGGAATGCAGTAGAGGGTCGTCTTGGCCTCCTTCGGCGATCGGTCGACGAGAAGGTAGTAGGGGATCTCGACGTGGGCGTAGCGGGACCATTTGTTGGGTTGCGCCAGTCGGCGCCCGCTTCTCGGTGGCCGATCCTGCTCGGAGTTGCTGGGCGAGGTGACCTCGACCACCATCTCGATCTCATCAGGCGACAGCCCGAAGGTGTCGGCATCAGCGGCGGCGTCCAGTGCGTCCGCCGCGAGAACGATGAGGTCGGGGACCGCGGACTTGCCCGCCGTCTCTCGGTACAGGTTGACGACCTGCGTGGCCACCCAAGGGAAGTCGGGGTCTTTCATTGCGGCGTTCGACATCGCGGTGCTGATGTGTCCGAGAATCATTGCATGCGCCACGGTGGGTGCCGGTGACACGACGATCTGACTCCCGATGATCTCGACCCGTATGCCCTCGTACGGAAGATCGAGAAGGTCCTCCACCTCGCCGCGCACCCACATGCCCCACAGCGAGTCATCGGACACGCCGTCAAGTCTGGTAACCAGGGCCCTCGTCACGTTTTGCGACCTTTCCCTCACGATCTGCTCCCGGTCATCGTAGAGAAGGGTTGCACCCAGCGTAGCCGGATCCTTCGAACTTGTGGTCGAAAGATCTGGGCGCGGCCGGAGTGGAACCGAGGGTCAGCGGCGGAGGCGGGTGATGAATTTGTAGCGGTCGCCTCGGTAGAGGGATTGGGCCCATTCGACGGGCTGGCCCGTGGTGTCGAAGGCGTGGCGGGAGAGGAGGAGCATGGGGAGGCCGACGTCCACGCCGAGGAGCTGCGCGTCGTGCGGGGTGGCCAGGACGGTCTCGATCGTCTCCTCGGCCTCGGTGAGGTGGACGTCGTAGGCCGTGGCCAGCGTCTCGTACAGGGAGCGGTGGCGGGGGAGTTCGCGGCGCAGGCCGGGGAAGCGGCGGGCCGGGAGGTGCGAGGTGTCGATGGACATGGGCTCGCCGTCCGCGAGGCGGAGCCGGTGGACGCGCAGGACGCGCCCGCCCGGCCTGATGCACAGGAGGGTGGCGAGGCGTTCGTCGGCGCTGACGTAGCCCGCCTCCAGGATGCGGGTTTCGGGTCGCAGGCCGTGGTGCCGCATGTCCTCGGTGTAGCTGACGAGCTGGAGCTCCTGGGAGACCTTCGGCTTGGCGACGAACGTGCCCTTGCCCTGGATGCGCTGCAGGCGTCCTTCGACGACCAGTTCGGCGAGGGCCTGCCGGACGGTCGTGCGGGACGTCTCGTACTTCTCCGCGAGGGTCCGCTCGGGAGGCAGCGGGCTGCCGGGGGGCAGGGACTGGATCAGCTCGACGAGGAGTTCCTTGAGCTTGTAGTACTTGGGGATGCGCGGCGCCTGGTTCGGGTGGCGCTTACCGACGTCGCCCAGTGAGGCCCGGTCGTAGCCGTGCTCGAATCCGCCCCCGTGCCGGGGCCCGCCCCTGACCTCCGTCACGGCATCTCCTCACGTTCATCATCGGTTTCCCCGATGTTATGTGTGAAGACTACGACCGGTAGAACATGCGATCTTCGCCAGGGCCTCTTCCAGGCGGGTGAGCTCCGGCTCCGCCAGCGTGGCACGCGCGGTGAGGCGGAGGCAGGCCCGGCCCTTGGGGACGGACGGCGGCCGGAAGCACCCGACGCGGAGCCCGTGCTCCGCGCAGACCTCGGCGGCCCGGACGGCGGCGTGCGGTTCGCCGAGGAACACCGGGACGACGGCGGCGGCCGGGACGGCGGTCTCCAGGCCGGAACCGGCCGCGAGGTCGGAGATGCGGCGGGCGCGGGCGCGGGCGCGTCCGGGCAGGGCGGGGTCGGCCTGGAGGACGTCGAGCGCGGCGAGCGCGGCGCCGGCGGCGGGCGGGTTCAGGCCGGTGTCGAAGATGAACGAGCGGCCGGTGTCGATCAGGGTGTCGATCACCTCGGGGGCGCCGAGGACCGCGCCGCCCTGGGACGCCAGGGACTTCGACAGCGTGACGGTGAGGACCACGTCCGGTTCGCCCGCGAGGCCCGCGGCGTGCGCGGCGCCGCGGCCGTGGTCGCCGACGACGCCGAGCGCGTGCGCCTCGTCGATCACCAGCAGCGCGCCGTGCGTCCGGACGGCGGTGTGCAGGGCCCGCAGCGGCGCGAGGTCGCCGTCCACGGAGAACACGGCGTCGGTGACGACGATCGCGTGGTCCTCGTCGCGGTCGGCGAGGGCCTGCTCGACGGCGGCGGTGTCGCGGTGCGGGACGATCACGACGCGCGAGCGCGACAGGCGGCACGCGTCCACGAGCGAGGCATGGTTGACCTGGTCGGACACGACGAGCGTGCCGGGCCCGGCGAGGGCGGTGACGGCGCCGAGGTTGGCGAGGAAGCCGGAGGAGAAGGCGAGCCCGGCGGCGCTGCCGGTGAACGCGGCGAGCCGCCGGTCCAGCTCGGCGTGCAGCTCCGTCGTCCCGGTGACGAGGCGGGAGCCGGTGGAGCCGGTGCCCCACTCGCGGGCGGCGGCGACCGCGCCCTCGACCAGGCGGGGGTCGCCCGCCAGCCCGAGATAGTCGTTGGACGCCAGGTCGGCGAGCCCGCCGGTCCCGGAGGGGCGGGGACGGAGCGTCCGGCGCAGCCCGGCGTCGGCGCGCCGGGCCGCGGCGTCCCGGAGCCTGGCCAGGGGGTCACGTGCCGCGGTCATGCGCTGCATCCTGCCAGGTCGCGCGCCGGGCGGGGGACGGGCCCGGGCACCAAAGCCCATCGGCGATGATGGTGACGTGCCTACCTTGACCGATCTCGTCCGCGATCACAGCGATCTGACCGAGGACGATCTGGAGTGGCTGCACGCTCTGGTGTCCGACTGGCAGCTCCTCGCCGACCTGTCGTTCGCGGACCTGCTGCTCTGGGTGCCGCTCCGGTCGGCGGCCGCGCTGCCCGCCGACCGCGCCCGGCGGCCCCTGCCGGACACGGGCGCCGCCGTCCCGGGCTGGGTGGCGATCGCGCAGATGCGGCCGACGACCGGGCCGACCGCCTACCCGGAGGACCTGGTCGGCAAGGTCGTCCGGACGGGACGGCGCGGGCTGATCGACGTGGCGTGGCGGGAGCGGCGGATCGTCCGGGAGGGCGATCCGGAGTGGGGCAGCGGCATCCCCGTCAGGGAGGAGTCGATCCCGGTGCGGCGCGGCGCGAAGGTCCTCGGCGTGATCCAGCGGAGCACGAACCTCAGCTCCGCCCGCACGCCGAGCCGCCTGGAGCTGACCTACCTGCAGAGCGCCAGCGACCTCGCGACGATGATCTGCGAGGGAACGTTCCCGGCGCCGGGCGAGGAGCCGAACATGGTCCGCTCGCCGCGCGTCGGCGACGGGCTGATGCGGCTGGACCGCTCCGGCCGGGTCACCTACGCCAGCCCGAACGCGCAGTCGGCGTACCGGCGGCTCGGCTACCCGGCCGACCTGGTCGGCGAGGCGCTCGGGCAGATCACCGCCGACCTGTGCGACACGGGGGAGCCGATGGAGGAGGCGCTGAGCGTCGTCCTGTCCGGCCGGGCGCCCCGCGAGGTGGAGGTGGAGTCGCACGGGTCGATCATGCAGCTGCGGACGATCCCGCTGGTCGTCAGCGGGACGCGGATCGCCGCGATCGTCCTGTGCCGGGACGTCACCGAGCTGCGGTGGCGCGACCGGGAGCTGCTCACCAAGGACGCCACCATCCGGGAGATCCACCACCGGGTGAAGAACAACCTGCAGACGGTGGCGGCGCTGCTGCGGCTCCAGGCGCGGCGGTTGCAGATCCCGGAGGGCCGGGCGGCGCTGGACGAGGCCGTCCGCCGTGTCGGGTCCATCGCGATCGTGCACGAGACGCTGTCGCACACCCCCGACGAGCTGATCGACTTCGACGACATCGCCGACCGCGTGATCACGATGGCGGGGGAGGTGTCGACGCCGGAGACCAAGGTCACGCCGAAGCGGAGCGGCAGTTTCGGCGTCCTGCCCGCCGAGGTCGCCACGCCGCTGGCGATGGCGCTCACCGAGCTGCTCCAGAACGCCCTGGAGCACGGCCTGACCAACCGCTTCGGGACGCTCGAGGTCGTCGCGCACCGCTACGGCGACGGCGAGGCGCCCCGCGATCCGGGCGGCGTCTCCGTCTGGGGCGACTGGCCGGGGGCGGACGAGCACGCGCGCGTCGTCCCGGAGGAGGGTCCGGCCGGGGGACGCCGCCTCGTCACGGTGGTCGCCGACGACGGCGTGGGCCTCCCCGAGGACTTCGACGTGGAGAGCAGCAACAGCCTGGGGCTCCAGATCGTCCGGACGCTGATCGTCGGAGAACTCGGCGGCCACCTCGACTTCCGCCCCCGCGAGGGCGGCGGCACCGAGGTCGTCGTCGACATCCCCCTAGGCGACGCTCAATCCTCCCGCCGCCAGCCGTCCCAGGCCCCCTAGAGGCCCAGCCCCACTATCGCGAAGGCCCAGACCGGCTATCGCGCTGACATCAGCTGACACCCCGGCGACGCAACGACCTCAACGCTTGCGATCGCGTCCGAAGGCAGGTTCGAGCTTGCGAGAACCTGATCGCGCAGCGAGCCGCCAAGGCGAGACGAAGCGATGCAGCGATCGCGCCGCGTTTCTCGACGATGGAGGGCCCCAGGGCCCGAAGGAGGAGAGAAATGCAAAAACTAGAGCCCAGCGCGGGCGCGGGCGCGGGAGGCGCGGCGCTTGAGGGCGCGGCGCTCGTCTTCGCCCATGCCGCCCCAGACGCCCGAGTCCTGGCCGGATTCCAGCGCCCAGCGCAGGCAGGCGTCGGTGACGTCGCAGCGGCGGCACACCTGCTTGGCCTCTTCGATCTGCAGGATCGCGGGTCCGGTGTTGCCGATCGGGAAGAACAGCTCGGGGTCCACGTCACGGCAGGCTGCGCGGTGGCGCCAGTCCATGCGGTCCACTCCTTCGTCAGGTGGTGGAGAGACTCCACTCTTGTGAACGGTTTCACATGTCGAAAACACCCAGGTGGCGGTGGCCAGGTCCAGGGGTGAATGTTCGGCGGCGCTGCGAGACGGAGACCGGCGTCGTCGGGGTCCCTTGTCGGCTGGCGCACTTTGAGCGTGTCAGGGGGGCGCGGGCAGACGCAAGACCTTTGAGAAAGGATTCTCAAAGTATGGATGTCGCATGTGTCACATCCGTGGGTCAGGCGTGTTACTTGGCTCTCACCTGGCAGCCCGAACGGTCTCAAATGACGATGCGTATTGCCTTCGGGACCGACCGGAACGTCACGCTGCGGTGTTCGCCAAGGTAGTCGCCGTCCAGCTGAAAGGCCATCGGCCGCTCCGCGCGCAATGTGACCTCGGCCGCATCGTGCACGTTCACGACGTGCCGTCCCTGCACCGGACGGGCCCGGGCGGTGAGCATCTGCGCCACCGCCCCGAGCGTCGGACCGACGTCCAGGGAACGGATGCCGAACACGTCCAGGCCGCGGGAGAAGTTGGCCTTCGGACTCGGATTCACCGGGAGGCGTCCCATGAAAGTCCAAGGCGATGTATTGGAGATGAACGCAAGGAACAGTCCGGTTTTCGGTGGACGCCCCGGCTGTTCCAAAGTGAGGGCCGGACGCCGCCTGTCGGTGCCGGAGAAGAAATGCCGGACCGCCGTCTGGACGTACAGCGAGTTGTAGGCGGTGGCCCCGGCCGCGCGGCGCCGCTCGACCTCCCGGACGACCTCGGCGTCCAGCCCGACCCCCGCGCAGAACGTGAAATAGCGCTCCGGACCGCCCTCGTGGGAGGCCGTGCCGAGCCCGATCGTGCGGTGCCGTCCCGCGCGCAGCGCTTCGAGGACCGCCTTCGTCGCGCCGATCGGGTCGCCCGGCAGGCCGAGCGTGCGGGCGAAGACGTTGGTGCTGCCGGTCGGAAGGACCGCCAGCGCGGGCAGCCCGGGGGACGGGCCGTGGGCGAGCAGCCCGTTGACGGCCTCGTTCACCGTCCCGTCGCCGCCGAGCGTGATCACGACGTCGTAGCCGTCCACGGCCGCCTGCCGGGACAGCTCGGTGGCGTGGCCGCGATGCCCGGTCTCGGCGAGGACCAGGTCGAGATCGCCGGAGAACGCCCGCATCAGGATGTCGCGGGCGCGCCGGGAGGTGGAGGTCGCCTTGGGGTTGGCGATGAGCATGGCGCGCACGGCGTCAGGGTATCGATCGTTCCGGATGCGTTCGCCCGGTGTTGCCCCACCATTTCGCCAGGCATCCGAGAACCGGGCTGGGGGGCGTGATCCACGGGCGGGGCCGAGTAGGGTCTCTGGTTGTGTCCAAGCGTCCCATCACCGTGCAGGCCGCCGCCGCCCTCGAGGCCGTGGAGGGCGCCGCAGCCGTCGGGTTCGGCGTGTACACCGGCGTGGAGACGGCCACCGGCGCCGCCGTCGACCCGGCCAGCGCGATCGGGGTCACCGTCCTCGCGCTCGCCGGCGGACTCGGCATGCTCGCGTGCGCCCGCGGGCTGTGGCACGCCGACCAGTGGAGCCGCGCCCCCGCGGTGCTGACCCAGCTGTTCGCGCTGCCGGTCGCGTGGTCGCTGTGGCAGAGCGAGCGTCCGGAGCTGGCGATCCCGATGGCGGTGGTCGCCGTCCTCGCGCTGATCGCCGTGCTGAGCCCGCCGAGCACCGCCTGGCTGATCACCGATCATGACGAGGACGACGTCCTAGAGGACGATGGCGCCGCTGGCGACGATCAGTCCGTGGAGGACGAGGTCGAGCCCGCGCAGGGCCCGGGCGAGCCGCGGTCCCTGGGGCAGCGCCTCAAGGACCGCCTCAAGGAACAGCCCACCAAGGACTGACCGTCCTCCAACCCCACCCGGGCCGGTTACTCGTCGGCGGTGAGGCCCTCGCGGAGCTGGGCGAGGGTGCGGGCGAGCAGCCGGGACACGTGCATCTGGGAGATGCCGAGCTCGGCGGCGATCTGCGACTGGGTCATGTTGCCGAAGAACCGCAGCAGCAGGATCTTCTTCTCGCGGGCGGGGAGCTTCTCCAGCAGCGGCTTCAGGGACTCGCGGTACTCGACGCCCTCAAGCGACTCGTCCACCATGCCGAGGGAGTCGGCGACGGCGGGAGCGTCCTCGTCGCCGGAGTCGGGCGCGTCCAGGGAGACGGTGGAGTAGGCGTTGGCGGACTCCAGGCCCTCCAGTACCTCCTCCTCGCTCATCTGCAGGTGCGCTGCCAGCTCGCTGACGGTCGGGGCGCGGCCCTCCCGCTGGGCGAGGTCGCTGATCGCCTTGGTCAGCGACAGCTTCAGCTCCTGCAGGCGGCGCGGGACGCGCACCGCCCAGCCCTTGTCGCGGAAGTGCCGTTTGATCTCGCCGACGATGGTGGGCGTGGCGTAGGTGGAGAACTCCACGCCGCGTTCGAGGTCGAACCGGTCGATCGACTTGATCAGCCCGATCGTGGCGACCTGGATCAGGTCGTCCAGCCACTCGCCGCGGTTGCGGAAGCGGCGGGCGAGGTACTCCACCAGCGGCAGGTGCAGCTCCACGAGCTGGTCGCGGATGCGCTGGCGCTCGGGGTCGCCCTCGGGAAGCTCGGCGAGGCGCTCGAACAGGGCACGGGCGCGGGCGCGGTCCGGCACCGCGCTCTCGGACCGCTCGTTGCTCGCGCCGGCGATCGTCGTCTTCTCTGTCACGGGGCCCCCGCCGAACCGCGGCGCTTCTGCAGCGTCACGGTGACCCGGTCGTCGGCGCCGACCTGCGCGTCGACCTCGCCCGCCAGCGACGACAGGACGGTCCAGGCGAAGGTGTCGCGGCTCGGCACCTCGCCGTCCACGGTCAGCACGGACACGGAGATGCGCATGGCCTCGCCGGTCAGCTCGAACTCGCACACCAGGTCCGTCCCCGGCAGGGCCTGGGCGAGCAGCATCGCGCACGCCTCGTCGACGGCGATGCGCAGGTCTTCTATCTCGTCCAGCGTGAAGTCCAGCCTGGCCGCGAGCCCGGCGGTCGCCGTCCGCAGGACGGACAGGTAGGCGCTCGCGGCGGGCAACTTGACCGTCACCACGTCGCGGACGGACAACTTCGTACTGGTCGGCATTGCAGCGGTTTCCTCGGTCACGTCACTCCCTCGCAGGATGGTCCCGCTGCTTCCGAAACTACCGCCTGCGAGCCCCTGTGCGAGACTTCGCCGCGCGTGGCTTTCTCACCAATGTCCGCGGCGACGTGAAAGGACGCGATCCAAACCTCGTCCGAGGGAGGCGTGCGTCACGTCCGGAGACCCGCCGGGACGTCCACCGGCCGCGCTCGAATAGCCTGCACGGGTGATCCGATTCGCGACGTCCGGCGACGTCCCCGACATCCTGCGGCTGATCCGCGAGCTCGCCGAGTACGAGCGCGCCCTGCACGAGGTGAAGGCCACCGAGGAGCAGGTCCGCGAGAGCCTCTTCGGCCCGGACCCGAAGGTCTACGCCCACGTGGCCGAGCACGAGGGCCGCGTCGTCGGGTTCGCCATGTGGTTCCTGTCGTACTCGACGTGGAACGGCACGCACGGGATCTACCTGGAGGACCTGTTCGTCTCCCCGGACGTCCGCGGCCACGGGTACGGCAAGGCGCTCCTCACCGAGCTGGCCCGGATCGCGGACGAGCGCGGCTACGGCCGGGTCGAATGGTCCGTCCTCAACTGGAACAAGCCGGCCATCGACTTCTACGAGGCGATGGGCGCCCGCCCGCAGGACGAGTGGACGGTCTACCGCCTCACCGGCGACGCCCTCACCGGGGCCGCCGCGTCCTACCGCCCGCCCCCGGAGCACACCGGGCACGGCGCCTCCGCGTAGCTGCCCTCGGCCACGACGACGCCCGCTCCGAGGCAGTGTGTGCAGAGGCCCGACCCGCGCACCGCCGGATGCTCCCAGACGGGCGGGAGCGGGCCGTGGACGTGGGCGTCGTGCTCCTCGCCCACCCCGGGGAACCTCCACAGCTGGTGACGCGGTCCGTCGTCCGCGGGCTCACGCGCGCCGCCGACGACCTTGCGGCCGTGGCAGTACATGCACATCAACCGCAGCGGGCCCAGGCGCTGCTCGCCCGTCCCGCCGCACTCCGGGCATTCGATCTCGTCACTCACACGCACCGCCGCGTTCGCAGTCCGCCGCCGGCCCGCCATGCCGGGCTACTTCCTTGAGAGAAGGATGACCTGCCCGCGCGCGCCGGGCAACGCCTTACTCTGCGCGGACCGCACCGGGACGGCCGAGACATGACCGAAGCCCGGCCCCATCGGGACCGGGCCTCAACGTTCTCGCTGGTCAGCCCTGCTTGGTCTCCTTGAAGATCTTGTCGATCTCGTCGATCTTGGCCAGCAGTTCGTCGGCGACCTTGGCGTCCATGCTGCCCTTGGTCCCCGTGGCGCCGGCGAGCTTGGTGGCCTCGTTGAACAGCTGGTGCAGGTGCGGGTACTTCTCGAAGTGCGGAGGCTTGAAGTAGTCGGTCCACAGCACCCACAGGTGCTCCTTGACCAGCTGGGAACGCTGCTCCTTGATCAGGATCGCCCGGGCGCGGAACTCCGGGTCCTCGTTGGCCGCGTACTTCTCGGCGATCGCCTTGACCGACTCGGCCTCGATCCGGGCCTGCGCCGGGTCGTAGACGCCGCACGGCAGGTCGCAGTGCGCGGACACCGTGGTCTTCGGGCGCAGAAGCTTGAGCAACACCTGCGATTCCCTTCCCTCGTTGTGGATCATGCTCAGGTCACCGACATTACTCTTGTGCCCGTGGGCCCGTCCGGCCAGGGCGCTCGGTATTTCGGCCTAGGACCGGATCGCGGCGCGGCCCGGAACCCTTTCCAGGACTGTTCATCACCGGCGCCCGGCGAACTATGCGGGCGGACGAGGAGGACCATGCGGATCCGCGCGCTGTTCTTGGGCCTGGCCGGGGCGGCGGCGCTCGCGGCGGCCGGCGCCCGCGGGCGGCTGCGGGCCGTCGAGGTCACGGGCGACTCGATGCTGCCGGGGCTGCGGCCGGGGGACTGGCTGCTCGTGCGGGCCGGCGCCCGTCCCGAGGCCGGGGACGTCGTCGTGGCGCGCCACCCCGAGCGGCGGGACCTGCTGATCGTCAAGCGCGCCGGGCACCGCGCGGCGGGCGGATGGTGGCTGGAGAGCGACAACCAGCGCGCCCCGGGCCGCCGCGACAGCTGGGACTTCGGCCCCGTCCCCGACGCGCTCATCGTCGGCCGCGTCATCGCGCGCTACTGGCCGCGCCCGGCGCCCCTGCGGCCCGGCCCGGCGGCCCTGCGGCCCGCGTTCCGGAAGGGGAACACGGGCCGTCCGAGGTGAGCGCCGGGCGCGTCAGATGCGGGCCACGCCCTCGCGGCGGGCCTGGGCGGCGACGGCGGCGCTGACGGCCGGGGCCACGCGCTCGTCGAACGGGCCCGGGATGACGTAGTCGGCCGTGAGGTCGTCGCCGACGATGTCGGCCAGGGCGGTCGCCGCGGCGAGTTTCATGCCCTCGGTGATGGAGTGCGACCGCACGTCCAGGGCGCCGCGGAAGATGCCGGGGAACGCCAGGACGTTGTTGATCTGGTTCGGGAAGTCGCTGCGTCCCGTCGCGACGACCTTCGCGTGCCGGCGGGCGACCTCCGGGTGGACCTCGGGGGTCGGGTTGGAGAGGGCGAAGACGATCGCGTCCGGCGACATCGTGGCGACGCACGACTCGTGGACGGTGCCGCCCGACAGGCCGATGAACACGTCGGCGCCGCGCAGCGCCTCTTCCGTGGAGCCCTTGAGGTGCGACCGGTTGGTGATCGCGGCGATGCGCTCCTTGACGGGGTTGAGGCCGTCGCGACCCTCGTAGATGAGGCCCTTGCTGTCGGACAGGGCGATGTCGCCGATGCCGGCCTCGATGAGGATCTGCGAGACCGCGATGCCGGACGCGCCCGCGCCGGCCACCACCGCGCGCAGGTCCGCCAGGGGCCTGCCGACCAGGCGGGCCGCGTTGGTCAGGGCGGCGAGCACCACGATCGCGGTGCCGTGCTGGTCGTCGTGGAAGACAGGGATGTCGAGGGCGGCGCGGAGCCGGTCCTCGATCTCGAAGCAGCGGGGGGCGCTGATGTCCTCCAGGTTGATGCCGCCGAAGCTCGGCGCCATCCGGATCACCGTGTCGACGATCTCGTCGACATCCGTGCAGCTCAGGGCGATCGGGACCGAGTCGACGCCGGCGAACTCCTTGAACAGCAGGGACTTGCCCTCCATGACCGGCATGGACGCGGCCGGGCCGATGTCGCCGAGCCCGAGCACGGCGGTGCCGTCGGTGACCACGGCGACGACCTTGGACGTCCACGTGTAGTCGTAGGCGAGTTCGGGGTGGTCGGCGATCGCGGTGCAGACGCGGGCGACGCCCGGCGTGTAGGCGAGGGAAAGGTCGTCCTTGTTGCGGACCGGAATGGTCGACCGCATCTCCAGTTTCCCGCCGCGGTGCAACGGGAAGGCCGGATCGTCGTCCAGCGAGGAAGGTTCGGTGGGAATGGGCTGAGCAGCCACAGCGACCCCTGTCGGTGAAAGTTGGCTTTCTTGAACGCCGCCGCGTTGGTGGTGGTGTGGTGGCCGGTCACGCGGTGGTCATCGTGTGACGTACGGGGGTCACCCGTTGTCTGATTGTGCCATACCCCCTCTCAAATCCTGATTGAGCGGGGATGGTGGCGACGGTCACGCGGGCGTTGCCGAAATGTAGCCGTACGGTTGCGTTCCGTGGGGAACGCCGACGCTGACGTACCGTCCCGGGGCCCGCTCGTTGCGTGATTGTTTCGCACCCTTTATCCAGATCAGAGAGGTTGTACGCCAAGATGTGCACCTGACCTACGGATCTACGCGGATCCGACGCAACCATCTGAAGGGGGACCAGTGATCACCGGTTCTCTGCGCCGTCACGGGATCGTGACGGGCGTGCTTGTGCTGACGGGCGCGCTCGCCCTTTCGGCATGCGGCGAGAAGGAAGACGAGTCGGGTGGGGGCCCCAAGATCACCGCTTCGGGCGGCGCGGACGCCAAGCTGGCGGGGATGGTCCCCGACGCGATCAAGTCGGACGGCAAGATCCTCATCGGCACCGACGCGACGTACGCGCCGAACGAGTTCCTGGACACCGACGGCAAGACCGTCGTCGGCTGGGACCGCGAGCTGTTCGACGCGGTGGCGACCAAGCTCGGCCTGAAGACCGAATGGGTCTCCAGCAAGTTCGACGACATCGTGCCCGGCGTCCAGTCCGGCAAGTACGAAGCGGGCGTCTCCTCCTTCACCATCAACGACGAGCGCAAGAAGGCCGTCAGCATGGTGAGCTACTTCAACGCCGGCACCCAGTGGGCGACCAAGAAGGGCAACCCCGCCGGCGTCCAGCCCGACAACGCCTGCGGCAAGAAGATCGCCGTGCAGAAGGCCACCGTCCAGGTCGACGACGTCCAGAAGCGGTCGAAGGAGTGCACGGCCGCCGGGAAGCCCGCGATCACCATCGACCAGTACCAGGGCCAGGACCAGGCGACCGCGGCGATCGTGTCCGGCAAGGACGACGCCGGCCTCGCCGACTCGCCGATCATCGCCTACGCGGTGAAGAAGACCAACGGCCAGCTCGAGCTGCTCGGCGACATCTACGAGGCCGCCCCGTACGGCTTCGTCGTGCAGAAGGAGCAGACGCAGTTCGCCGAGGCCATCGCCGGCGCCACCAAGGCCCTCCAGGCGGACGGCACCTACAAGAAGATCCTGGAGAAGTGGAACGTGCAGGCGGGGGCGATCACCGACTCGGCCGTTAACCCGTAACCGATGGCGGATCTCACAAAACAGACGCCGGACCCGGCGCGGCCTGAAGCGATCAAGGCCGTGCCGGTCCGGCACCCCGGCCGCTGGGCGGCGGTGGCGGTCATCGCGGTGCTCGCCGCGATGTTCGTCCACATGCTCGTCACGAACGACAAGTTCCAGTGGTCGTTCCTCGTCGACAACGCGTTCCGCCCCAACATCATCCGAGGCGTCTGGACGACCATCGCGCTGACCGTCCTGGCCATGCTGATCGGTGTCCTGTCCGGGGTCGTCCTCGCCGTGATGCGGCTGTCGGACAACCCCGTCCTCAGCGGCGTCGCCTGGCTCTACACCTGGTTCTTCCGGGCCGTCCCCCGCCTCGTGCTGGCGATCCTGTTCGGCAACATGGGCATCCTGTACGCCGAGTACCGCGTCGGCGGGGTGCCGTTCGCGGGGCAGCTCGGCGACCTGATGGGCGTCGACATCGACGCCACCCTCTTCACCCTCGACGCGCGCACGCTGCTGACCGGCTTCATGGCGGGCCTGCTGGCGCTGGCGCTGTCGGAGGCCGCCTACATGGCGGAGATCGTGCGCGCCGGCATCCTGTCGGTCGAGCCGGGCCAGGAGGAGGCCGCGAGCGCCCTCGGCATGTCGCGGTTCCAGACCCTGCGCCGGATCATCCTGCCGCAGGCGATGCGCGTCATCGTCCCGCCGACCGGCAACGAGACCATCGCGATGCTCAAGGACACCTCGCTGGTGGCGTTCGTCCCGGTCACCAACGAGCTGTTCTTCCAGCTCCAGGCCGTGGGCTCGCGGACGTTCAACGTCTTCCCGATGCTGGTCGCGGCCTGCATCTGGTACCTGATCCTGACCAGCTTCCTGCTGGTGGGGCAGTACTTCATCGAGCGCCATTTCGCCCGCGGGGCGGGAGCCCCCAGGGAGAAGGGGGCCGCGCTGCGCGCCCTCGGCTTCGGCAGCGGGGGAGGAGGAGCATGAGCGTGCCGGACGCCGTCGCGGACGTGATGGTGAGGTCGGAGGCGGTGCACAAGTCGTTCGGCCGGCTGGAGGTGCTGAAGGGCATCGACCTGGAGGTCAAGTCCGGCGAGGTGATGTGCGTCGTCGGGCCGTCCGGGTCGGGCAAGTCGACGTTCCTGCGCTGCATCAACCACCTGGAGAAGATCGACTCCGGGCGGCTGTGGGTGAACGGCCACCTGGTCGGCTACCGGGAGTCGGGCGGCAAGCTCTACGAGCTCCGCGACCGCGAGGTCGCCGCGCAGCGCCGCGAGATCGGCATGGTGTTCCAGCGGTTCAACCTGTTCCCGCACATGACGGCGCTGGAGAACATCATGGAGGCGCCGCACCGGGTGAAGCGGCTGCCGAAGGCGGACGTCCGCGAACGGGCGCTCGCGCTGCTGGACCGGGTCGGGCTGGGCGACAAGGCGCAGAGCTACCCGTCGCAGCTGTCCGGCGGCCAGCAGCAGCGGGTCGCGATCGCGCGGGCGCTGGCCATGGAGCCCGCGCTGATGCTGTTCGACGAGCCCACCTCCGCGCTGGACCCGGAGCTGGTCGGCGACGTGCTGGAGGTCATGAAGCAGCTCGCGCTGGACGGCATGACCATGATCGTGGTGACGCACGAGATGGGGTTCGCCCGGGAGGTCGGCGACTCGCTGGTCTTCATGGACGAGGGCGTCGTCGTCGAGAAGGGCACGCCCCGCGAGGTGCTGGCCGACCCGAAGCACCAGCGCACGAGGGACTTCCTGTCCAAGGTCCTCTGACCCGGCGATCCCGGTCGTACGGCCCGTCCCCTGGGGGGCGGGCCGTTTCGCCGCGGGGCGGACGGTTAGTGTGCGATCCATGTTCGCTGTCACGGCTACGAAGATCGATGCAGACAATCCGCTGAACGGGCTGACCGCGGGGGAGCGGCCCGATCCCGACGTGCCGGACGGCTGGACGACCGTCACGGTGAAGGCGGCCGCGCTCAACCACCACGACCTCTGGTCGCTCAAGGGCGTCGGGCTGCCCGCCGACCGGCTCCCGATGATCCTCGGCTGCGACGCGGCCGGGCTGGACGAGGACGGCAACGAGGTCATCGTCCACTCGGTGATCGGCGACCCGGGCCGGGGAGGCGGCGACGAGACCCTCGACCCGAAGCGGTCGCTGCTGTCGGAGGCGCATCAGGGGACGCTGGCGGAGAAGGTCGCGGCGCCGCGCCGCAACCTCGTGCCGAAGCCGGCCGGGCTGTCGTTCGAGGAGGCGGCGTGCCTGCCGACGGCGTGGCTCACCGCATACCGGATGCTCTTCGACAAGGCGGGCCTGCAGCCGGGCGCGTCCGTGCTGGTGCAGGGGGCGGGCGGCGGCGTCGCGTCGGCGGCGATCGCGCTGGCGTCGGCGGCGGGGTACCGCGTCTACGCGACCAGCCGCACCGAGGAGAAACGCGAGCGGGCGCGGGAGCTCGGCGCGGACGAGGCGGTCGAGACGGGCGCGCGGCTGCCGGAGCGGGTCGACGCCGTCATCGAGACCGTCGGGCAGGCGACGTGGTCGCATTCGCTGAAGTCGCTGCGGCCCGGCGGCCGGATCGTGGTGTCCGGCGCGACCAGCGGGGCGGTGCCGCCGGCGGAGCTGAACCGGGTGTTCTTCCTGCAGCTGTCGGTGGTCGGGTCCACGATGGGCACGCGGGACCAGCTCGAGCGGCTGGCGCGGTTCCTGGTCAAGACGGGCACCAGGCCGGTGATCGACCGGACGCTGCCGCTGAGCCGGGCGCACGAGGGGTTCGCCGCCATGGCCGAGGGCGACCTCTTCGGAAAGATCGTCTTCACGCCCTGACCGGCGGCCCCCCGAGGGTCACCGGTCGTCCTTGCGGAAGATCTCCCGCTTCAGGCGGTCGCGGGTCTCGTCGAGGAGGGTCTGGGCGGCGGCGAGGTCGTCGTCGTCCAGCCGCGCCGTCTTGGCGGCCTTGCGGACGTCCTCGACGAACCCGCGGAGCAGGCGCTCCAGCTTGAGGCGGGCGACGTCGTCGCGGGTGCCGGTCGCCGTCTTCCAGGCGTCCTCCCAGTTCTTCCGCCACTCCTCCTTCCACGCCTGCTTCTGCTCGCGCCAGTACTCCTTCTGGCGCTTCCACTCGTCCTTCTGGCGCCCGGTGCTCTCCTTCCAGGCGTCCTTGGACGTGGTCTTGCCCTGGTCGCGCATCGTCCGGGCGGCCTGGGTGAGCTCCTCGCGCAGCGTCCGGACGGTCTGCCGGACGTCCTCCTGCACGCCGCGGGCGAACTCCTGCGCCGACGCGGAGATCTCCTCCTCCAGCTCGGCCAGCTCGTCCATGCGGCGCTCCAGCTCCTCGCGGCCCTTGTCGGTCAGCGAGTACACCTTCTTGCCCTTGATCACCTCATGGGTGACGAGGCCCTCCGACTCCAGCCGGGCGAGCCGCGGGTAGATCGTGCCGGGTGAGGGCGAGTAGACCCCGAGGAACCGGTCCTGGAGGAGCCGGATCACCTCGTAGCCGTGCCGCGGGCTCTCCTCGAGGAGCTTCAGCAGGTACAGCCGCAGGCGACCGTGGCCGAAAACGGGGCTCACAGGGTCCTCACTTCTCCATTCGCGGGGTGGTGATCTCGGGGTCGTCGTCGCGCCCGACGAGGGTGACGGCGCCGGACACGGTGTTGACCGTCAGCCGTCCCGAGCCGTTTCCGAGTTTGCCGGACCGGGTGCGGGCGAGAAGGCCGTCCTGCTCGGTGAGCTCGGGGAACGTCGTGTCCAGCGGCCCGGCGGCCGAGTTCAGCGTGACGTGCGCGTCGGCGGAGTACGGGATGCGCAGCGCCACCTCGCCGGACACGGTGCTGACGTCCACCCGGGCGTCGCCGCCCAGGCTCACGTCGGCGGCGACGCGCCCGCTGACGGCCCGCGCCGTCAGCCGGCCGACGGAGCCGCCGGCGAGGGACAGGTCGCCGGAGACTGAGGTGAACGAGACCGCCCCGTCCAGGCCCTGCGCCTCGATCGCGCCGGAGACGGTGTTGGCGTCGACCGCGCCCGCGACCCCGTCGAGGGTCACGTCGCCGGAGGCGCTCTTGATGGACGTGCGGGACGTCGTGCCGGTGACGACGGCGTCGGCCGACACGAGGTTGAGGGAGACCGGGCAGTCGCGCGGGACGGTCACCGTGACGGCGGCGCGGCACCGCTGGGTGCGCAGCCAGCTCAGCACGCCTTCCCACAGGTTCTCGTGGGTGACCGTGAGCATGCCCGCCTCGTGGGTGACCACCAGCGGCGGGCCCTCGACGTCGCCGATCATGATGGACGGGCGCTCGTCGGAGGCGAGCACCGAGACGGTCCCGGCGATCAGCGTGGCCCGCAGCGCGACCACGCCGTCGAAGTCGAGGGTGGTCGGTTCGTCGATCGTCCAGCGCGACATCGCGTTCGCCCCTTCGTCCGAGCGGCCTCCATCCAGTTAACACGATATGTCGCGTTTCTGGAAAGTCAAGATGTATCGCGTTCGGGTCCGGCCGGTCTCCCGGGCCCGGCCGCTACCCGTCCTCTTCCTCGTCCAGCCGGGCCAGCCAGGTGGCGAGCCGTTCGACGGACGTCTCGAACTCGGGGTTCAGGTCGACGAACTCGCGCAGCCGCTCGGCCAGCCACGCCAGGCTGACCTCCTCCGTGCCGCGCCGGTCCGTCAGCTCCTCGATGCCCCGATCGGTGAAGTACATTGCCTGATTTCTCTTTCGTACTGATTCAGCCTGATCCGGCCGGGACGCCGAGAGCTCCGGCGCGACGCACCGGAGCCCCCAGAGTCCACCGTCCTCCAGCCCCCACCCGCCGCCATTCAACGGATGAGCTTCGCTCGACGGACTCGTTTACTTGGGCTCGAACAGGCGGGCGAGCAGGGCCTCCTGCTCGGCCTGGTGCAGCTTCGCCGAGCCCACGGCCGGGGACGAGGACGCCGGACGCGACACCCGCGACAGCTTCAGCCCGTCCACGTGGTGCGGCAGCTTCAGCGCCATGAACGGCCAGGCGCCCATGTTCGCCGGCTCGTCCTGCACCCACACGACCTCGATACCGGCCGGGTACTTCGCCAGCTCCGCCTTGATCTCGTCCACCGGCGGCGGGTAGAGCCGCTCGACCCGGACGACGGCCGTGTCGGACGCGCCCGCGGCGTCGCGGGACTTGACCACGTCGTAGTAGATCTTGCCGGTGGTGAGCAGCACGCGCCGCACGCCCGCCGGGTCGATCGCCGGGTCGGTCTCGGGGATGACCGGCTGGAACGCGCCGCCGGTGATCTGCTCGACCGGGGACGTGGCCGCCTTCAGCCGCAGCAGCGACTTCGGCGTGAACACCACCAGCGGCTTGTTCCGCCCCGACAGCACCTGCCAGCGCAGCAGGTGGAAGTAGTTCGCCGGGGTGGTCGGGTAGATCACGGTCATGTTGTCCTGCGCGCACAGCTGCAGGTAGCGCTCGATCCGCGCGGACGAGTGGTCGGGCCCCTGCCCCTCGTAGCCGTGCGGCAGCAGCAGCACGACCCCGGAATGCTGGCCCCACTTCTGCTCGCCGGACGAGATGTACTCGTCCACGATCGACTGGGCGCCGTTGGCGAAGTCGCCGAACTGGGCCTCCCAGCAGACCAGCGCGTCCGGACGCGTCATGGAGTAGCCGTACTCGAAGCCCATCGCCGCGTACTCGCTCAGCAGCGAGTCGTGGACGTAGAACTTCGACACGCCCTGCCCGAACTGCTTGAGCGGCGTGTACTCCTCACCGGTCTTGCGGTCGACCAGGACGGCGTGCCGCTGGCCGAACGTGCCGCGCCGGGTGTCCTGCCCGACGAGCCGCACCGGGTGGCCGTCGATCAGCAGCGAGCCGAACGCCAGCAGCTCGCCGGTCGCCCAGTCGATCGCGTCGTCCTCGATCATCTGCGCGCGGCGCTGCAGGATCGGCTGCAGCCGCGGATGCGGGGTGAAGCCCTCCGGCAGGCTGACCTGCGACTCGATGATCCGCTTGACGGTCTCGGCCGGGATCGCCGAGCCCGCGCTGCCGTGGTCGATCGGGATGCGCTCCTCGACGTCCGGCTTGACCACCGAGCCCGGCTCCTGCGGCCGCTTCACCGCCTCGCGGGTCTCGGTGAAGGCCCGCTCCAGCTGCTCCTGGTAGTCGCGCAGGGCCTGCTCGGCCTCCTCGACGGTGATGTCGCCGCGGCCGATCAGCGCCTCGGTGTACAGCTTGCGCACCGAGCGCTTGGCGTCGATCAGGTCGTACATCAGCGGCTGGGTGAACGAGGGGTTCTCGCCCTCGTTGTGGCCGCGCCGCCGGTAGCAGACCATGTCGATGACGACGTCCTTCTTGAACGTCTGCCGGTACTCGAACGCCAGCCGCGCCACCCGCGCGCACGCCTCCGGGTCGTCGCCGTTGACGTGGAAGATCGGCGCCTGGATCATCCGGGCCACGTCGGTGGAGTAGACGCTGGAGCGCGAGTACTCCGGCGCGGTGGTGAACCCCACCTGGTTGTTGATGATCACGTGGACGGTGCCGCCGGTGCGGTAGCCGCGCAGCTGCGACAGGTTCAGCGTCTCGGCGACCACGCCCTGCCCGGCGAACGCGGCGTCGCCGTGCACCAGGATCGGCAGGACGCTGAACCCGGCCTCGCCGACGTCCAGCAGGTCCTGCTTGGCGCGGACGACGCCCTCCAGCACCGGGTCGACCGTCTCCAGGTGCGAGGGGTTCGCGACCAGCTCGCAGTGGATCTTGGAGCCGTCGTCGGCGACGAAGTCGCCCGCCGCGCCGAGATGGTACTTCACGTCGCCGGAGCCCTGCGCGCTGCGCGGGTCGAGGTTGCCCTCGAACTCGCCGAAGATCTGCCCGTAGGACTTGCCGACGATGTTGGCCAGGACGTTCAGCCGGCCGCGGTGCGCCATGCCGATGACGACCTCGTCCAGGCTGGCCTTGGCCGCCGCCGAGATCACCGAGTCCAGCAGCGGGATGACCGACTCGCCGCCCTCCAGCGAGAACCGCTTCTGCCCGACGAACTTGGTCTGCAGGAACGTCTCGAACGCCTCCGCGCTGTTCAGCCGGCGCAGCACGTGCAGCTGCTCCTCGCGGGACGGCTTGTCGTGCGGGACCTCCACGCGTTCCTGGATCCAGGCGCGCTCCTCGGGGTCCTGCATGTGCATGTACTCGATGCCGACCGTCCGGCAGTACGCCATCCGCAGCACGCCGAGGATGTCGCGCAGCTGCATCGTCGGCTTGCCGCCGAACCCGCCGGTCGCGAACTCGCGCTCCAGGTCCCACAGGGTGAGGCCGTGCTTGAGGATGTCGAGGTCGGGGTGGCGGCGCTGCTTGTACTCGAGGGGGTCGGTGTCGGCCATCAGGTGGCCGCGGACCCGGTAGGCGTGGATCAGCTCGTGGACGCGGGCGACCTTCGCGACGTCGTCCTCGTGGGTGGCGGAGATGTCCTTGACCCAGCGGACCGGCTCGTACGGGATCCGCAGCGCCTCGAAGATCTCGTCGTAGAAGCCGTCGGAGCCGAGCAGCAGCTCGTGGATGCGGCGCAGGAAGTCGCCCGACTGCGCGCCCTGGATGATCCGGTGGTCGTAGGTGGAGGTCAGCGTCATGACCTTGCTGATCCCCATGCGGGCGAGGGTGTCGCTGGACGCGCCCGCGAACTCCGCCGGGAACTCCATCGCGCCGACGCCGATGATCGTCCCCTGGCCGGGCATCAGCCGCGGCACGGAGTGGACCGTCCCGATCGTGCCCGGGTTGGTCAGGCTGATCGTCGTGCCCTGGAAGTCCTCAAGGGTGAGCTTGCCGCCGCGGGCCTTGCGGACGATCTCCTCATAGGCGGCCCAGAACTGGCGGAAGTCGAGCGTCTCGGCGGCCTTGATGCTCGGCACCACCAGCTGCCGCGACCCGTCGCTCTTCTGCAGGTCGATCGCCAGCCCGAAGTTCACGTGCTCGGGCCTGACCAGCACCGGCTTGCCGTCCACCTCGGTGAACGCCGCGTTCATCTCCGGCATCGCCGCGAGCGCCTTGACGATCGCGTAGCCGATCAGATGCGTGAACGAGACCTTGCCGCCGCGCCCGCGCTTCAGATGGTTGTTGATCACGATGCGGTTGTCGATCAGCAGCTTCGCCGGGACGGCCCGCACGCTCGTCGCCGTCGGCACGCCCAGGCTGGCCTCCATGTTGGACGCCGTCCGGGCCGCGACCCCGCGCAGCCGCACCTCCTCGGCGCCCTCGGGCACCGGCGGCGGAGCGGGCCTCGCCTTCTCGGGCGCGGCCGGCTTCGCCTTCTCGGGCTCCGGCTTCGCCTTCGGGGGCGTCACGGGCCGCTGCGGTGTCGGCGGAGCGGCCGCTGTGCCGTTCGCGGGCTTCGGGGCCGCGCCGTCGGTGGGCGCCTGGGGGGACGCGGGGGTCGCGGACGTCGGCCGGCTGTCCGGCTGGTAGTCCGCGAAGAAGTTCCACCAGGCCTCGTCCACCGAGTTCGGATCTTCGAGGTACTTCTGGTACAGCTCGTCGACCAGCCACTCGTTGGCACCGAAGTCTGTCATCTTTGGGTCGGCACTAGTTTGCGACGACTCTGTCGACACGGCGGAGATCGCCCTCTTCCGCAGCTCGCAGGTAAGTTCTGAGACGAATCAAGGCTACTGCAGTGTCAGCCCAGGGGGCGTGCCCCTGGGCCGACCTGGCCGCCGGGTCAGTGCGTGTGGGGCGCGACGGTCGGGCCCTCGCTGGCCTGGATGAGCACGAAGCCCTGGCCCTGGTACGCGAGCTGCATGGCCTCGCCGCTGCCGCGTCCGATGAGGGCGCCCGCCTTGAAGGTGCGGTTGACGCCGACCTGCAGGCTGGTGCTCCACGCCACGGCCGACTGGCCGTCGGCGAAGGTGGGGGCGCGGCCGCAGTCGAGCATGACGGGCGTGCCGTGGGTGGTGAGGGCGACCCAGCCGGTGCCGGTGAGGGTGGTGTTGAACAGCCCGCCCGCCGCGATCCCCGCGCCCTGGACGCGCTGGATGTCCGACTGCAGATGCGAGTCGTAGGCGAGGATGTTCTTGCCGTTGACGGTCATCCCCTCGTTCTCCAGGTAGAACAGGTGGATGTCGTCGGCGTCGTTGGCGCAGAACAGCAGGCCCTGGCCCTTGACGCGCATCAGCGGCACGCCCTCGCCGGTCAGCGCCTTCTTCATGAACTTGCCGATGCCGCCGGAGCCCTCGTAGTCGAACTCCATCTGGCCCTGGAAGGCGACCATGGACCCCTGCCGGGCCAGGACGTCCCCGTTCAGGTGGATCCGGAGCATCTTGGAGTTCTGGAGCGCGAAGTGGCCGGGAAGCTGCTGGCCCTGGTCGAGGTTTCCGAAGAATTGGCTGCGCATGGTCGGGTCGTGCCTCTCGTGCGGATTACTGGAGAACCGCCAGCATAACGAGGGGATGAGGTCAACGTTCCCGGTTATGCGGGGCGGTCCAGTCGAGGAGGGGCCCCTTGGGGACGACCCCGGACGGGTTGATGTTGCGCTGCGTCACGTAGTAATGGCGCTTGATGTGGTCGAAGTCCGTGGTGTCCCCGAAGGCGGGAACCGAGTACAGATCGCGGGCGTAGGCCCACAGGTTCGGGTAGTCGACCAGCCGCCGCAGGTTGCACTTGAAGTGCGAGTAGTAGACGGAGTCGAAACGGGCCAGCGTGGTGTAGAGGCGGACGTCGGCCTCCGTGATCCGGTCGCCGAACAGGTAGCGCCGGCCTGCGAGGCGTGCTTCGAGCTCGTCGAGCGTCTTGAAGAGGGCGTCGACGGCTTCGTCGTAGGCGGCCTGGGCGGTGGCGAACCCGGCCTTGTAGACGCCGTTGTTGACGGTCGTGTAGACGACGCCGTTCAGCTCGTCGATCTCGGGACGGAGCGCCTCCGGGTACAGATCGGGGGCGCCGGGACGGTGGTACGCCGTGAACTCGGTCTCCATCATCGTGGTGATGTGCGGGAAGTCGTTGGTGACCAGGCGCTTCGTCTCGGTGTCCCAGATGCAGGGGACGGTGTAGCGGCCCTTGAACGACGGGTCGCTGTGCAGGTACAGCTCGGAGAGGAACTCCGCGCCGGTGACGGGGTCGCGGCCGGGGATCCGCCAGCCGCGCTCGTCCCGGATGGGGTCCACGACGGCGAGGCCGATCACGTCCTCCAGGCCCAGCAGCCGCCGGACGATCATGCCGCGCTGCGCCCACGGGCACGCGTACGACACGAACAGCCGGTAGCGGCCGGGTTCGGCCTTGAGACCGCTGCTTCCGTCCGCGGTGATCCGTTCCGTGAACCGGTTCGCCTGCCGGACGAACCGTCCGCTCTCGACCTCCTGTGCGGTCATCGCTCCGCTCCCTTCCGTGTGCTCTCTCAGATGCGCATGCGGCCGCAGATCATCGGCAGGTCCAGGTGGGTGCGGATGCCGGGCGGGGCCGCGCAGACCGCCGGGACGGAGTTGAGCACGTGCGCGGCCGCGGCGGAGATCGGGTCGGACACCCAGTTCTCGTCGGCCGTGAGCGTGAGCGGCGGGCGGCCGTTCACGCGCAGCGAGTAGCCGGGGCGACCCCACTCGTCGGGCATCCGGGCGGCGTCCGCCTTGTGCACGATCTCGACCGTGATCACGGGCCGTCCGGCGGCGATGCCGCTGAACGTCCAGCGGGCCGCGGCGACCGTGCCGCGCGGCACCGGCCCGGCGGCGGTGGCGAGGTCGGTGCGGGCGAGGCGGTGCTCGACGTCCACGTCGATCTCGTCCAGGTCGACGCCGAGGCCGGCGGCGACCAGGTGCAGGCTCTCGGCGAACAGCGCCCGCATCACGGTGCGGTGCGGCCGCAGGGCGCGCAGGTAGGCGTCCTCGTCCTTCCCGAAGCCGACCGTGTGGTGCACCATCTGCCAGGACGGGTGCCGGGCGAAGTCGGAGCACTCGCGGGCGTAGACGTGCGTGATCTGCCGGGACAGCCGCGACAGGACCAGCGGCATCACGTCCGCCATGAACCCGTTGCTGATCCCGCTGCCGTGCACGGACGCGCCGCCCCGCTTGCACGCCTGCTCCAGCTCGTTCGCGAACTGCGGGCCGTGCGCCTGCGGGTAGACGTAGCCGTTGGTGCAGATCACGTTCTTGCCGGACGACAGCAGCGAGCAGATCAGGTCGAGCTCGGCGTACCGGTCGAGCGCGGGAGTCGGGGCGTAGACGACGCAGTCGGCGTCCAGGTCGAGGATGTCCTGCACGTCGCCGGTGGCGGCGACGCCGGCGGGGTCGCGGCCGGCGAGCGTCCCGGCGTCGACGCCCGCCTTGGCCGGGGCGTGCGCCCAGGCGCCGGCCAGCTCCATGTCGGGCCGGTCGAGGACGCCCCTGATCACGCAGCGTCCCAGCGTGCCCGTCGCCCACTGCACGACGCGGTACGGGCGGGGGTTCGGCGAGAACGCGCCGGCGGGGCTCATCGGTACGGGGACCTCCGTTGCTCCTCGCGAGGAGACTACGCCCAGCAACGGGCGAAAAGCGGCATTCCGTGCAACTTTCCTACCAAGTCCCATCGTACGCAGGAGTGAAGTGACGTCCAGATGCCGGACGAAATCGGGGGGTGTGGCCGAGCGGGATTCGGTTCAGTGGTACCACTGGGTAACCCCCGGATGGTTACCTGGGGAGAGTCGGTGCCCGTTCGGTGCATGTGAGGAGACTGAGATGTCGGAACTGCGCTACGACGACCGGGTGGCGGTCGTGACCGGGGCGGGCCACGGCCTCGGCCGGCGGCACGCGCTGGAGCTCGCCGCGCGCGGCGCCAAGGTCGTCGTCAACGACCTCGGCGGCGACCGGGCCGGCACCGGCGCCTCCGCCGGTCCCGCCCAGGAGGTCGCGGACGAGATCACGAAGAACGGCGGCGAGGCCGTCGCGAACCCCGGCAACGTCGCCACCCCCGAGGGCGCGGAGTCGATCGTGCGCAGCGCGCTGGACGCGTTCGGCAAGATCGACATTCTGATCAACAACGCGGGCATCCTGCGCGACCGGTCGTTCAAGAACATGACCCCGGACGAGTGGGACGCGGTCATCGCCGTCCACCTGCGCGGCTCGTTCCTCGTCTCAAGCGCCGCCTGGCCGCACCTGCGCGACAACGGGTACGGCCGGATCGTCAACACCTCGTCCCCGGCGGGCCTGTTCGGCAACTTCGGCCAGGCCAACTACGCCACCGCCAAGATGGGCCTGGTCGGGTTCACCAAGACCCTCGCCCACGAGGGGGCCAAGTACGACATCAAGGCCAACGCGATCGCGCCGGTCGCGTGGACGCGGATGACCGAGGACCTGCTGCCCGCCGACTTCGCCGGCAAGCTGGGCGTCGAGCAGGTCACGCCGCTCGTCGCCTACCTCGTCCACGAGTCCAACCAGGACTCCGGCGAGGTCTACACCGTCGGCGGCGGCCGCATCGCGAAGGTCTTCGTCACCGAGGGCCCCGGCTACGGGCAGCGCGAGACGCTGTCGGTGGAGGACGTCCGCGACAACTGGGCGGCCATCAGCGCGGACGCGCCGATGGCCGTGCACAAGAATGCGATGGAGCAGATGGGCCCGCTGATCCAGCAGCTCGGCTCCTGAGCCGTTGAGCGGGATCACGCTGGACCGGCGGGACGGGGTGCTCACGATCGCCCTGTCCCGTCCGGAGCGGCTGAACGCGGTCGACGCCGCCCTGGCGGAGGAGCTGCTCGACGTCCTCAACGGGCTGATGCGCGACCCGGAGACTCAGGTCGTCGTCCTCACCGGCGAGGGCCGCGGCTTCTGCTCGGGCATGGACATCCAGGGCGGGGGCGACCCTTCGGTTGAGACCGCCGAGGGCCGCGTCCAGCGACTCCACCGCGGCATCGCCTCCGCCGGCGAAGTGACAGCACGCCTGCGGGAGATCCCACAGCCGGTTGTCGCTTCGCTGCACGGCCCGGTCGCGGGCCTCGGCGTGGCGTGGGCGCTGGCCTGCGACCTGCGGGTCGCCGACCCGACCACCCGCTTCGTGCTGCCGTTCGTCGACCTCGGCCTGTCCGCGGGCGACTGCGGCCTGTCCTGGCTGCTGCCCCGCCTCGTCGGCCCGGCCAAGGCGGCGGAGATCTCCTACCGCGCCCGTCGCCTGGACGCGACCAGCGCCGACGCCCTCGGCCTCATCACGGAGATCGCCCCCGAGGGCCGGGACCTGGACGCCGCGCAGGCGCTGGCCGACGAGCTTCTCACCAAGTCCCCCTACGGCCTGCGCCGCACGAAGGAGTTGCTCAACGCGTCCCTGGACGCACCCGGTCTGCGCCGCCAGCTGATGGCGGAGACCGCCGTCCAGACCCTCGCCTTCTTCACCGAGGACCTGGCCGAAGGCATGACCGCCACCCTCCAGAAACGCCCCCCACAATTCAAGAACCGCTGAGCTCCCCGACCGTGACCGGGGTTCCAGGGGGTCGCCCCCCTGGGTTAGTCCGCGAGGGCTAGGGAGAGGGCCTCGACGTAGCGGAGGGCGGCTAGGCGGGCCAGGGCCGGGT